>JBMFHK010000005.1:0-40716 GCA_049976865.1 Solirubrobacteraceae bacterium | reverse complement strand
CGCGGCGGGGCCATGTGGCGACTGGGTGGTGTGGTTACGGCTGGGGGATGATCCGCATGTAGGGCTTGGGCTCTTCCCACTGGCCGAACCGCTCTTTGGCCTGCTCGTTGCTGACCGAGCCGGAGATGAACACCTTCTCGCCCGGCTTCCACTGTGCTGGGGTGGAAACCTCGTAGCGCTCGCTCAGCTGCAGCGCGTCGATCGTGCGCAGCACCTCATGGAAGTCGCGGCCGACGTTCATTGGGTACACGAGGATCAGTTTGATCTTCTTGTCGGGGCCGATGATGAAGACGTTACGTACCGTCATGTTGTCGGCGGCCGTGCGCTTGCCACTCTCGTCAGCGGCGGCTGGAAGCATCTCATAGAGCTTGGAGACCTTGAGGTCGGCGTCACCGATGATCGGGTAGTTGACCGCTGTCCCCTGAGTCTCCTGGATGTCACTGGTCCAGTTGCGGTTGTCCTCCGCAGTGTCCGCCGACAGGCCGATCACTTTCACGTTGCGGCGCTTGAATTCCGGTTCGAGTTTGGCCACGTAGCCGAGCTCGGTGGTGCAGACCGGTGTGTAGGCCTTGGGGTGAGAGAACAAAACAACCCAGGAGTCGCCGATCCAGTCATAGAAGCTGATCGGTCCGATGCTGGTCTCAGCCTGGAAGTCGGGTGCAGTGGTGCCAAGTGCTAAAGGCATGGCTCTCCTTTGAGGTCAGTTGAGTGGAGGGATTGCACTGCGATTGTCTCATCCGCGGTGCGGTGGGGTGGCCGGATCCCGTTTGTCAATCCATCACGGGTGAGAGGTGTGGTGGATACGTCAAGACCGGCCTAAAACCAGGTTAGTTGCACTGGCTGAAAACCAGGCCGGCTGAGGGCTGGTTTCGCCAGCCGTTCCCGTCGCAAGTGCCGTAGGCGGGGGCGCGCCACGGAAGAGGACGATGCCTCAGGAGAGCCCCAAGCCACACGGGGGGAAGGAAATATCCCGTGGCGGGATATTTCCTTCCCCGCGTTGCTAAAGGGTCGGCCGGCCGGCGCTGTCGGCGGGTTCACGCGGCGGTTCATGGCCGCGTCGGAACACATGAGCATCCCTGACCCGACATGCCCCAATGCCGTTGAAACTCTCACGCAGAACGGACCAAACCTCACCGATCAGGCCAGCGGCTCGTGCCTGTGCAAGACTCCAATCATGTTTCTGCCAGTTGACCAGATCGGCAAGCAATACGTGCCGACCGTTTACGCGGTGGGCCGTGAGAAGATACGTGAGTACGCGGCAGCCGTTGGTGAGTCCAACCCACTGTTCTTTGACCTTGAGGTGGCCCGGGCCGCCGGATACGGTGATTTGCTGGCGCCGCCGATGTTCGTCGTGGTTTACGCGTCGAGCGCCTTCCAGCTCGCCCTCTTCGATGAGGACCTGGAACTGGACTTTGCTCATCTGGTCCACGGCTCGCAACAGTTCAGCTGGGGCGTGCCGGTGGTTGCCGGTGATGAGGTCACCACCTCGCTGAGCGTTGAGGACATCAGCGAGCGAGCGGGGATGCGCTTTGACCGCTTCCGCTCTGTGTCCGTGAATCAGCGCGGTGAGACGACCTGTGAGGGGTTCTGGTCCACGATCGTCCGAGGTGGTGAGTAGATGGCTGACCGGCTTGCGGCTGGTGATCTGATCGAGCTGCGCGTCACGCCCGACCGTTACGTGGCTATCCGCTACGCGGGAGCGTCCGGGGATTTCAACCCGATTCACATCGACGAGGACTTTGCCCGGGAGGTGGGTCTTCCCGGCTGTATTCTGCACGGGCTCTGGACAATGGCGCAGGTCGCGCGGGCGGCAACGGAGGCTGCCGGTGACGATCCGACGGCGCTGCGTTCACTGTCGGTCTCATTTCGTGGGATGGGAAGGATCGGTCAAGAGATTGTGGTCCGCGGGGAGGTCCGCGCCGTGACGGACGGACTCGCCGACGTTCAGCTCGACGCGGTGCAGGGTGACGTCCGGCTCATCAAAGGCGCCACCGCTGAACTGCGGCTCAGGTGAGCGGATCCAACGCACTCCTACACTTCATCGGCATGTTGTCGGATCGCCAGGAACAGGTTCTGCGTCGTGTCGTGCAGGAGTATCTGCAAGACGGCCAGCCGGTTGGTTCCAAGGCGCTTGCTGAAAGCTTTGAATGGGGGCCTTCAACGATTCGGCATGAACTCGCGAGTCTTGAAGAGGCAGGCCTGCTTGAGCAGCCTCACATCTCCGCGGGGCGCGTTCCCACTGAGGCTGGCTATCGCTACTTTGTAGATCGCCTGCTGCCAGCAGAGGCCGATACGCCGCCGCTGAGGCTCTCGCTGACGCGCAGCGAGCTGGAGGAGGCTATGCGCGTGACGACCGAGACGATCTCCAAGGTGACCAACCTGCTGGCGGTGGTCACGGCACCGTCGATCAGCACCGCCACGGTCCGTCGTGTGGAGGTGCTGACACTCCATGCTGAGGTGCTCATGGTGGTGGTGATCACCTCGACCGGCGGTGTCAGCAAGCGGCTCTTTAACTTTCCCAGCCCGATCGACCCCGGTCTTGCTGATTGGGCCGGCAGCTATCTGAATGAGCGCCTGGTTGGCGTTGGACTGGGCGCTCGTCGCCTCACACAGCGTCTGCTGGATCCGTCGTTGTCGCGCTCCGAGAGTGAGTTCCTAGAGACCCTGCTGCCGGCCTTCACCGAGCTGACCGAATCCCCCGAGGACGCCGTGTACATCGGGGGGGCATCCCGGTTGCTGGCTCATGGTCGCAGCGGCCACCTGGTGGAGCTCAACACGCTGATGGAGATGCTGGAGCGCCGCGCCGCGATGCTTGGGCTGCTGCGTGCGGCGTTTGGCGAGCCAGGGGTCAGCGTGCGCATCGGCGCGGAGAACGGTCAGCCGGCGCTGCGCTCGCTGGTGGTGGTGGCGGCCGGATACGGGCTGCCGCAGCGCGGCCTGGGCGCGGTGTCGGTCATCGGTCCGTTGCGGATGGACTACCCGCTGGTGATGAGTGTCGTGCGTGACGCGGCGGCGCAGCTGTCGCGGTTTGTATATGAGGTTTACGAGCAACGATGAGCGCATCCACTCCCAAGCGGGATTACTACGAGGTTCTTGGCGTCGCCCGTGGTGCCGACGAGACGTCGATCAAGAAGGCGTTCCGACGCTTGGCGCGCGAGCTGCACCCTGACGTCAACAAAGATGACCCCGCCGCCGCGGAACGGTTCAAGGAAGCCGCCGAGGCCTACGAGGTGCTCTCTGACGCTGACCGCCGCGCAACTTACGATCGCTACGGACATGACGGGCTGCGCAGCGGCGGTTATGCGCCGAACTTCGACGGGTTCAGCTCGATGTCAGATTTGTTTGAGGCGCTGTTCAGTGGCGGCATGGGGCGTGCATTTGGAGGTTTCGGTGGCGGTCCGACCGGACCGGCCCAGGGCGCTGACGTACAGGTCGCCGCCGAGGTGTCGTTGGCAGAGGCGGCCAGTGGCGTCTCGACACAGCTCAGCTTTGACGCCGTGGTGCTCTGCGAGGACTGTCACGGCAACGGTGCTGAGCCTGGCACCCCCATTGAGACCTGCCCAAAGTGCGGCGGTCAGGGACAGGTGCGCACGGTCGTGCGCACGGCCTTCGGGCAGATGGTGAGCGCAGCCATCTGCGACCGCTGCCACGGTGACGGGCGGGTTGCCGCCACGCCGTGTCACACCTGTCGGGGCAGGGGACGCCGGATGGTGACTCAGAACGTCTCAGTTGACATTCCCGCAGGGATCGCTGACGGCCAGAGGGTGCGCGTCAGCGGCAGGGGCCACGCGGGCGAGCACGGCGGTCCGGCTGGGGATCTATACGTGCTTGTGCGGGTCCGCGAGGATCAGCGTTTCATGCGCGACGGTGACGATCTGATCACGGCCGTGGATGTGGCCAGCCCGCTGGCCGCGCTCGGCACGACGGTTGAGGTGCCGACGCTCGACGGGCCAGAGTCGGTTGAGGTCGCGGCCGGTACCCAGCCACACGATGTGATCACGTTGCGTGGTAAAGGCATGCCATCACTGCGGACGCGTCGTAACGGTGATCTGAAAGTAGTTGTCAACGTCGTAACCCCGCGTGGGCTCTCCCACGCCCAGCGTGAACAGTTGCAAGCCTTTGCCGACACGCTCAAAGCTGAGAACGTGTCCACGCATCAGGGTGTCTTTGCCAAGTTGCGACGGTCTCTTCAGCATCGGCAGTAAGCGGTGCTGAGGCTGGCCCTGCGCGTTCGGCGCGACGACGCCGAGATCGTCCTTGCGGAGCTGCTGGAGCTTGCGCCCAACGGGGTTGAGGAGGTGGACGTTGACGCCGGTACCGTTGAGTACGCGCTCTACGGCGATCCGGGCGAACTTCCGCAGCCGCCGGACCTGCAGGCGGTGGCGGGCGGGGCGTTCATCGGACTTTCCACCACGGCGCTCGCCGACGATTGGGCGGAACGCTGGCGTGAGTTTCATCGGCCGCTGGTTCTGGGCAACAGGCTTTGCGTACGTCCTCCCTGGGAGCCGCCGGCGGACACGGAGCTTGACCTGGTCATCGATCCTGGGCGGGCGTTCGGCACCGGCGCCCATGCCAGCACACGCCTTTGCCTGGAGTTTCTGCTGGAGATGGCTGGCCCGCCAGCATCGGGTTCTGCGGTGGTGGATGTCGGCTGCGGCTCTGGAGTCCTGGCCATTGCTGCCGCCAAGCTTGGCTGGCCGTCGGTCGCCGCCCTTGACTACGATCCGGTGTGCCTCCAGGCAACGGCCGCCAACGCTGCTGTCAACCACGTTGAGCTGAGCGCGGTGCGGTTGTTTGACCTGCGTTCAGAGCCGGTTATGCCTGCGCGCCTGGTGCTCGCCAACCTGCTGGCACCGCTGCTGAACCTTTGGGCGCAGCGCATGGCGGCCGATGATCTCGACCATCCGGACCAGATCATCGCCAGTGGGCTGCTCGTCGAGGAGGCGGACGGCGTGTCCGCAGCCTTCGCCGGGTGTGGCTACGTGCAGACGCGCAGGCGCGAGCACGGCGGCTGGACGGCGCTGCTTTTGCAGAAGGCGGGGCTTGGCTAGGTGCGGACCGCCGGGTGCTGCCTGCAAACGGTCGGTGGAGCGGGGCTCAAGGAGGCTCCCGCCGGTCTGTCACGGAGCCGTCGTATCCTTAAACGGCAATTGAGCGTTCTGCAACAGGTTCGTGCACCAGCGATCCGCGCGTTGAAGGCGGGCGGCGGTTAGAGTCGTAGAGGAGATGTATGCGAACCCAGATCGAGCTTGACAATGCGGTCGCGGCTGAGCTGGCTGGCAGCGGCGACAAGATCATCAACACGCTCAGCGAACACGTTGACTGTGCGCTGTTTTTGCGGGGCAACCTGCTGACCATGGACGGTGACCCGCAGGCGGTCCAGGCGGCAGCGCTGGTTGTGCGTACCCTGGATGAGCTGGTCAGGCAGGGCCATGAACTGGCGCCCGGCACGATCGAGGCGGTTTCACAAGCGCTGGACGAAGACGCTGACCCGGCCGAGATCCTTGACGACGTGATCTGGCGTCATCGTGCCAGCACGGTTGCTCCCAAGACAGTTCACCAGAAGCGCTACGTCGACTCGATCCGTCAAAACACGATCACCTTCGGGATCGGCCCCGCCGGCACCGGCAAAACCTTTCTGGCTGTGGCGATCGCCGCGGCCGCACTGCATCGCCGGGAGGTCAACCGGATCATCCTGACGCGGCCGGCGGTGGAAGCCGGCGAGCGCCTCGGCTTTCTGCCCGGCGACCTGATGGCCAAGGTCGACCCGTATCTGCGGCCGCTGTTTGACGCGCTGCATGACATGCTCGAGCCTGAGAAGTTCAGTCAGTACATGGAGCGCGGCGTGATTGAGGTGGCGCCGCTGGCGTTCATGCGTGGGCGCACTCTCAACGACAGCTTCATCATCCTGGATGAGGCGCAGAACACCACGCCTGAACAGATGAAGATGTTTCTCACCCGCCTGGGCTTCAACTCGAAAGTGGTTGTGACCGGAGACATCACTCAGGTTGATCTTCCCCGCGAGCAGGCATCCGGGCTCAGTGTCGTGGCGGAGATCCTTGACGGCGTCGAGGACATTGGCTTTGTCCGCTTCGGTGAGGAGGACGTGGTCCGCCACAAGCTGGTTCGGCGGATCGTCGCCGCCTATGATCGCCATGCGCAACGCTTGGCACCGGAGCTGCGACCCGCCAAGCGGGCGTGACCATGTTGCGGTTGGTCTCGTGAGCGCCGAAGGATTGGATATTGAGGTGCTGGGTGTGGAGATGCTCGGCGCTGACGCGCCGACCGCGCTTGAGGTGAGCGAGCTTTGCGTGCTGGCGCTTGCGTCCGCGGATATCCAGGACGGCCACCTGGCGGTCGAGTTTGTCGCGGCGGAGCGGATCCAAGCGCTCAACCGTGACTACCGTGGGATTGACGAGCCGACCGATGTGCTGTCGTTTGGAGTTGATGAGGATAAAGAGTCCGCGGGTCCGCGCGAACTGGGCGACATTGTGATCTGCCCCGAACACACCGCCGACCTGCGGGAGGCGGTGGTGCACGGAGCGCTGCATCTGGCCGGCATGGATCATGAGCGCGACGATGGTGAGATGCTGGCGGTCCAGGACGAGCTGATGCGCTGGGTGAGATGAGTCAGCTGGCGAGCCTGAACACCCGGTCGGGGTTCATTGCGCTGGCCGGGCGCCCTAACGTCGGCAAGTCAACTCTGACCAACGCGATTGTCGGCAGTCACGTGGCGATCGTCTCGGATAAGCCTCAAACCACCCGACGAGCAATCAGAGCCGTGACTGGCGGCCCGGGCTGGCAGCTTGTGTTGGTTGACCTGCCGGGCGTCCAGCGTCCACGGGACGCGCTCACTGAGCGGATGCAGCGTCGCGTTGAACACGAGCTCGAGGACGCTGACGGCTGTCTGCTGGTCCTCAACGCTCAGCAGGGCATCGGCGCTGGCGACCGGTTCATCGCTGGGCTGCTGAGGACCACCAACACGCCGATTGTGCTGGCGGTCAACAAGGTTGATCTGGCCGACCGCAGTCACACGCTTCAGGCCCTGCAGGCGGCCGCTGATTTGGGCGTGTCTGACGCCATCTTCCCAATCTCCGCCCGTACTGGTGACGGGGTGGCGAACCTTCTCAGTCACCTCGTCTCGCTGCTGCCGGAGGGTCCCTTTTACTTTGGCGCCGGCCAGCGTTCCGACCAGCCAGAAGCGGTCCGGCTTGCAGAACTGGTCCGCGAGCAGGTGCTCATCCGTACCCGCGAGGAGGTGCCGCACGCCGTCGAGGTGGAGATCGAGCAGGTCGATGAGACCGAGCCTGGCCGGTTTCGGGTGCAGGCCGCGCTGCTGGTCGAGACCGAGTCCCAGAAGGGGATACTGGTTGGTGTGGGCGGACACATGATCAAGGCGATCGGCACAGGCGCTCGGCGCGGCATTGAACGCGAACTCGGCGGCGACGTTCACCTCGCCCTGCAGGTTCGCGTCCGGCGCCACTGGCGCACCGATGAGCACCTGCTTGATCGGCTGGGGATCGAGTAGCAGGCCCGGTTTTACGCTGCGCGCACGCGCTCCGTAGACTAAAAACCCATGATGGACGCTTCAGACCTGAGCTTTGATGGGAACGGACTGATCCCGTGCGTTGTGCAAGACGCCTCAAGCGGCGCGGTCCTGACGCTCGCCTACATGAACGCGGAGTCCCTGGCGCTCACGCAGGCCACCGGAGAGACGCACTTCTTCAGCCGTTCCAGGCAGGAGATCTGGCACAAGGGGGAGACCTCAGGCAATGTGCAACGTGTGGTCGCGCTGCGCTACGACTGCGATGCTGATGCGCTGGTGGCGATCGTCGATGCTGCCGGTCCCGCCTGTCACACCGGGCAGACAACCTGCTTTTACAGGGGTGACGTTGATGTCCGGGCGCCATTTGAGGTGTTGTCTGAGCTTGAGCGAACCATCTCCTCGCGTGCTGAGGAGCGTCCCGACGGCTCCTATACCGCTCAGCTTCTGGCCGACCCGGGCCACATCGGTGAAAAGGTTCAGGAGGAGGCTGAGGAGGTGGCGCGCGCCGCACGGGAGGAGAGCGATGATCGCCTTGCCAATGAGGCGGCTGACCTGCTCTACCACCTCTCCGTGTTGCTGGCCAGCCGTGCGTTGACGCTCGCCGACGCACAGAGGGTGCTTGATGCCAGACGCCGGTGAAACCGTCCAGGTCACTGAGACCTGGATCGATGACACCGAGACGCCGGTCGCTGCTTTCCTGAAGCTGCGCGGTGCCGGCGGAGGTTCCCCGAGCTTCCTGCTTGAGTCGGCTGACTACGGTTCGGTCGGCCGTTACTCATTCATCGGTTACCGTCCTCGTACAGTGCTGCGCTGGTCGCTCGGTGACCCAGGTGATCCATATGAGCTGGCTCAACAGGCGCTTGACGCTGTGAACGTCACCCCGGCTGCGGGGTTGCCGCCCTTTGCCGGAGGGGCGGTTGGCATGTTTGCCTACGACCTGGTGCGCAGCGTTGAAGGGCTACCTTCAGCCAAGCCCGACACGATCGGGCTGCCAGACCTGGCGCTGATGCTGACCGACACGGTCCTTGTTTTTGATCATCTGAAACGCACGGTGACGGTCGTGGCCAACCGCTACCCGCAAGACAGCGATCAGACGGCTCACGCGAAGATCGATGAGGTCCGCCGGATCCTGGCCGGACCGGTGCCCGCCACCGCGGTCAGCCAGGCTCAGCGGGTGATGCCGGAGTTCCGCTCGAACCTGACGCGCCAGCAGTTCGAGGCCAACGTGGCAAGAATCATCGACTACATCTACGCCGGCGACGTGTTTCAGGTGGTGCCCTCGCAGCGCTGGTCGGCGCCCGTGCCGGTCAGCGCCTTCAGCATCTACCGCGGTCTGCGCGCCGTCAACCCGAGCCCTTACATGTACTTTCTGGACTTTGGAGACTTTGAGATCGCCGGCGCAAGTCCGGAGCCGCTGGTGACGGTCAACGGCAGAACCGTCTCAACCAGACCCATCGCCGGTACCCGCCCACGTGATGGTGACCCGGCGAAGGACGCCCTTACCGCGCAGTCACTGCTCGCCGACCCGAAGGAACGCGCCGAGCACGTGATGCTGGTTGACCTTGGCCGCAACGACATCGGCAGGGTCAGTGAGTACGGCAGTGTCAAGGTGGACGACTTCATGGTTGTCGAGAACTACAGCCATGTGATGCACATCGTCTCCAAGGTGAGCGGTCGGCTGCGCGACGGTGTCAGTGCACTTGCCGCGTTGCGGGCGGTGCTGCCTGCGGGTACGCTCTCCGGCGCTCCAAAGGTGCGTGCCATGGAGATCATCAACGAGCTGGAGCCGGTCAAGCGCGGAGGCTACGGCGGAGCGATCGGCTACGTGAGCTACAGCGGCGAGATGGACACCTGCATCCACATCCGCACAGTGGTGATCAAGGACGGCGTCGCCCACATCCAGGCCGGTGGCGGCACCGTCGCAGACGCCAAGCCGGAGTACGAGTATGAGGAGTCGGTTGCCAAAGCCAAAGCGGTGCTGACAGCCATCGCCACAGCGGTCTCCCAGCCCGACTGGGAGTGACCGCCAACCGCTGTTTGGAGGTGGCGTTGGCCAGGCGTTGGCCAGGCCTGCTTGGATGGGCGGCTCACAGCCGTTATCCGGGCGTTTAACTAAAATCCTAGGGCCAACGCCGAGCCTGCGCCGGCCGCCCGGACATGGGCGTCCGCGTTGGGGAAACTGTAAGCCGGGAGGTGGCTATGTCGACGACGTCCACGAATCTTGTATCAGGTGGCAGGCATCGCTACCCGCTGGGAGTCGCTCAGTGGACTGTGGTGTTTGTGGTGGGCGTGTTGATCGTCACGCTCATCCTCGCTTTCAACCTGCTTGGGCGTCTGGAGGCAGGACAGACGCTGCTCGGCGCCGCCAAGCCGGCGATGACCACACAGCGGCTGGCGGGGGACGCAGCGGGCGTCGCCTTTGTCTCAGCCGATGTCAACATGGCGACGCCGATCATAACCGCTCAGGGTGGCGCCGCTTCTGAAGTGCCTGGGCTGATCGCGCTCATCGCCAGCAGGACCGGTGCTTCCCAGGCTGCCGTTCGGGCTGAGCTTCAGAAGAACTTCCCGCACACCACCGGGCTGCTTGAGGCGATCCCGCTGTCTTCGGTCAGCGCCGAGCTGCCAGGGCTGGAGTTGTTTCTGGCCCACACGCTGAAGATCGCGCCCGCGCAGCTTGCGACCACTCTGAAGGTGCAGTTCCCGGCCCTATACCAAGCGGTCAGCACCCTTCCGGTGGTGAGCTCCGGCTGGCAGAACGTCCCGGGCGTAAGTTCGCTGACGCGCTTTGACGGCACTCCGGTGCGCACGGTGCCACAGCTTCGTGACTACTTACAGAAGGATCTGGTCCCTGCGCTCAGGGCCCAGCACGGCAACTTTGAGAGCTTCGCGTGGAGCACCCTGAACTGGATTCCGCTGCTGCTGTTGGTGATCGGCGGCGTGGTGGCTCTGTTCGCGGCGGTCATGGTCGTGGTGAGCTTCCGTGGGATCAGCCGCACCGCGGCGCTGGGCGCCGCAGTGCTGGTGCCGATCGTCGGTGTGGTTGCGATCGGCTTGGAGATCGGCCTGAAGCTGAACTCTCGCGTGGACCACGGTCAGACGATGCTGACCGCACTGCAGCCGGTCTTTCAGAAGGATCGGGTGACGGCTGACCGTGCTGGCATCAACATGGTCGACGCGATCATCAGGATGCAACAGCCGATCATCAATTCGGCAGGCGGAGCATCCGCGGAGGTACCGAAGCTGGTGGCGCTTGTGTCCCAGAAGAGCGGCCTCTCACAGCCTGCCGTGCGCGGGCTGCTTAAGAAGGACTTCCCGCACACCACCGCACTGCTGCAGGCCCTGCCGCTGCGCTCGGTGAGCGCGGAGCTGCCGAGCCTTGAGGCGTTCCTGGCGGTGAACCTTAAGCTCTCGCCCGCACACTTGCTGGGCGTCCTGAAGACAAGCTTCCCGGCGCTTTACCAGACGATCGTCAACGCTCCGACTGTGACCGGTGGCTGGGACAGTATCCCGGGGACCGCCAAGCTCACCAATTTCGCTGGTGCGCCGGTGCGCAGCGCACCAGCATTTGCCGCCTACATGAGTGGTGATGTGGTGCCGCTACTGGAGTCCCAGCGCGCCAACTTCCAGGAGCTGGCCGGTCAGGGCAACATCTCCTGGATCGGTGTGGCCCTGTTTGCGATCGGCATTGTCGCGACCGAGTTTGGTCTGGTGATGGTGTGGACCGCCACCTACGTCAAACCGAGAACCTATACGGTTGTCTGAGAATCCGCCGGACGGGGCGCAGGCCAGCTTCAGCAGCCGTCAGCCGGTGCGCGCGGTCTGCGCGCCCGCGGCCTGAGAGCGCCGCGGTCTGAGGCCCAGGCAGTCTCGGGGTGTCGGGTGAGGGGCGGGCTCGAAAGAGCCCCCCCCTCACGTTACTGTTGTGGCTGTGCGCGTGCTCGTGATCGATAACTACGACAGCTTCACCTACAACCTTGTGCAATATCTGGGGGAGCTGGCCACGCCGGCGCATGACATTGAGGTCGTGCGCAACGACCGCGCCACCGTCGATGAGTTGCTGGAGCGCGGCTATGATCGCGTCATCATCTCGCCGGGGCCCTGCACACCGGACGAGGCTGGCATCAGTCTCCAGGCAGCACGCCGCTTCCCGCTGGCGGGCATCCCGACGCTCGGGGTTTGCCTCGGCCACCAGGCGCTTGTGCAGGCATGGGGCGGCCGCGTGATCAGGCACAGCCCGGTCCATGGCAAGACCTCCACCATCGAACATGACGGTCGCACGATCTTCAGAGGTCTGCCGGCGCGGATCGAGGTTGGCCGCTACCACTCACTGGTTGCCGATCCGCAGCTGCCAGACGTGCTGGAGCGTAGCGCCACCGGTGATGGCGTGGTGATGGCGGTCCGCCACCGCGAACTGCCCGCGGAGGGCGTCCAGTTCCATCCCGAATCGGTGCTCACCGAGTACAGCCGCGAGATGCTGGGGCACTTCATGGAGCGGGCGTCATGAGCCTGCTTTTGACGCGGGCGATCGACCATCTGGCTGATGGCCTTGACCTCACAGAGGCGCAGGCCGCCGAGGCGCTCGCCGAGATCATGGCGGGTGAGGCCAGCGACGTGGAGATCGCAGGCTTTCTGATCGCGCTCAGGGTTAAGGGTGAGACGATGCAGGAACTTGCCGGCCTGGCACGCACGATGCGCGCGCTGGCGGCGTTTGTCCCAACCGATGCCGAGGACCTGCTGGACACCGCCGGTACCGGCGGCGGCCGCCGGACGTTCAACGTCTCCACGACCGCCGCATTGATCGCCGCTGGCGCCGGCTGCCTGGTCGCCAAGCACGGCAGCCGCTCGTCAACCGGGCTGTCCGGCTCCGCGGATGTGCTGGAGGCTTTGGGCGTGAAGATCGATCTGGATGCTGCCGGTGTCGCGCGTTGTATACGGGAGGTCGGCTTCGGCTTCATGTTCGCGCCCTACCACCATCCGGCCACCGGTCGTGTCGTGGGCGTGCGTAAAGAGCTCAAGGTGCGCACCACCTTCAACTTCCTTGGTCCGCTGACCAACCCGGCTGGCGCCAGCCGCCAGTTGCTCGGCGTCTCAGACCCATCGATGCTGGTCAAGATGGCGGGAGCGCTGGCGTTGCTGGGCGCCCATCACGCGATGCTCGTCTCAAGCGACGACAGCCTTGATGAGCTGAGCGTCTCGGCGGGCACACGCGTGGTGGAGGTGCGCAGCGGGGAGCTTCACGAATACACCGTCATCCCCGAGGAGGTTGGGCTGACGCGCTATGCGGCTGACGCCGTGCCGGGTGGCGACCCCTTGCGCAACGCCCAGATCACACGGGCGATCTTTGCCGGTGAGCCGGGCGCCGCCCGGGACCTGGCGCTGTTTAACGCGGGCGCCGCGATCTACACCGCCGGGCACGCCGAATCGCTGGCCGAGGGTGTTGAGCTTGCGAGTGATGCCATCGACAGCGGCGCCGCCACCGCCAAGCTGGATGCTCTGGTGGCGCTCACCAACGAGATCTCCGCGGCACCGTCGGCGCAATGACCGGCATCCTTGAGGAGATCGTTGCGCAGGCCCGAGACGGTGTGGCCCGCAGGGCCGCGGCCGTGCCGCTGCCGGCGCTCATCCGGGCCGGCGAGCAGCGGCTAGCCGGCCCGGACGCGATCCGTGACTTCCAGGCGGCGCTGGCCGCGCCGGGGGTATCGCTGATCGCCGAACACAAGCGCAGCTCACCTTCGGCGGGAGTGATCCGGGAAGATGTTGAGCTGGAAGAGGTGGTCAGCGCCTATGAGCGAGGCGGGGCCAGGGCGCTCTCGGTGCTGACCGAGGAGCGTCACTTCGGTGGCCGCCTGGCGGATCTGGCTGCGGCTCGCGCCGCCAGCACGTTGCCGATCCTGTGCAAGGGTTTCATCGTTTCTGATTACCAGGTTCATGAGGCGCTCGCCGGTGGGGCGGACGCGATCCTGCTGATCGCCGCGGCGCTACGTCCCGGCGAGCTGGCGAGGTTGCACGCACTCGCCACCCAGGTCGGGCTGGCCACGCTGGTGGAGGTCCATGACGCCCGAGAGCTTGAGATCGCGGGCCGCCTCGGAGCCGCGATCATCGGCATCAATAACCGTGACCTGACAACCATGCGTGTTGATATTGAGCGCACCTTCGGGCTGCTGCCCGACGCGCCGGCGGACGCGCTGGTGGTTGCCGAGTCGGGCTTTGGGCAAGCCTCCGAACTGGAGCGTCTCGCGAAAGCGGGCGCAGATGCCGTTTTGATCGGTGAGAGGCTGATGCGCTCCGCTGACATCGAGGCGGCCACTCGTGAGCTTCTAGGATCACAGGCGTGAGCGCACCGAGGATCAAATTCTGCGGCATCACACGCGAGCAGGACGCAGAGCTGGCTGTTTCGCTGGACGCCTGGGCTGTCGGGATGATCCTATGGCCACATTCGCCGCGCGCGGTGTCAATTGACCGCGCGGCTGAGCTTGCCGCGTTGCTCAAACGCCGGACGGAGGTCGTTGGCGTGTTCGTCAACCCGACCCTGGAGGAGCTTGCCTCAGTGACCGAGTCTGTGGAGCTGACGATCATCCAGCTGCACGGCCAGGAGGGTCCCGCCTTCTGCGCGGAGGCGGCTCGCCGCACCGGTTGCCGGATCATCAAGGCGGTGAGGGTGCAGACCGGCGCCGACATTCAGGCGCTCGCCGTGTTTCACACTGATTTTCATCTGCTGGACAGTTACAGGCTTGGTGTCCCGGGTGGCACCGGGGAGACATTCGGCTGGGAGCTTGCGGTCGCGCACCGCCGGATCGCTCCGCCGCCTGGCAAGGGCCAGGCGGTGCCGTTGATTTTGAGCGGGGGGCTGTCAGCCGGCAACGTCGCTGAGGCGATCGCGCGTGTGCACCCGTTCGCCGTGGATGTGGCAAGCGGTGTTGAGTCCGCCCCTGGTTACAAGGACCATGAGCAGATGCGTGCCTTTGCCCAGGCGGTCGCCGCTACCGGGGGTGGCGTGGACCACGCGTCTGCGGAGACGGAGGGCTACGTGTCTGCGGAGACGGAGGGCCACGCGCCCCCGGAGGCAGTGGACCACACGCGGGCGGCCACTGCGGAGGTCCCTGCGGCGTGAGCGGCGCCGTGCCACACCGCTTTGGGCCTTACGGAGGTCAGTATGTGCCTGAAACACTGATGCCTGCGCTCACCGAGCTTGAGCAGGCTTGGGTGGATGCCTGGGCAGACGCGAGTTTCCGGGCGCGGTTGGATGATCTGCTGGCCAACTACGTTGGACGGCCCTCCGCGCTGTACCTTGCCGAACGGATCAGCGACCGGGTCGGGCACCCCGTGTATCTCAAGCGTGAGGACCTCAACCACACCGGCGCCCACAAGATCAACAACGCGCTTGGGCAGGCGCTGCTGGCCAAGCGCATGGGTAAGCGGCGCATCATTGCGGAGACGGGCGCTGGCCAGCATGGTGTGGCGGCGGCCACCGCGTGCGCGCTGCTGGACCTGGAGTGCATCGTCTACATGGGCACCGAGGACATCCGCCGCCAGCGGCCCAACGTGCAGCGCATGGAGCTGCTGGGCGCGTCCGTGGTCGGCGTCGAAGCGGGCGCCCGCACGCTCAAGGAGGCGGTTTCGGCGGCGATCCGCGATTGGGTGACCAATGTGGGCGACACGCACTACATCATCGGCTCATGTGTGGGCCCTGCCCCTTACCCGTTCATCGTGCGGGAGCTTCAGCGCGTGATTGGTGACGAGTCTCGGGCGCAGATCCTGGAGCGGGCCGGCCGCCTGCCCGAGCGTGTCGTTGCCTGTGTGGGCGGGGGTTCCAATGCGATTGGCATGTTCGCGGGCTTTGTCGACGACGCCGACGTCCAGCTGATCGGTGTGGAGGCGGCCGGTGAGGGCATTGAAACCGGCCACCATGGCGCGCCGTTGACGGTTGGCGGCCCCGCTGGCGTGTTGCACGGCTCATATTCGGCGATCATGCAGGATGAGGACGGCCAGATTCTGGAGGCTCACTCTGTCTCCGCTGGCCTTGACTACCCGGGCAGCGGCCCGGAACACGCCTGGCTGCGAGACCAGGGTCGTGCCACGTACCTGGCCGTCACCGACCAGCAGGCTCTTGATGCGTTTGCGACCGTAGCGCGGCTGGAGGGGATCATCCCGGCGCTGGAGAGTTCGCACGCTCTGGCCTGGGTGCTCGAGCACACCGACAGTGAGCTGGACATCGTCACGCTTTCAGGACGCGGCGACAAGGACCTCGTTGAGGCATTGGAGAAGCTCGGAGGTGTCTGAGACGTCCGTCAGCGGCGTGGAGCGGATCGCTGAGGCGTTTGAGTCTGCGCACGCGGAGGGTCGCCGCGCCGCGCTGATGCCCTACCTGATGGCCGGCTACCCGGACCTGGAGCGTTCAGCTGAGATCCTCGCGGCCTACGTCCAGGCGGGCGCGGATCTGATTGAGCTGGGGATACCGTTCTCTGACCCGCTTGCTGACGGCCCGGTCATTCACGCCGCTGCGGTCGCGGCGCTGGCCTCAGGTGTGCGGACCATGGGGGCGCTTCAGCTGGCGCGCCAGGTTTCCGACCGGATCGCGGTGGTGGTGATGTGCTACTCGAACCTGATCGTCGCACGCGGGGTCGAGCGGTTCGCGGACAGCCTTGCTGCTGTTGGCGCAAGCGGCCTGATCGTTCCTGACCTGCCGTTTGAAGAGGCGCCAGCCATGCTTGCGGCTCTTGATGCTCGCGGTTTGGCGTTGGTGCCGCTGGTGGCGCCGACCACGCCGGAGGCACGGCTTGCGGCGATCGGTGGGCGGGCCCGAGGGTTTCTCTACACCGTCTCAGTGACGGGAACAACCGGCGAACGTGTCCACAACGACGGCGGGTTGGCGCAGGTCCTAAGCCGTGCCCGTGCGCACACGGAGGTTCCCGTTGCGGTTGGCTTCGGGATCGGCACTCCGCAACAGGCGCGTGAGGCTGCGGACGCTGGGGCAGACGGGGTGATCATCGGGTCAAGGCTGGTCCGTGAGGCGGGATCTGACCCCCATCCTGCGGGCCCGGTAGGGGCGCTGGTTTCAGCCTTTGCTGGAGCGTTGCGCTGATCGTCAACTCCCGGACCCGGACTCACCGCTGCCCTTCGGTGTGGCCCCACGTCCCAGGCTCAGGTAGGATCTTCGGGGATGGCAACTGTCATGACAGCCACAGTGGGTTTGGTCGTCGGAACCGTGCTGTGGTCGCTTAACGTATCCGGCTCTGACGCCATGGCAATCGGTGTTGCGCTGGTGCTTGCCCTCACCGCGACACGCAATGTCGCCCCGTACTTTCTTGGCCGGAAAGACCAGTAGTGGCTCGTCGGCGTCGGGCGCTTCTCATCGCTGGGGCTGCCTGTGTGGCCGCGGTCTGCGTCGCCGGTTGCAGCCAGACCTCGTCAGGCTCGTCGTCGGCGGCGGTCACGATCGGCAGTAAGACGCTTTTTGTAGCCATGAGCGACCCTCGCGGTCTTGCCAACGACAGCGTCGCCCGAGATGTCGTCGACGCCGAGCAGCTCGCCTACAAGCAGCTGCACGGCGAAGTGCGAAGCTACGACGTCAAAACGGTGCTGTTGCATGGGGGTTCGGCCTCAGACAACGCCAGGACCGCTGTGCTTTACCCGGCGTCCACGGCTCCCGATGTGATCGCCTACCTGGGGGAGATCGCCCCGGGGCAGTCGGACGCTACGGTGGGCATCACCAACGCCCTTGATCTGTTGCAGGTCAGTCCAACCGACACGGCCCTTGAGCTTTCACAGGCGACGCCGGCCGTGTCCGGCTCGCCAAAGTACTTTTATGAGAGCTGGGCGACCTATGGCCAGACGTTCGCGCGTGTTGTACCCAGCGATGAGCTTGAGGCGGACGCTCAGATCCGTGAGATGCAGAAGCTCGGTGTCCATGAGCTTTACATCGGTGACGACGGCAGCATTTATGGCCGCGCCCTGGCCGACGAGATGGCTGTTAAAGCCGCCGGCGCTGGTCTGCATATCAGCCGGTCAAGCGCCGACGCCCCGGCCGACTTCTACGCGGCGCAGTCGCCGACGGCGGCCGCGACCTTCTTCAACCATGTTGCCTCAGCCAACCCAGCTGCGAAGCTGTTTGGTACCTCGTCGCTTGACAACAGCGCCTTCACGGCGGCGCTCAGCCGGTCGGTCAGGCGGCTCTACGTTTCCATCCCAGGGTTCATGCCCGGCGATCTGACCGCAGCCGGTCGAAGATTCCAGTCGGCCTTTGTCTCTGCTTACCATCACACTCCGAACGTGGAGGCGATCTTCGGTTATGAGGCGATGGCGGCTGTGCTGCGCGTCCTGGCGCGTGCCGGAAGCAAAGCCGACGATCGCTCAACCGTGATCAAAGAGTTCTTGAGCCAGCGCAACGTCACCGGCGTTGTCGGCACCTACTCGATAGACAGTTCGGGCAACACCACTCTCGATGCTTTTGTCTTTGCCCATCCGCGCGGCGGCAAACTGGTTCCGTTCCAGGCGGCGCCAGTCGGCTGATCGCGGTCAAGGACGCTCAGTGGCTGGGCGTGCAATCAAGGTCACGGTGGCGATGCTCGTGGCTTTGCTGGTCAGTGCCTGCGGCTCAGGCGTGCGCACCGGTCGTGTAAAGGACGCTGCAACGGCCCGGAAACATGGTCCGCCGGTGGTTGACATCTACGTGAGCCTGCCGCTGCGCGGGCCGGGCCGTGGTGCGGGTACCGCCATCCAGCAGGGCGTCAAGGTCGGGTTCAACGAGGTTGAGGCGCCCCGCGGTCACATTGGCCTGTTCAGGGTGAGGATCAGCTATCTGAATGACGCCAACGCTCATGGCTGGAGCGTTACCCAAACGTTCAACAACGCCCGGCGAGCGGCCAGAGACCCGTTGGCGGCCATATACATAGGCGAGCTTGATTCCGGCGCCACGGAGATTTCGCTACCGATCCTCAATCAGGCCGGGATCATTGAGGTGACTCCTTTAAGCAGCTTCGCAGGGCTGACCGACAAGCTGCCGACCGTGATACCAGCCGCCGACGACGAGCCACAGCGCTTCTACCCGGACGCCCGGCTGCACAATCTGCTGAGACTGGCGCCCAATAACCTGGTGCAGCTCGCCGCGATCCTCGATGCGTTCAAAGCCAAGCGTTTTGGGGACTGCACGCGTCTTACGGCCTTGTCGTTCGGTGGCGGACCGGGCAGCCAGATCGCGGTGGCGGGCGCCGCAGCCACCGCCAGGCTGTACGGCATCAAGTTTCTGGCCACCAAGGTCCCGCCGATGACCAAGCGGACAACCATCACCGAGCTTGCAAGCTACATAGAGACGCTGCGCGCCCAGCAGGTCGGATGTCTTTTGCTGGCGGGCCAGCCGTCTGGCCGGGCGGTCACACTGATGCATCTGATCCGGGTGGACATGCCCAGCCTGGGTGTGATCGGCACGGCCGGGTACTGCCACAACCGCCCCGCCATCCCGTTTCTTTACTGTGTCTCCCCGGTGCTGCCGCTCAACACCTACTCGAACTGGCAGCTTTACGCCGGGCGCTACCGGCACGTGCTTGGCGTCCGCGGCCAACCACCAGCATCCAGCGTATTTGGGTATGTGGCGGCGGAGATTGCCGGTGCGCTGCTGTTGGATGTCCCCTCGGCTTCGCAGGACATCCGTGCGCAGCTTCAAGAGGTGCTGCGCACCGGCAGCTTCTTCACCGACTCACTACTGCTCGGCGACGTCTACTTCAACACCTCCGGCGATATCAACCAGCGGCACGTTGGTCTCTACCAGCAGCAGGCCAAGGGTGCGCTCCGGTTTGACGCGGTGATAAGCCCGCCGAGATGGCTGTGAGGCGCTATCCGGTGCGCCCATGCTGCAGGGTGCCGCCGAGATGGCTGTGAGGCGCTATCCGGTGCGCCCATACTGCAGGGTGCCGCCGATCGGGCCACTAGGCTGGACCAGATGAGCGACCGCACCCCATCGCCGCTTGGTGATCTGCTGCTGGTTGACGGCAACAGCATGGCCTACCGGGCGTTCTTTGCGCTGCCGGAATCGATCGCAACCTCCACTGGGATCCCAACCAACGCGATTTTCGGGTTGGCTTCGATGCTGGTCAAGCTGCTCACTGACTACGGAGCGTGCCCAACGATCGTTGTCTGGGACGGCGGCTATACGGGACGCAAGGAGCTTTATCCCGAGTACAAGGCTCAGCGTGCTTCGCGGCCCGAGCTGCTGCGCGAACAGTGGCCGCACTTTGTGCCGCTTGTTGAGGCGTTCGGCTACCACAACATGCGGGTTGAGGGCTTTGAGGCTGACGATGTGATCGCGTCGATCGCAGCGCAGGCCAAACGGACGCAGGCCGCGGATGGCAGGCCAATCAACGTCACCGTGCTGACGGGAGACCGTGACGCCTTCCAGCTGGTTGATGAGCGCACCAGAATCCTCGCGCCCGGACGCGGTGTGACCGACACAAAGCTGTATGAGCGCCAAACGGTGATCGACCGTTACGGTGTCACTCCGGAACAGGTCCCTGATTTCATCGGTCTCAAGGGTGACACCAGCGACAACATCCCCGGTGTGCCGGGGATCGGAGAGAAGACCGCCGCCGAGTTGCTTGCCCGCTACGGAACGCTTGAGGAGGTGCTGGCTCACGTTGATGAGATATCCGGTGCCAAACGCAAGCAGAACCTCCTTGAGCACGAACGTGATGCGCGGCTGTCCAAGCAGCTGGCGAGCGCCAAACGTGACATACCCATCGATCTTGACCTGGCGGAGCTGGTTGCCCGTGAGCCTGACCGTTCCAAGCTGCGTGAGACGTTCAGGCTGTTTGAGCTGCGCGATCCTCTGCGACGCCTGGAGGAGGCGTTCGGGTCCGCGGATGCGCCACCGGCAGGCGCGCTCGGGACCCAGGCGTCCGCCGGGCAGGCGGCCGCTGTGGCGCAACATGGCGCGCAAACAGCGGCCGGGATCACTGGACGCTTGGTAACGGTTTCTGAGCTTGGTGCACAGATCCCGTCCGGTGCGGTGGCATGTGTGGTGCTCAGACCGCCACAGGCGCCGGACGGAGCTCTGTTTGCAGCCGATCAGCCATGGCGCTTTGCGGTCGCCGTGGTTGGTGAAAGCGGGACGGTGGTCCAGTTGCTGACCGGCAGCACAGACACGCCCGCTGAGGTGGTTGACGCCCTGGCGGCTCACCCGGTGATAACCCACGACGCAAAGGCACTTGGGACCGTGCCGCCACGCCTGAGCCACGACACTGAGATTGCCGCCTACCTGCTTGAACCAGGACGCCGCGTCTATCCCCTGCGGGAGCTGGCTGAAGAACGCGGCCTGGTCACCGGCGCCGGGGAGCAGGAGGCCGAGGCTGACGCGATGCTCTTGCATGGGCTCAGCGACTGGCAGCGCGAGGAGCTGGCTGACCGCGGGCTGACAGGTCTTTTCACCGATGTTGAGCTGCCACTGGTGCGCATCCTGCGGGACATGGAGCTTGCGGGTATGCGTTTGGACACGGCTCGCCTGAGGGTGATCTCAGAGGAGGTGCGCAGCGAGGCGGACGCGCTGGAGAGCGAGATTTTTCAGCTCGCAGGGCAGGAGTTCACGCTCGGCTCGCCACGGCAGCTTGAAGAGATCCTGTTCGTCAGACTGGGGTTGTCGCGCAAGCGTCGCGGGAAAACCGGTTACAGCACTGATGCGCGCGTTCTGCAGGCGATTCGCTCCGAGCATCCGATCGTGGCCAAGGTCGAGCGCTGGCGTGAGCTCACCAAGCTTGGCCAGACCTACCTGGAGGCGCTGCCGAGCCTGATCTCCGGTGACGGACGTATCCACACGACTTTCAACCAGGTCGCCGCCGCCACCGGCCGGCTCTCATCAAACCGCCCGAACCTTCAGAACATTCCGATCCGGACGGCGCTGGGCCGTCGGATCCGCGCCTGTTTTGTCGCCGAGCCGGGCAATCTTCTGGTCAGCGCCGACTACTCACAGGTGGAGTTGCGCCTGCTTGCGCAGATCGCCGGTGAGGATGTGCTCAAGGAGATCTTCCGGCTTGGCCAGGATGTGCACACGGCAACCGCGATGCGCGTCTTTGGCGTGGATGCCGCAAAGGTGGACGCGGGGATGCGATCCAAAGCAAAGATGATCAACTATGGGATCGTTTACGGCCTTTCCGCCTACGGGATGGCGGATCGGCTGGACATTCCCCAGTCGGAGGCGGATGACTTCATTCGCCGTTACCTGGACGGCTTTCCGGCGGTCAAGCGCTTCATCGAGCAGACGATCGAGCTGGGTACCCAGCTTGGCTACGTCTCGACGCTGTTTGGCCGCCGGCGGCAGGTGCCGGAGCTGCGTGCCCGCCGCCATGAGACGCGCAAGCAGGGCGAACGTTTTGCCGTCAACATGGTTGTCCAGGGCAGTGCCGCGGACATCATGAAGATCGCGATGGTCCGTACCCACGCGGCGCTGGCCGCCTCGCAGCTGCGTAGCCGGCTGGTGCTGCAGATCCACGACGAGCTGCTGTTCGAGGGCCCGGCGCAGGAGGCTCAGGATGTGATGGCGCTCGCTACGCATGAGATGGAGGGTGCTTACGAGATGGAACCTGCGCTGCGTGTGGAGGTCGGCGCCGGAACTGACTGGCTGGCGGCGAAAAAGTGATTGCGGAGCCTGCCGGTACCGCGGCCGCGGTACCGGCAGGCTCCGCCTACCCGTTCACGAACGAGGCGGGCGCGATCTGCAGGTAGTGGCCAAACGACCAGTCGACAAAGCGCTTTCTTGTCATGCCGTTAAGCAGTGGCGCGAGCAGGCGCGGCGGCACCTGTGGAATCAAACGCTGGACCGCGAGCATCGACTCAAACTTCCAGCGGTGGCTGGCGCTGAACTCGCCGTAGCGCCGCAGTGCGTCGGCTGTGGTCTGGCGGCCGGCCAGCACGGACACCAGCTGTCGGCCGGCGGCGATCCCGAAGTACAGGGCCGGACGGATCCCCTCGGCGGTCAGCGGCAGGCAGTGGCCGGCTGAATCACCCACGAAGAAGATCCCGTCTTCAGTGGCTTCCCGGAGGCGGTGGGGAATCCAGTTTCCCTGAAACCGTTCCGGAGCCCGGTTCAAATCCTTGGCGAGGTTCACCGTTGAGTCCTTGACATGGAAGGCCGGGTCAAATGACCCTACACCGACTCTGACCTCGCCTTCGGCGGGGAAGCTCCAACCGTAGCCGGCCGGAACATAGCGGCGGTCGATCCACAGCTCCAAGGCGTCACCCCGCCCGGCGGGGTCGACCTCAAGGCCACGTGACAGGTAGGCGTTGGGCGGCTGGATAGGCTCTCCGCCGCCCAGCACCCTGCGCCACCCCAGACCGTCGATGACCAGCGGCGCGCGAATTTCACCGCGGTCGGTGATGATCGTGTGTATCCCTTTTGGTGAGCCGGCCAGCCGCCCGTCAACCTTCGCGGTCTCAAACATGAAGTCACCGCCCTGCTCGGCCAGCAGCGCGCACATCTCCTGGTAGGCGAACGTGGAGAAGGTCCAGGGCAGATCAAAGTCGGCGGTGCTGTGAGGGGTGTGGATCACCAGTCTGCCGAACGTCTGCCGGTGGGCGCCCATCAGGTCCAGTGCTTGAAGCCAGGTGGTCGGGATGGCGCACGCAGAGGTCTGGCGCTCGCCGATCTCATAGCGATCGATCACCATGACGGCGGCGCCGCTTGACGCCAGTTCGCGCGCGACGGCGAGTCCGGCGAAACTTGCCCCGCAGATCAGCACATCGGCGTCACGCTGGATGGTGGTTCGCTGTGCGCCTCGCTTGGTCGCTCTGATTGGCATGGGCCGATCATAGGCAGCTGCGAGTCGTGTCTGTCAACAGACCCGTGGCGATGGCCGTGTCCAAGGCCTCTCAGAGGGCTGTCAGCAGCTGCGGACAGCCCCACCGGCTGCCTCTTTACGGCTATCCTGAAGGGTCCACATGTCAACTATCACAGTTCCCTACACCAACGAACATTCAGACGCCAAGGTCGTCGAAGGTTCTGACGGCCTCCTGCTTGAGATCGGCGGCAGGATCGTCCCCAATTATGACGCGACCATCCATCCCTTCGGCGAAGGTGACGTCGTCACCGGTCATGTTGTGCGCATCGATAACGACGAGGTTCTGGTCGACATCGGCTACAAGTCAGAGGGGGTCATTCCCTCCAACGAACTGTCGATTCGCAAGTCGGTTGACCCGCATGACGAGGTGGCACTTGGCGATGAGGTCGATGCTCTGGTGCTCACCAAGGAGGACCAGGACGGTCGTCTGATCCTTTCCAAGAAGCGGGCTCGCTTTGAAAAGGCCTGGCGCCGCATCGAAGCGGCCGCTCAGTCCGGGGACCCGGTCGAGGGTTCTGTGATCGAGGTTGTCAAGGGTGGCCTGATCATCGACCTTGGTGTGCGTGGCTTTTTGCCGGCGTCACTGGTTGACATCCGCAGGGTTCCGAACCTTGACGAGTACATGGGAACCGCGATTGAGTGCAAGGTCATTGAGCTCAATCGTTCACGTAACAATGTGGTGCTGTCACGGCGCGCGGTGCTTGAGGAGCAGCGCAAGGAGGATCGCGAGCGGATCCTGGACAGGCTTCAGCCTGGACAGGTGGTCGAGGGTGTCATCTCAAACATCGTGGACTTTGGCGCGTTTGTGGATCTTGACGGCATTGACGGGCTGATTCACATCTCCGAGCTGTCCTGGTCGCACGTCAACCATCCTTCGGAGATCCTCACGATCGGCGACACCGTGCTGGTCAAGGTGCTTGACATTGACCGCCAGCGGCAGCGCATCTCGCTGGGTCTCAAGCAGACCCAGGAGGATCCGTGGCAGCGTGTGATCGACACCTACAACATCGGCGATGAGCTTGAAGGCACGGTCACCAAAGTGGTTGCTTTTGGTGCCTTCGTTGAGATCCTCGACGGGGTTGAGGGACTGGTTCACATCTCTGAGCTGGCTCAACATCACGTGGAGAATCCACGTGAGATCATCCAGCCGGGCGATCCGGTTCGCGTGAGGATCCTTGAGATTGATGGTGAGCGCCGCAGGCTGTCACTGTCCATCAAACGGGTTGATGGGCAGGTTCTTCCGGTGCGCCCGATCGTCGCCCCGACTGAGAGCGAAATCGCCGAGGTGCCGGAGCTTGGACTGTCTGAGGAGGTCTTTGCCAGCGAGCTGGCTGCACCGTTTGCGCAGGATGTGAGTGAGGACTTGCCCGCTGAGGCTTCGGAGGATCTCAACGATCCGGTCGCCGCTGCGGCGGAACCGGAGGAGCTTGCCGGCCCGGTCGCCGATGCGGCGGAACCGGAGGAGCTTGCCGGCCCGGTCGCCGATGCGACGGAACCGGAGGAGCTTGCCGGCCCGGTCGCCGATGCGACGGAACCCGACGAGCTTGCCGGCGGAGCTTCCTGAGCCTCAGACCCTGGTGAATGGCGGTACGGTTGGATCCGTGCCGCCGTTCATCGCGCTAACCGGTGGGATCGGTGCCGGAAAGTCCACGGCGCTGGCGGCATTTGAGCGGCTGGGAGCGCGCACCATATCAAGCGACGAGGTTGTCCACGCGCTGCTTATGACTCCTGACCTCAGCGCTGCGGTCGTCGGTCGCTTCGGAGCCGGAGTCGCGCCCGGTGGCGTGGTGGACCGCGGGGCGCTCGCCGCGCTGGTGTTTGCCAACGATGCGCAGCGAGAATGGCTGGAAAAGCTGCTCTGGCCGCGGGTGAAAGCCCGGGTGGCGGCCTGGCGACAGGAGCGTCTTTCAGACGGCGAGCGGGCGCGGGCGCTGGTTGTGGAGGTGCCGCTGCTTTTTGAGGCGGGTGGCGAGGACCTCTATGACGCGACCGTCGCCGTGGTGGCAGATGAGTCGGTTCGTGCCCGGCGGGCTGGCGCGCGTGGTCACCGTGCCATCGCCGAGCGGGAGGCGCGGCAGCTCAGCCAGGCCGATAAGGCTGCCCGCGCCACCTTTGTGGTTGTAAACGACGGGACCGTCGAGGATCTGCAGCGACGGCTGGCGGAGCTTCTGGCCAAGCTTGGTGCGTGACCGATGGGAACGGAGATCCGGTGAGCAGCGGGCTGGGGCGGCGTGCCCGCATGAGGGTGAGCGGATCGGTGCTGGTACTGCTGGCTCTGGCCGTGGTTGCGGTGTTGGTGGCGCCGCTGGCGCAGCGGGTGATCAACCATTTCACGCTGCCGCTGCAGTACGCGCCGATCATCCGTCAGCAGGCGGCCGCCAAGCACCTTGACCCGGCGCTTGTGGCCGCCGTGATCTACGCCGAGACCAGGTTCCGTCCGCGCACCTCGCCGACCGGAGCGGTCGGCCTCATGCAGATCGAACCCGCCACGGCGTTGTATCTGGCCCATCGCTCCGGAGGCGTCACCTTCACGGTTGCCGATCTGTCCACGCCCGCGATCAACATTGCCTACGGCAGTTACTACCTGCGTTACCTGCTCAATGAGTTTCGGGGCAATGAGGTGCTGGCTCTGGCCGCATACAACGGCGGCGAGACCAATGTGGACAGATGGCTGCACATCGCTAAGGTTGACGGTCGTGCGCTCACCATCGCGGGGATTCCGCTGCTGGAAACCCGTGCCTATGTCCGAGAGGTGCTGACCAAGCAGCGGGCCTACCGCCGGCGCTACGCCCGGCAGCTTGGCTACGGGTGATTTGTCGGCAGCGCCGCGTGTGCCCGCTGCGCTCCGCTCGCCTTTGCGGTCGCTAGGATCAGATCATCAGTGCCAGGCTTTGAGCTAGATGCTGTCTTCAGCCCGACCGCCGACCAGCCGGCGGCGATCGTCTCCCTGGCAGAGGGCCTGCGCGCTGGCGAGCGGATGATGACGCTGCTTGGCGCAACCGGGACCGGCAAGACGATGACCATGGCGGCGACGATCGCCGCGGTGGACCGGCCGGCGCTCGTGATCGCCCACAACAAGACGCTCGCGGCCCAGCTGTGCAATGAGTTTCGGACCTTCTTTCCACGTAACGCGGTGGAGTACTTCGTCTCCTACTACGACTACTACCAGCCTGAGGCCTACGTCCCGTCCAAGGACCTCTACATAGAGAAGGACTCGGCGATCAACCAGGAGATCGACCGGCTCCGTCACGCCGCAACGGCGGCTTTGTTCGCCCGCCGGGACGTGCTGATCGTCGCCTCAGTCTCGAGCATCTACGGGCTGGGCTCGCCGGAGGTCTATGACGAGAACCTGCAGACGCTCGTCAAGGGCTCGACGATTGACCGCGAAGCGCTGCTGCGCAAGCTGGTGGCCATCCAGTACAGCCGCAACGACACGGCGCTTGCGCGCGGCACCTTCCGTGTGAGAGGCGAGACCCTGGAGATATGGCCCGCCTACGCCGAGACCGCCTACCGGATCATCATGTTCGGCGACGAGATCGAGCAGGTGCAGCACTTTGACCCCGTGAGCGGCGAGGTGATCGATGACAACATGGAGCACGCCGCGATCTGGCCGGCGTCCCACTACAACGTCCGCGAAGGCCAGATTGAGGAGGCGGTGGCCCAGATCGGTGCCGAGCTTGAAGCGCGCTGCGCTGAGCTTGAGGTTAGCGGCAAGCCGCTTGAGTCACACCGTCTGCGTCAGCGCACTCAATACGACATGGAGATGCTGCGGGAGATGGGTTTTTGCAGTGGGATTGAGAATTACAGCCGCATCCTCGACGGGCGTGCGCCCGGCGAGCGTCCCTACTGCCTGATCGACTACTTCCCTGACGATTTCATCTGTTTCATTGACGAGTCTCACCAGACGGTGCCGCAGATCGGCGGCATGTTTGAGGGCGACAGGTCCCGCAAGCAGACGCTCGTTGACTACGGCTTCCGGTTGCCCTCGGCACTGGACAACCGCCCCCAGACCTTCCAGGAGTTTTTGGGTATCACGCCGCAGATTGTTTTTGTCTCCGCCACCCCGGGCGAGTATGAGCGCACCCATTCCACGCGCACGGTCGAGCAGATCGTCAGGCCGACCGGGATCGTGGACCCGGAGATCGTGGTGCGCGGGACTGGCAACCAGATCGACGATCTGATGAATGAGATACGCGTGCGGATCGATCGCAGTGAGCGCACGCTCGTCACCACGCTGACCAAGAAGATGTCAGAGGATCTCACCGGATACCTGCTGGAAATGGGGTTCAAAGTCCGCTACCTGCACTCTGAGGTGGACACGCTTGAGCGCATCCAGATAATTCGCGAGTTGCGTCTCGGCGAGTTTGACGTGCTGGTCGGGGTCAACCTGCTCAGGGAGGGGCTGGATCTGCCGGAGGTCAGCCTGGTGGCGATTCTTGACGCTGACAAGGAGGGCTTCCTGCGTGGCGCCACCTCGCTGATACAGACCATCGGCCGCGCGGCACGCAATGTCGGGGGTCGCGTGATCATGTACGCCGACAAGGAGAGCGCGGCGATGCGCACCGCGATCGAAGAGACTTCCAGGCGCCGCGAGATACAGGTCGCCTACAACCGCGAGCATGGGATAACCCCGGAGACGATCACCAAGGGCATCTCTGACATCGCCGAGTTTTTGCAGTCTGAGGCCAAGGTCCCGAAGTCACGCCGCCGCAGCCGGCGTGAGGCGGCCAGCGCGCTTGCGCCTGCGGAGATCGAGCGCCGTATCGTGGAGCTGGAGCAGGAGATGCTGGCTGCCGCCGAGGATCTGCGCTTTGAGTACGCTGCGCGCTTGCGCGACGAGATCCGTGATCTGCGCCGCGACCTTGACACGGCCTTGGCGCAGGGGAGGGTCAGCTAGTCTAGGGCGCTATGGAAATGGACAGGCAGGACATCGAGAAGCGCGACTTTCCGATCGCGCGCCGCGGCTACGAGCCGGCCGCGGTGGACGCTCACCTGGCCGAGATCGCTGCTGGGGTAGAGGAGTTGCGCCATGCCGCACGGCGCCCTTCAGAGACCCTGGCGGTCTCCACCGGGGAGCGGGTGCGGGCGATCCTCGAAGCTGCCGAAGCAAGCGCCGCCGAGATTATCGCTCAGGCTGAGGCTGAGGCTCGTGAGATGCGTGCCGAAGCTGCCCAGATTGCGTTGGCAACCCGCACCGATGCGGCCGACCGGACCCGGGAGCAGATCGCTCGTGTCAGCGAGGCCACCGCGGAGATGCTCCAGCGCCTGGACGCCATGGAGTCTGAGCTGGGCACGATGATCGATGGCCTGCGCACCGGCGCTAACCGTCTCAATGCGGACCTGCAGCTTTTGGAAGGTAACTTTGAGCTGGTCAGCGATGTCGCTGGCGGCCCGCTGGCCGCCAGCGCCGCTGAGGCGCTTTCCGGCCAGCAGCATGGCGCAGCGTCCGTGGCGCCGCAGGAGTCATCCCCGGCGGTTGAGCCTGAGACGCTGCCGGAGCCCGCGCCGGAGGAGGTCCCAGCCGCGGATGCCGGCTCCGGGGCGGGGCCGGCGGGCGAAGCGGAGCCCCGGCCCGGTGAGCGGCTCTCGGAGACCGACGAGTTCGCCGGTCAGGTGCAGGAGAGCGCCCGTCTGGTGGCACTGAACATGGCGCTCAACGGCAGCTCCCGTGAGGAGACCGACAGTTACATTGCGGCGCACTTTGACCTTCCGGACCGGCGGCTGCTGCTTGACGAGGTGTACTCGTCTGTGCAACCCTGACCGGCCACTGGCGAACGTACGTTCGTCCTATTAGGATCTGCGGTGTGGATCGACTGATCATCAAGGGCGCCCGCGAGCACAACCTCAAGAACTTTGATGTCGAGATCCCACGGGATTCGCTGACGGTCATCACCGGGCTGTCCGGGTCTGGTAAGTCGTCGCTGGCGTTTGACACGATCTACGCGGAGGGCCAGCGCCGTTATGTGGAGTCGCTGTCAGCGTATGCCCGCCAGTTTCTGGGCCAGATGGAAAAGCCGGACGTCGACTCGATCGAGGGCCTGTCTCCGGCCATCTCGATAGATCAGAAGACCACCTCGCGCAACCCCCGCTCAACGGTGGGTACGGTCACCGAAATCTATGACTACCTGCGGCTGCTGTGGGCACGGATAGGCAAGCCCCACTGCCATGTGTGCGGCCGGCCGATCTCAGGCCAGTCGACGGAGCAGATCATCGACCAGGTGCTTGAACTCCCTGAAGGTACGCGTTTCATGGTGATGGCGCCGATCGTGCGTGGCCGCAAGGGTGAGTACGGAAAGCAGCTTGAGGAGTTGCGGGGCGAGGGTTTCACCCGTGCCAAGGTTGATGGTGTCCCGCGGCGGCTGGATGAGGAGATCGTGCTTGACAAGAAGTTCAAGCACGACATCTCGATCATCGTCGACCGGCTGGTGATGAAGAACGACGTCCGCAAGCGGCTCTCGGACTCGATTGAGACGGCGGTGGCGCTCGCAGGCGGTCTGCTTGAGATCGAGCTACCGGACGGACTGGGTGATGATCGCCCGCCCGGATCAGTGCAGCTGTACAGCGAAAAGTTCGCGTGTCCGGAGCACGGGCCCGGTCTGGTGGAGCTGGAGCCGCGCGTCTTCAGCTTCAACGCGCCGCACGGCGCCTGCCCCCGCTGCACCGGCCTTGGCTCGCAGCTGGAGGTCGACCCGGAGCTGGTGATCCCCGATCCGGAACGCTCCATCGAACAGGGCGCGATTGCGCCATGGGCCGCCAGCGCCTCTGATTACTACGGCCAGCTGACCGACGCGATCACGCAGCGTTACGGGATCGACACGACCGTGCCCTGGCGTGAGCTGCCTGAAGAGCAGCGTGACTTTTTCATGTACGGCACGGGTGGTGAGCGCTTTCAGGTCGCCTACCGCAACCGTTTCGGGCGGCGGCGCAACTACGCCACCGCCTTTGAGGGGATCGTCAGGGCGCTTGAACGCCGCTACCGGGAAACCGACTCGGATTTCATCAAGCAGAAGATCGAGGAGTACATGACCTTGCGGCCGTGCCCGGAGTGCCATGGCGCGCGTCTGCGTCCCGAGTCCCGGGCGGTGCTGGTTGCCGACACTGCGATCCATGAGTTCTGTGCGCTCCCGGCACACAAGGCACTGCGCTGGGTGCAGGAGCTTGAGCTGACTGAGCATGACCGCCGCATCGCCCATCTGATTCTGCGTGAGATCAAGGAGCGTCTGAGCTTTCTGGAGAACGTCGGGATCGGTTATCTGAGCATGGACCGCGCTGCGGCGACGCTTTCCGGAGGCGAGGCTCAGCGAATCCGCCTGGCGACCCAGATCGGCTCATCGCTGGTCGGCGTGCTCTACATCCTTGACGAGCCTTCGATCGGCTTGCACCAGCGGGACAACCGCAAGCTGATCGCGACGCTTGAGCGGTTGCGCGACCTGGGCAACACGGTGCTTGTTGTAGAGCACGATGAGGACACGATCCGGGCGGCCGACCATGTGCTGGACATCGGGCCGGGGGCCGGCGAGCACGGCGGCCACGTGGTGGCGCAAGGCACCGCGGAGGAGATCGCGCAGGTTGAGGCTTCCCTCACCGGCCAGTTTCTGCGCGGCACCCGGCGGATCGACGTGCCCTCAAAGCGGCGCCGGCCGTCCGGCTACCTGGAGGTCACGGGCGCCAGCGAGAACAACCTTGACAGCATCGATGTCAGGGTGCCTCTCGGCGTGCTCTGCAGCGTGACCGGCGTGTCGGGGTCCGGCAAGTCAACGCTGGTCAACGAGGTGCTGTTCAAAGGCGTCGCCCATCAGCTCGGCGCCACGCGCGTGCGCCCCGGCGCCCATCGTGCCCTGACCGGCGTGGGGCAGCTTGACAAGATCATCGCTGTTGACCAGTCACCGATCGGCCGTACGCCGCGTTCCAATCCGGCCACCTACATCGGACTGTTTGACCAGATCCGTGATCTGTACGCGCGCACACCCGAGGCGCGGGCGCGCGGTTACAAGCCCGGGCGATTCTCGTTCAACGTCAAGGGCGGGCGCTGCGAGGTTTGCAAGGGGGACGGTCAGATCAAGATTGAGATGCACTTTCTTCCCGACGTGTACGTCCCCTGTGAACAGTGTCACGGCAAGCGTTACAACCGGGAGACCCTGGAGGTGCGTTTCAAAGGCCGCAACATCGCCGAAGTGTTGGAGATGCCGATATCTGAGGCGCTCGACTTTTTTGAGCACGTACCGAAAATCCGGCGCAGGGTCCAGACCCTGTCAGACGTCGGTCTGGGTTACATGCGCCTTGGGCAGCCCGCGACAACCCTGTCTGGCGGTGAGGCGCAGCGCGTCAAGCTGGCGGCCGAGCTCGCCAAGGTGGCCACCGGCCGCACGATCTACATCCTTGACGAACCCACCACGGGGCTGCACTTCGCTGACATACAGGGTCTGCTTGAGGTGCTTGCGCGTCTTGTCGACGCCGGGAACTCAGTGGTTGTGATCGAGCACAACCTTGATGTGATCAAGGTTTCCGACTATCTGATCGATCTCGGCCCTGAGGGCGGGGATGAGGGTGGCAGGGTGGTTGCCCAGGGGACCCCCGAGGATGTTGTAAAGGTCACCGAGTCATACACCGGGCAGTTCCTGGCCAGGCTGCCTGACTTTGCCCGCGTGTCGGCGCGCAAACCACCCCTGGCGGTGACGGTCTGAGCATCTGCGCTACGGTGAGGAACTGATGCAGATGCGAGTTGCAAAACGCCTGGGCCGTGAGTTCAGCATCATTGGACTGGGAACCTGGCAGCTCGGCGCGGAGTGGGGGGCGGTCGCGGAGGAGGACGCGCGCGCGACGTTGGCGGCTGCCGCCGAGCACGGTGTCACGTTCCTTGACACTGCGGATGTCTATGGTGACGGTCGCAGTGAGCGCCTGTGCGGCGCGTTTTGTGCCACCCACCCCGGCATGTTTGTCGCCACCAAGATGGGCCGTCGCGTCGACCAGCTGCTGGCCAACTACAGCGCCGAGAACTTTGACGCCTGGAATCAGCGCTCACGCGCCAACCTGGGTGTGGACAGGCTCGACCTTGTCCAGCTGCACTGTCCGCCAGACGATGTCTACACCAGTGACCGGGTCTTCAACACCCTTGACGCGATGGTGCAGGACGGACGCATCAGCGCCTACGGCGTTTCAGTCGAAACGTGTGCGCAGGCCCTGGCCGCGATCGCGCGGCCCGCTGTGGCCACAGTCCAGATCATCCTGAACTGCTTCCGTCTCAAACCGCTTGAGGAAGTGCTGCCCGCGGCGCGTGAAGCTGGGGTGGGGATCATTGCGCGTGTGCCGCTCGCCTCCGGCATGCTGTCGGGACGGTTTGACGCGTCCACAACCTTCGCTGCCGATGACCACCGCAACTTCAACCGTCACGGCGAGGCCTTTGACGTGGGCGAGACGTTTTCAGGGGTCCCCTACGAGGTCGGCCTTGAGGCGGTCCGTGAGCTGCGGGAGCTCGTCGGTGAGGAGATGTCGTTGGCGCAGTTTGCGCTGCGGTGGGTGATCGACCAGCCGGGCGTCACCACCGTGATCCCCGGCGCGCGCAGGCCAGACCAGGCGGCTGCCAACGCGGCCGCCAGTTCGCTGCCGCCGTTGAGCTCAGAGCAGCTGGACGGCGTGCGGGCGGTCTATGACCGCCTGATCCGTCCGCATGTCCACGACCGCTGGTAGCAGGAGCGAGGCTGCGTCCGGTCAAGAGTTCTTGATGGTGATCCCCTCGAGGATGTGTGCGACGTGCTCAGTCGCGTCGATGGCGGCCTCAAGCCGCTCGAACAGGTCCTTCCAGCGGATCACGACCATCGGGTCGATGCCGCCGTCAAACAGCGAGGCGATCGCGTCGCGAGTGATACGGTCGCCTTCATTTTCCAGGCGGTTGATCTCTACGGTGAGCGGCGAGATGTCATCGAATCTACGCAGCCGGGGGATCGCTGCGGCGATCTGCGCTGCCGCGCCTTCGAGGATCTCGGCGAGCTTGATCGCCTGGTCCATCGGCGCCTCGATCCGGTAAAGGCCGAGGTAGTCAGCCACCTCTTCGGTGTAGTCGACGATGTCGTCGATGGCGGAGGTCAGCGCCAGCACGTCCTCCCGGTCAGCGGATGTGACAGCCGTGTGGTTTAGGTGGTCGAGGATGGCGTGCGTGATCCTGTCGCCGTCGTGTTCACACTCCCGGATCTCCTTGGCAAGCTCCGCGTTGTCAGGGAAGTCGGCGAGCAGACGTGCCAACAGCTGGGCTGCCTGCAACATGTTGCCGGCGGCCTGCTCAAAGAGGTCAAAATAGGTTTGGTCGCGTGGAGCGAAGACTTGTGTGATCGGCGGCACGGACAGCATCCTATTGTGTTGCGTGCGGGAGAGCCGTGTGGAGCTGCGCAAAGCTTTTGCGGATCCGCTCCAGCTCCGCTTCGTCGATCGAGTAACAGTGCTCGGCGGCCGGGTAGCGGTGGGAGCGTACGTCGGCCGCGTAGGCTGAGACGCCGGCGATCATGTCGTCCTGCAGCTCGGCGTAGCGGCGCACAAAGCGAGCGCCGCCGGCGTCGCGGATGCCCAGCAGGTCGTGGAACACCAAGACCTGGCCGTCAGTGGCTGGACCGGCGCCGATGCCGATGGTTGGCACGGTGGCCAGTGTCACAAGCTGTTCGGTCACCGCCGCTGGCATCGCCTCAAGCACGATCGCGAAACAGCCCGCGTCCTGCAGGGCGATCAGCTCCGTGGCGATCCGCGTGGCGTCGGTGACATTGCGTCCCTGCGCGCGGTTGCCGCCCAGTGCCGTCGCGGTCTGCGGGGTCAGGCCGATATGGCCCATCACCGGAACTCCCGCGCCAATGATGGCGCGCGCCCGTGACAGCGAGACCTCAGTCCCTCGCTCCAGCTTGACGACGTCAGCGCCTGCCTGCTTGACAAACCGCATCGCCGTTTGCACGGCCTGCTCGTCAGAGACCTCGTATGAGCCAAACGGCAGATCGGCGATCAGCAGCGGGGTCCTCAGCCCGCGGCGGACCGCCGCGGTGAGCATCAGCATCTCCTCTACCGAGACAGCCACCGTTGACGGATAGCCGAGCACCATCTCAGCCCCGGAATCCCCGACCAGGACCATATCCACGCCGGCGCTGTCAACAATCCGGGCGCTTGGGAAGTCGTAGGCGGTGATCATCACCAGCGGCTCGCCGCGGCGCCGCTTCTCAGCAAGGGCCGGCAGTGTCACCGGCCGTCTGGAGGAACTCTCTGAAGCTGTGACTTCTTGCGGCATCTCACTCACTCCTCAACAGTTGGTTGTCGATCAGACGCGTGTTGCCAAACCGCGCCGCCACCAGCATGCGCGCGGGACCTGCGATCGTGCGGATGGGGGCCAACCTCTCTGGCTCCACGATCCGTACGTAATCAACCTGGGTGGCTGAGCTCTCAAGCTCGGCCCTGACCGCCTGCTCAATGACACGGGCGTCCTGCTGTCCGGCGCCCACCATCTCCTGGGCTTGGCTCAGCGCGCGGGGGATCGCCGCTGCGCGCCGGCGCTCCTCAGGGCTCAGATGCGCATTGCGGCTGGACATCGCCAGGCCGTCAGGCTCGCGCACTGTCGCACCGGCCTGGATCCGCACCGGCATGTTCAGATCCTCGACCAGACGGCGGATCACCTGGACCTGCTGGGCGTCCTTCTCTCCGAAGTAGGCCACGTCTGGCATGACGATGTTCAGCAGCTTGCTGACAACGGTCGCCACGCCGTCAAAGTGTGTTCTGCCCCGGGCGTCCCCCTCAAAGTCCCTGGTGATCCCGCTGACGCTGACCGTCGTGGCGAAACCAGCAGGGTAGATCTCCTCCTGGGCGGGAGCGAACAGCAAATCCACGCCGACACCCTCCGCCAGCACAGCGTCACGGGTCTCGTCGCGTGGGTAGCTGACAAGGTCCTGGGGCTCGTTGAACTGCGTTGGGTTGACAAACAGCGACACTACCACGACCTCACAGTCGCGCCGGGCGAGCCTCATCAAAGACAGGTGCCCGTCGTGGAAAGCGCCCATCGTCGGCACCAGCCCCACCATGGCGCCTCGGCGCCGCGGCGCCTCAAGCGCCGAGCGCATCTCGTCGATGGTCCTCAGCGTTCTCATTTGCTTTGTTGAGCGAGCGTGTGTGTTGCCGCCGTCAGCGCGTCAAAGAAGGCCAGCAGCTCGGGTGCACGCTCACAGACGGCCAGTCGCTGACGTGCGACCGTGTCCGTGTCTCCGCGGGCGACCGGACCGGTGAGGGCGCGCCGCGCTCCCATCGTGGCCCAGTTCTCGACCGTCGCACGGACCAGCGGCACGAGCATCGCCCGGTCCACCCCGGCGCTTGAAGCCAGGCGCTCGGCGGCTGCCTCCAGTGTGACCAGGTAGTTGGAGGCGATGCAGGCGGCGAGGTGGTAGGCGATCCGGTCGGCCGCTGCTACGTGCATCGGGACCATCCCGGCCGACCGGGCGATCCCTTCCGCTAGCCGCAGGGCTCGGTCGGTGGTCCCGTCCACGGCGGCGGTTATCCCGGCGAACCTGGCGCCGGCTGCTGTGACCGTCATCAGCGGGTGCAGCGAGAACGCTTCATGTGGGGCCAGCGGTTCCAGTCCGCGCGCCCCGGAACAATGTCCGACCAGCGGGCCATGGGGGATCTGTGCTGCAGCCTTTGCAATCTGTGCGTCGGGCACGCACAGCAGCACCGCGTCGTAAACGCCCAGGTCGCTGCCGCGCCCCAGCGGCCCACTGACGGCAAGCATGGGGGGCACGGGTCCCGAGGGCGCAGGTTCCGGGGGCGCGGGTTCCGAGGGCGCAGGTCCCGAGGGCGCAGGTCCGGGAGACACCGATCCCGGGGATACCGGCCCTGCAGGCGGGTGCCGCAAGGTTTCGGCGAGCGCCGTGCCAAGGCGTCCAGGGCCAACGATCGCAAGCCGTATAGCTGCCGGTTGAGCGGGTTGTGTCGGCATGATGACTGGTCCATCCCTTCTTTAGGTGACGGCCTGATCGGCATGATAGCTGTGGTGGGCGTCCAGGATCAATGGCGGTCCGCTCGCTAGGATCGGTGCTGGTGAGCAGTCAGGACCGACGGTGGTGATCGCAACACAACAGCGTCGTGAACTCTTGAAGGCGGTCCTTCAGGACGCGCGGACCTGTACTGCCTGCCCGCTGCACGCGTCGCGCACCCAGGTGGTGTTCGGAGCCGGTAACGCGGACGCTGAGCTGATGTTCATCGGCGAGGCGCCCGGCGCCACCGAGGATCTGCAGGGCCTGCCGTTCGTGGGACAGGCTGGCAAACTGCTGGACCAGCTGCTTGGAGAGATCGGCATGGCACGTGCCGAAGTTTTCATCGCCAACACCGTGAAGTGCCGTCCGCCCGGAAACCGTGACCCGCATCCCCATGAGATCGAGGCGTGCAGCCATTTCCTCTTCAGGCAGCTGGACCTGATCGCTCCAACGGTTGTGTGCACGCTGGGCAACTTTGCAACCAAGCTTTTGCGCAATGACGTGACGGGGATATCACAGTGTCACGGTCAGGCTGAGATCATCACGATCGGGACGCGTGCGGTGCGGCTTTTCCCGCTTTACCATCCTGCCGCCGCGCTGTACGCGCCATCGACACTGGATCTTCTGCGGGCGGACTTTCAGCGCATCCCGGAGATCCTCGCGCTCGGCGCCCCGCGCCAGCCAGAACGCGAGCCGGTCGCTGCTGCGGACGCAGCAGCCGTAGCTGAACCCGCAACAGCCGTCGCTGAGCCCGCAGTAACTGTTGCTGCGCCCGGAGCAACTGTTGCTGAGTCCGCGACATCGGTTGCCGATCCCCTGGGAGCTGTCGATGGGGCCGCGGCGATCACCGGCGAGCCGGAGCAGCTCGGTCTGTTTTAGGGCGGCCCGCTGGCGGCTGGGGTGGGCAGGCCTGGCCGCAGCGCCACCGCGTAGGTGATCACGGCCCCCACCACCTGAATTGCGAGCACGACGGTCGCAAAGCTGACCGGGCGTGCTGGCGCGAGCGTCAACAGGAACGGCTCGGCCACGGCCAGCGTGCCGATGGCCGCAAGAAACCAGACTCGCCGTTGCGCCAGCATGTACTGGACAGCCAGGTAGGTGGCAGCCAGGGCTGTGAAGGCGACGCCGAGCGGCAGCAGGCTCGCGGAGGCCACCGCACGGCGTTTGCCGAACACGATCGCAAGCAACGGGTGGGCCGCCGCCGCGAAGATCAGCATGCAAGGTATCGCCACGATCACCACAACGGCCAGCGCTTTGAGCAGCACGCCTCTGGCATCCAGGTGCTGGGCGCTGAGCTTTGAGGTCTGTGGCACCAGGTGAAAGCCCGCGCCCATCGCCACCCAGATCAGCACTTTTGCGGCCACTGCCGCCACCGCGTAGGAGCTCGCGACCGTCTCGTCAAAACGATGTTTGGCGGTGATCAAATCGACGTTCTGCAGCAGCTGGATGATCCCCAGCGCCAGGATCGCGATGCCCGCCGCGCGCAGCTCGCGCGCCAGGCTCACCGGCACATACCGCTGGGCTGGGGCACCCGTCGCCGCCCGCTGGCGGCGACGGAGCATGACCGTCGCGTATGCGGACATTGCAACGTAGGCCAGCAGCGAACCCAGGTAGGCGCCGGTCAGGCCAAGCCCGGCGACGGCGAGCGCTGTGCCGCCGGTAAGGCGGGTGAGCGCCTCGCCAATCAGGCTTATGCCGACGCTGCGATAGTCGCCCACGCCCTGCAGGGCGCCGCGCAGGATGCACAGCCACAGGTAAACGGCGCCCGCGGGAATGCCGGCGGCTGCCGCCCACGCCTGGTGAGGAACGCCGATCGCCCCTGCGATCAGGCCGCGAGCGAGGATCGACACCACCGTTGCGCCGACACCGAAGATCATCATCGACCTGGCCCAGCTGGCAAGCGTGTCCAGCAGCTGCTGACCTTCGCCCAGGGTGCCCAGGACGCTCTCACGTGCGGTGGCCACCTGCATCGCCTGTCCGGCCACAGTCATGATCACCAGGTAGCTGATCAACGCGGCCAGCGCGCCGTAGTCGTTGATGACCCGCGCGAACACAACGGAGATGCCCAGGCCGATGACGTTGCTGACCATCATCGCCGCGGCGAGGCCGGCTGCTTGGCCCGTGTCGGAGGCGCGCAGCCGCTTAAGCGTTTGAGCCCATGGGTCGCGCATGCGTGCCTGAAGTTAGCGTTTCCTCTACATTTGTCGGCCTGTGATGACCACCAGGTTTGCCGCCGCTGCCGACTGTATAAGCGTGATGTACGCCGCGGCGTCAGTCGCCATGGCAGAGACAGCGGCCGCCGCGCGCGGGTGCCTTGAATTTCAAAACCTCATTGTTTGACACCAGCTCCGGGACGCAGACGGAGCTGCTCGGTGCGCAGCTCGCGCGGCGGCTGGTCCCTGGAGATGTGGTGACGTGCAGCGGTGAGCTTGGCGCCGGCAAAACCACCCTGATCCGTGGGGCGGCGCGCGCGCTTGGGGTTGGCGAGGTGGTGACCAGCCCAACCTTCACGATCGGTCAGCGCTACCCAGCCGCAGCGCCGGTCACCTACGTGGCCCACGTCGACCTTTACCGTGTGCGCTCGCTGGTGGACGAGGACCCGGGTTTGCTGGCTGATTACATACGGGACGACACGATCACGTTTATTGAATGGCCCGAGGTGGGCATGCAAGAGATAGCCGAGCTGGGCCGCATCGCGTTGCGTGTGCGCATTCAGCACGCCGGCGGAGACGAGCGCAGGATCGAGGTCGATGAGAGCCTATGAGGATCGTTGCGTTTGACACCGCCACGGCGCTCACGGCAGTCGCGATCCAGGACATTGACAGCGACGCGCGCGTGTGCCTGCTCCAGCACCTTGACCTCAGCGCTGTTGACGACCCGCCGGCCGGTCAGCGCCCGCGTCACGCCCAGCGTCTGCTCGCCCTGATCGAGCAGCTCTTTGATCAGGGCGACACCGGTTGGGAGGAGGTGGACAGGATCGCGGTCGGCGTCGGGCCCGGGACCTTCACCGGCCTGCGGATCGGTATTGCCACCGCGCAGGCCCTGTCCGCATCGGCAGCCAAGCCGCTGGTCGGCGTCTCCACGCTGCGTGGGCTTGCGCTCGCGATCCACGACCTTCACCCTGATCACGCCAAGCTCGCGGTCATAGATGCGCGCCGCAATGAGGCGTTTCTGGCGGGCTGGGAGCCCGGTGCCGACCCGCTTGAGGTCGATCCGGCGCTCGGGCCGCTGGTGGCACGCGCCGACGATCTGACCACACTGGTCAGCTCGTTTTCGCCCGGTGTGGTGGCCGGCGGCGACGGCGCGGTCAGGTTCGCCCCGCAGCTTGCGCACGGTGGCGCGCTGGTGCCGGAAGCGGACTGGCCGCAGCACCGTGTCAGTGCCCGCTACCACTGCCGGCTTGCGGCGGTGGCGCCAGGCGGCTCGGTGATAGCTCCAGGCCGCACGGTCGCGCCGATGTATCTGCGTGTGCCGGACGCCGAATTGAGCGGCGGATGACCGATCCCGGCCTGAAAATCCGCTCGTTGACCTACCAGGACCTGCCCCAGGTGCTGGCGCTGGAACGCCGCGCCTTCTCCAGCCCGTGGTCACTGTCGATGTTCGTGCTCGAGATGGCCAAGCCGACCGGGGTGCGGCTTGCGGCCGTGGATGAGCAGGAGGTTCGCGGGTACCTGATCTGTGCTCGCTACGCCGAGGCCTACCACGTGATGACGCTCGCGGTCGATCCGCCCCACCACCGTCGTGGCGTGGCCAGCGCGCTGCTTGACGGGCTGCTTGAGAGGGCTGGCCGGGACGCGGACTACACCCTTGAGGTGCGTGTCTCAAACCACGGCGCGATCGCCCTGTACGAGCGGTTCGGCTTCTGGGCCGTGGGCACACGGCCCCGCTACTACGCGGACAACGGCGAAGACGCCATCATCATGTGGCGGTCACCGGGGACCCCGTGGGAGTGATCAATGGCATCTGAACTGATCCTGGCGATCGAGACAAGCTGCGACGACACCTGCGCGGCGGTGATCACCGCCGGCGGTGAGGTCCGCTCAAACGTGATCTCTTCGCAGCGCGAACACGACCGTTTTGGCGGGGTTGTGCCGGAGATCGCCTCGCGGCAGCACCTCACTCTGCTGCCCGGCGTCATCGAGGCGGCGCTGCGCAGCGCGAACGTCGGGCTGGACGAGATCAGCACCGTCGCTGCGACCCGCGGACCCGGCCTGGTGGCCGCGCTGCTGGTGGGGTTCTCCGCAGGCAAGGCGCTGGCCGCCGCGCGTCGGCTGCCGTTTGTACCTGTCGACCATCTGCACGGTCACCTCGCCGCAAGCTTTCTGGCGCCGTCTGCGCTGGAGCCGCCGTTTCTGGCGCTGAT
>JBMFHK010000004.1:26576-56296 GCA_049976865.1 Solirubrobacteraceae bacterium | reverse complement strand
TGCGCCCGAGCGGGCGCAGAGCATACGCGGCAGCCAGGCCCTGCCAGCGGCCAAACCGGGCAAAGTAAGCACGCACGTCGTCTTCAGAGGCGCAGGCAAACGGGTCACCGCCTGACCTGATACGCCCAACAAACTTCATCAGGCCAAGATCACCAGCGGGGATCTGATCCAGTCGCCGCTGGGCAGAGAGCGCCATGATCTCAACCGTCCAGGCACCGATGCCGGGGAGCTGACGCAGTCGTTGCCAACCCGCCTGCTGCACAGCCGGCTCGTCAGATTCCAGCTCAACGCCGCCGGCAGCGACCTCACGGCTGACCCGGATGAGCGCCATGGCACGGCCCGCGGACAGCTGCAGCGACGCAAGACGGGCAGGGGCAACGCCAGCCAACACGGCCGCGCTCGGCGAGTCGCGCAGACCACTCGCCTGGTCGCGGCGCCCAAACGCCGCGACCAGGCGCCGCTGGATGGCGGCCGCACGCACGTACTCAATCAGCTGCTCAGTGACCGCCCAGGCAAGCGCCTCAAAGACGTCAGGGCGTCCGGCAGGCCGCACGGTTGGATCGTGGCGCACCAGCGGACCGATCAGTGGGTCAAAGCGGTAGCGCTCATGGAACTCCCGCAGGTCAAGATCCACGCCAAGCGCCCGCCGCATCTTGTTGATCGCGACTTCAGCGCGTGGCCTGTGCGCGCAGCGGGCTCCGATCAACACGTCGCCGGAGCTCAGCTGGGCAACCCGCAGACTCACCGGCTCACCATCGACGTGCAGGAGGCGATGCAGGACGCCCGCCCGCACAGGGCTGAGCCCGTCGGCGCCGCTGCGCCGCAGGAGCCGGAACGGCCAAAGCGGCTTGACCTGGACGCGGACCTCGACGCTCACTTCGGCGCTCACTTCGGCGCGGTTGTAGGCCTGATCGCCGGTTGAGAGCTCGCCGGAACGACGGGAAATGGCCCAAGCGGCATCACGTGCACGATGAAGGTCCGGCCAGATCCCAGGCCGCCGACCGGGCCCAAGAGGTGGTCCGTGTGCTCCTGTGCCAGCGCGCGATGCGACCGCCCAGAGCCGTAACGCTGCATCAGCGCGACGGTCGCCGCGCCCGCGAGAAAGCCGCTGACCGCGATCGCGGCGCGCTGAAGCGCCGGGCTGTGCGTCCAGCCCAGGATGTCGTCCGCCGGCCGTGTAGCAAGCGGATCCGGCTGCGCCGCACGGACAGGGCGAAGCTCACCGGCAGGGCCCACCAGCTCCCCGCTGACAACCTCTTCATCCAACGCGTCATCTGCATCGTTCACACCCAGCATGTTGTCACCGGGCGCGGCCCGTTAGCATCTATTGTCAACTTATGAGTGTCGACGTCTTTGCCAAAGCCCGGGAACACGAGCGGCTCGAGCAGCTGAAGCTCGCCCGCCAGATCGATGCCCTCCCCTACTTTCGAGTGCTGGAGGGTCCCACGCTGCCAGCGGTTGAGATGGAGGGCAAACGCCGGATCATGCTGGGGTCCAACAACTATCTGGGCCTTACCGGCGACGAGCGAGTCAAGCAGGGTGCCCGGGATGCACTTGAGCGCTACGGCACCGGCCTGACCGGCTCGCGCTTTCTCAACGGCACCATCGACCTGCACCTGCAACTGGAGCGCGAACTGGCCGCCTGGTTCGGCACAGAAGCCGCGCTGGTGTTCACCACCGGACACCAAGCCAATCTCGGTGCGCTGGGCACGATCCTCGGACCCCAGGACACCGTGATAACGGACTCTGGTGACCACGCCTCAATTCTCGACGGCTGCCTGCTCTCCCAGGCGAAGCTGCGCGCTTTCCGGCACAACCGGTTGGACCTGCTGGAGAAGCGATTGAAGGCAGCCAAAGAGGATGGCGGCGGCGTGCTGGTGGTGGTGGACGGCGTGTACTCGATGGAAGGCGACGTTGCGCCACTGCCGGAGATCATCACGCTTGTCAAACGCTATGGCGCACGCCTGATGGTTGACGAAGCCCACAGTTTCGGCGTGCTCGGTGCACGCGGCGCGGGCGTGTGTGAACTTTTTAAAGTGGAGGACCAGGTTGATCTCAGGATGGCCACGTTCTCCAAGTCGCTGGCCTCCTGCGGAGGTGTCATCGCCGGTCCAGCCGACGTTATTGACTTTTTGCGAATCGCCGCCCGGCCGTTCATCTTCACAGCCTCCGCGGTGCCGGCAGCGGTTGGCGCAGCGCTTGAGGCCGTTCGCGTCTGCCGCTCCGACACAGGCCCGAAGCTGTTCGCGAAGGTCCTGGAAAATGCCGCGTACCTGCGACGCGGCCTGACCGAGCTTGGCTTCTGGGTGCTGCCGCCCGCGCGTATGGCGGACGGCACTGAGATCATCACCCCAGTGGTGCCGGTGGTGGTTGGCGATGACTGGAAAGCTGTGCTGCTATGGAAGGCGCTGTATGAAAGCGGCGTTTTTGTCAACGTTGCGATCCATCCAGCGGTTCCGCCCGCCGGAGCGCTGCTGCGCACCAGCGTGATGGCCACCCACGACCGCGTCATCCTCGACGAGGCGCTGGCCATGTTCAAAGAGGTCAAGCGCAGCTTCGAGGCTGAACACGGCCCGCTGCCGACCGGCGTGTAGGCGCGTGCCGCGGCCTGCACGGCCCGGTCACAGAAAAAGCACGCTATGTGCAAACGCTTCCGCAAATGTGTGCTTGCTGTTAGGACACTGGTCGCGCTAGCGTGCAAGCCGTGATGTGAACGCTGCCGGACGGGCGACACCGACGAACGCGGACCGCACTTGGGGCACTCCCGCAGGGCGCGTCGATTCCGTCTCGCAGCAGAACAGCAGCAGTTTGGTGCGCCTTCGGGTGTGGTCTAACCACGCCCGAAGGCACCATATCGGCCCAGCCCGGGGACAGTGACCCCTGGCTGAAGGGCGACACGCTCTTGACAGGAAGGACCACTCCATGACCGATAGTGCTTACACCTCAACCGAGCCGCAGCGACTGCGCGCCTTGGCGCACGCCAACGCCGTGAGACTGGCTCGAGCCGAGCTTAAGCGCCATATCGCCGATGGAAAACTCTCTGCCGCAGAGGCGATCCTTCAGTGCCCCGACGCCGTCCAGCGCTGGACCGTCGCCGAACTGCTGATGGCTCAGCGCCGCTGGGGAGACACACGCTGCCGCAAGTTCCTGGAGCGCAACGGCCTGAGTGAGATCAAGACGGTCGGCGCGCTCACCGAACGTCAGCGTCGTCTGCTGGCCGCACAGCTGGACGCCCCGCGCCTCACAGACCACCAGGAGCACGCCGCTCCCGCGCTGGTTGCGGCCTGAACTCAAGACGCTACGCGACAGCTTGCAAGTTTGGACCTATGGATAGTGATTCGCAGCCTCGGCTGAGCTAACTTGGCGCTCACGCGTCAACCGGCACGACTGCTTCCCGGTGTGCGTTTACAGCACACCGGCACAAACAGGAAGGAATCGAACAAGAGCATGCCCCGCATCCGTCTGCAGAACGTATTGGCTGCCCGCTGGACCCCAAACGGGGCTCCGCTCGGCACTCCGGACCTCACGGTCGCGGACAACCAGGTGTTTGGTGAGAACGTCTTCAGCCCCACGGTCCAACGCCAGCGTCTGCCCAACGACGTGTACAAGAAGCTCTCAGAAACACTCGCCAACGGCCAAGCACTTGACACTTCGCTTGCGGATGCTGTGGCGCTGGCCATGAAGGAATGGGCGCTTGAGAACGGCGCCACCCACTACGCCCACGTGTTCCAGCCGCTGACTGGCCTGACCGCGGAGAAACATGACAGCTTCTACGCGCCCACGGGGGAGGGGACGGCCCTGGCATCCTTCTCCGGCAAGGAGCTGATCCAGGCCGAACCAGACGCCTCCTCGTTTCCGACCGGCGGCATCCGCGCCACCTTCGAAGCGCGCGGCTACACCGCCTGGGATCCAACGAGTCCCGCCTTCGTCCTGGAGAACCCCAACGGTGCGCTGCTCTGCATCCCCACGGCGTTTGTCTCCTGGACCGGGGAGGCGCTCGACCACAAGATCCCGCTGCTGCGCTCCATGGACGTGATGTCCACCTCTGCCATCAACGCGCTGAAGCTGTTCGGCAGGACCGTCAACCGCGTGTTCACCACGGTCGGCCCTGAACAGGAGTACTTCCTGATTGACGAGCAGTACTACTTTGAGCGCCCCGACCTGGTCACCACCGGCCGGACCCTGTTCGGCGCCAAGCCGCCCAAAGGCCATGAGCTGGACGACCATTACTTCGGCACGATCCCGGAGCGGGTGCTGGCCTACATGCTGGAGTGCGAGTGGCAGCTTGCACGCCTGGGCATTCCCATCAAAACCCGCCACAACGAGGTGGCACCCGCCCAGTATGAGATCGCGCCGATCTTTGAGAACTCCAACGTCGGCTCCGACCATCAGCAGATGACGATGACGGTGCTGCAGAACGTGGCTCGCCACTACGGACTGGTGTGCCTGCTGCACGAGAAGCCGTTTGCGGGTGTCAACGGCTCGGGCAAGCACAACAACTGGTCGGTCAGCACAGATGAGGGCGAGAACCTGCTCGATCCGGGCGACACGCCGCATGAGAACCTGCAGTTTCTGTTTTTCTGCACGGCCGTCATTCAGGCTGTGAACAAGCACCAGGGCTTGCTGCGCGCGTCGATCGCGTCAGCCGGCCAAGACCACCGGCTCGGTGCCAACGAAGCGCCTCCTGCGATCATCTCGATCTTTTTGGGCAGTGAGCTGGAGAGGCTGTTTGAGGCGATCGCGGCGGGTGAGGCGCCCCACTCAACCCCAGAGTCGTTCCTTGGCATGGGCACACCGGTGCTGCCTCCCGTGCCGCTGCACGGCGGCGACCGCAACCGCACCAGCCCGTTCGCGTTCACGGGCAACAAGTTTGAGTTCCGCGCGCTGGGTTCGAGCATGTCGCTAGGTCTTCCCAACACGGTCCTCAACACGATCGTCGCCGAGGCGGTTGACTCGTTGGCGGACGATCTCGCTGCCGAGCTACAGGCGGGCAAGCAACTTGAGGAGGCGCTGCTACCGATCATCCAGAAGAGCTACTCAGCCAACCGGCGGGTTGTGTTCGGCGGTGACGGCTACTCACAGGAGTGGCACCAGGAGGCACGGCGCCGCGGCTTGCTCAACCTGAGGTCAACCCCCGAGGCGCTCCCCTACCTGATCACGGACAGCACCATCGAAGCGTTCTCTCGCAACAAGGTGCTCAGTGAGCGCGAGCTACACGCCCGTTACGAGGTCTTCCTGGAACAGTACGTCACCAAGCTCAACATCGAGGCCGAGACGGCGGCGTCGATCGCGCGCACAATGCTTTTGCCCGCCGTCGTGCGCTACAAGGCGCAGCTGCTGCAGGCGCAGGAGCCGGAGCTGGCCTCCGAGCTTGGGGAGATGATCGGCTCCTTCCTCGACGCAATCAGAGAGCTGGAGCACGCCAACCTCAAGGAGAACCATCCTGAAGACGACCTGCTGGAGCATGCCCACTACATGCACGACACGGTGTTTGAAGCGATGGGCAGGGTGCGTGTGGTTGCCGACCGGCTTGAGAAGGAGGTGGCCGACGACCTCTGGCCACTGCCGAAGTACTCTGAGATCCTGTTCATCAAGTAGCCGGTACGGCAGACCCGATCACTGCCGCGACAGCCCGGCGGATCCGCCGGGCTGTCGCCAAGAGGACCGAACCCACCGGGCTCCCGAAACGGTGAACGTCGCCGTGTCAGAGGACCGAGCCGCTGGCCGGGAAGGAAATCCCCCGCCACGGTAACTGTTCGCGTCGTTTGTTGGCTGGGCGGAGGCTGCCGGCACGGTCGTCGCGGCGCAGAGCGGCGGGCGTGTAGCGGACAGGGAGCGTGCCGGCACCGTCACGCTCCCTGTCCGGGTGCTGCTCGCGCGGGCATGTTTGCCGGCGGTGAGTTCAAGGATGGCGTGTGAGGGAGTCAGGATGCACAAACTGCAGGCCTGAAAGCCGATTTGTGCATCTGATGTCGAAAACCGGCGGGTTTTTGAGCAAAGTGGCTTTGCGCGGCGCAGTTTGTGCATTTAAGCTCGGCGGGCTCAGGCAGTCAGCGCAACACCACCCCCACAACTGGAGCCCCGACACCTCCATAGCGCTCCGGCCCAGACCGCCGCCAGATCACAGCCCAAACCAAGCCGCCGCCGACACCTGCACAGTCACCCTGGCGGGGGATTTCCCTCCCCGCACTGCGGCGGGCACGGCGCCGAGTGTGATCAAACCAACCGTGACGAACCGCCACGGCGCCCGATGGCCGCTCAGTTCAAACAACGCCCGATGGCCGCACGGTTCAAACAACGCCCGATGGCCGCTCGGTTCAAACAATGCCCGATGGCCGCTCGGTTCAAACAACGCCTGGCGCGGGGCGGCCCTTCAACGCCAGACTCTGATTGCGGTATGCGTGGTCACTGGTCAGCTCCCGTCCAAACCACGCAGGTACAGTGAACGCCTGTGCCGCCCACGGGTCGCTGAATTCCACCTCGGCGATCATCAGCCCGGCCAGTTGCGCCTCATATACGTCCAGCTCAATGGTCAAACCGTCCGCAGGCAACGCATAACGGCGCTTCTGCAGGCGGGCGCCTTCAGTGGCCGGCCAGAGCGCCTGGAACTGCTCTCCGCTGAGCTCGATCTCACGTTCGGTGCGGATCAGTCCTACGCCGCTCTTCACGGTCAGCGTGTGACGGCCTGACCGGTGCCGCAGACGCACCTCAGCGCCGTCATCACCGATAACCAGGTATCCCTGCTGAATGTGCTGCGCTGGCACTGAGCGCAGCTCAGCGGGCGGGTCTGTGACCAGCCACCTGCGCTCGACCTCAACGCCGTCCGTCACGGTCAGCCCCGCTGAATGACTCGCCACCCGCGACAGCGGCCAGATCCCCATCCGCGGCGCTGAGAACCATCCCGTCAGCGATCCGTAACCGACCACGGCGGCTGTCCAAGCGAACATCCCCACTGACCACAACGCCGGCGCCAAACGTGACATCACCATCAACCACCAGACAGGACGCGCCCTTCAGTGAAGGCGGGCCCGATGGAAAACGCTGTTCAAAATCGTCGATCAGGCCATAGTGGTCGCGGTCCAACGCGACGTATGGCACCGGCAAATCCGGGTTGACTTGACGGACCTCAAAGTCAGCGCTCAGTGCATAGAAGTCAGAACGCAACAGCAGCAGATCATCGGTCGTCTTGACCGGGACAAAGCGCGCCCGCGGCACCTCCAGCACCCGCGCGCCAGGGAAACTCGCGATCGCCGCCCCCATAGCACTCTCAAGCTGTACCACAGGCATAGATGTTGGGTCGCGCGGATCGATCGTCTTGCGGTTAACGATCACCGGAAGTTCCAGCACAGCGCCTTTGCGGGCCTGGCGGGCCAGCGCCCGGAGATCAAGCCACAGTGAGTTGGTGTTGTAGTAGCGCCAACGCCGGTAGTCACGGAACGAGCCCTGATCCTGCGCCGGCGTCTGGGCGGTCTCGCGCAGCACCAGCCTGCCATCAGCGACACGCAGGGCGATGTGCCCCCCCTTGCGGTCAGCAACCGTGCCGCGCACCACCTCCATCAGGAAGGGGATCCGCTCCGCGGCCATATATGTCGCGATCCGCGGATCGGCCACCGCCCCAAGGTTGTCGGAGTTGGCGATCATCACGTAGCGAAAGCCACCGGCCAGCAACGCATCCAGCACACCTGAGCCAACCAGCGAGGCGTAAACATCACCGTGCCCTGGTGGGCACCACTCCAGGCTAGGTGCCGCCGGCCAGCGGGCCGGCAGCCAGGTCTGCTCATCGAGCTTGGGCACCATGCTTTGCAGAAAGTCCGGTGGCACCCCGGCGGTGGCGATGTCAGGCCATCCCGCCATAGCGTCAATGGTCGGCTGGTGCGTGGCGTCGCTGTCCATCAGGATCAGCGGCAGCCGCACACCATGGCGCTGGCGAAACACCAGGATCTGCTCGATCATGACATCCATGAAGGTGAGCCCCTCACGCGCCTGGAGCAAGGATTTTGGCTGCCGCAAGCCCATTGAGGTAGCAAGACCACCGTTCAAACGGATCACGGCAAGCCGAGCCAGGGCGTCCGCGTCGTCGGCCGCCGGCAGATCCTCCAACCGCGGCACATCCGGCGCCGGCGCGAGGCTCTCACTTGGAATCAACGTGTCCGCGCCGGCGCGGACACGTTCAAGCGCAGAGACAAAGGCTCGGATCGCAGACTCGGTCTGACCGGCTTCGCGCATCCGTGCCGCGGCGACGGCCGCCGGGCCGCTCAACTGCAACCGGTCTTTCAATTGAGTCCTCCATCAAGCTCGGCAAGCCACGCCGAGGCGTTGCCGTCGCTGGGGGCACGCCAGTCACCGCGAGGTGACAGCGAGCCGCCTGACCCAACCTTTGGCGAGTTTGGGATCGCCGACCGTTTGAACTGGCTGGTTTGGAAGAAGCGGTACAGGAACACACGTAGCCAACGCTCAATCTCCGGCAGGTCATACTGGTTGCGACGCTGCGCCGGAATGAGGTCGGGCCAGGAGCCAGTGTCACGGTTCGCCCAGGCGTTGTAGGCCAGCCACGCGACCTTACTTGGCCGGTAACCGAAGCGCAGCACGTGATAGAGAAAGAAGTCCTGAAGCTCATACGGCCCGACCGTGTGCTCGCTTTTCTGGGCAGGCAGGTCCGCATGGGAGGGAATCAGCTCAGGGGATATCTCAGTCTCCAGCACTCCGGCAAGCACGCGACCCACCTCGGCGCCGAACTGGTCGGTATCGATCACCCAGCGCAGCAAAAATTGGATGAGCGTCTTTGGCACCGAAGCGTTCACCGCGTAGTGGGACATCTGATCCCCCACACCGTAGGTGGACCAGCCCAGCGCCAGTTCGCTCAGATCACCTGTCCCCACCACCAAGCCATTGTGCATGTTCGCCAGCCGGAACAGGTGTGAGGTCCGCTCGCCGGCCTGCACGTTCTCATAGGTGATGTCGTAGACCGGGCTGCCATCGGCAGCCGGGTGGCCGATCGCCTCAAGCATCCCCTGGGCGGCGGGCCGGATGTCAAGCTCGGCGGCGCTGACGCCGAGTACTCGCATCAGCTCACGCGCGCTGTGTAAGGTCCGCTCGCTCGTGCCAAAGCCGGGCATCGTGTAAGCGAGCACGTTTTCCCGTGGCAACCCGAGGCGATCTGCCACTCGGGCGGCAACGATCAGAGCGTGGGTGGAATCAAGACCGCCCGATACGCCGATCACAAGCTTCTCCAGCCCGGTGCTTCGCAGCCTCGTCTCAAGGCCCGCGACCTGTATGCGGTAGACCTCTTCGCAACGCTCGTTGCGTGAGCGAGCGTCAGCCGGTACATAGGGAAAGCGCTTGACCAGCCGGTTCAGTGGCACCGGACCGGCTGGCGCACCGAGCTGGAAGACGACCGTGCGCAGGACGGCGACACGCTGCCGATGGTCATGGACACAGTCCGCCCAGCTGCTGGTTTCCGCGCGGTCAGCCAGCAGCCGGTCAAGGTCAACATCCGCTGTGATCAGCTGGCCTTCGCTCTGAAAACGCCGGGACTGCGCCAGCAGCTCACCGTTCTCATAGATCATGGCGTGACCATCCCAAGCAAGGTCGGTGGTCGACTCGCCGGCGCCCGCCGCGGTGTAGACGTGAGCGGTGATCGTGCGGGCCGAGTGGCTGGCAGACAGCATCCGGCGATAGTCAGCCTTGCCGATGACAACGTTGCTCGCGGAGAGGTTGGCGATGATCGTCGCGCCTCCAAGGGCGGCAAAGGTGCTTGGTGGGATGGGACTCCACAGATCCTCACAGATCTCAAAGTGAACGGCCAAGCCCGGCAGGTCCCGGGCCCTGAAGATGAGGTCGTTACCAACCGGTACCTCCCGACCACCGAGCCTGAAAACCGAGACGGGAAGGTCACGGGCCGCACGGAAATGGCGCTTCTCATAGAACTCCCGGTACTCCGGCAGGTAGCTCTTGGGTACCACACCAAGCACGCTGCCACGATGGATCACCACCGCCGCGTTGATGATCCCAAACTCAGTGCGAACGGGCGCGCCGACAGCGATCAGCGCCATCACGTTCTCACTTTCGGCTCGGATCAGCTCAAGGGCGTCAAGCGTGGCGTCCAAGAGCGCAGCTTGGTGGAACAGATCCTCACTCGTATAACCGGTGACCCCCAGCTCAGGCGTGACCACCAGGGCTGCGTGGGCCGCGGCCGCCTGTGCCACCAGCTCCAGTATCCGGCGGGCGTTCTCCAACGGATCGGCGATCCTCACCGTCGGCACCGCCGCGGCGATCCTCACGTAACCGTGCCGATAGATGGAGTCGAATGTCACTTTTGCGGTGGCGCCCTGCACTGCAGATCCGGAGGTTATCCTGGCCCGAAGTGGGAATTCCTATTGGAGTATTGCGACTCTCACGCTTTTGCCAAGTCACGTAGCTTACGGCTGATCTGCACAAACGGCTGCAAGAGGCGTTAACCTTCGTTGACGATGGGTGAGATCAGCGACCCAAACTACACGGAACCGACACCAGCCGAGGGTGCTGAGACGCCGATCAGGATCGTGATCGCCGATGACCACGCCATCGTGAGACGCGGCCTGCGGCAGCTGCTTGACAGTGAGACGGGCTTTGAGGTCGTCGCCGAAGCCGAGGATGTCGCCTCCGCCCGCCGATATCTGCGCGGCCACCATCCTGACGTGCTGGTGCTTGACCTGAACATGCCCGGAGAATCAAGCATCGAGGCGATCCCGAAGTTCCGGGCGGAGTTCCCGCAGACCCAGATCGTGGTGCTGACCATGCAGAACGAGCCTGCCTACGCGCGCACGGCGCTGAGCGCGGGCGTGCTCGGCTACGTGCTCAAGGAGTCAGCTGACGGAGAGCTGGTGGAGGCGATACGGGCCGCAGTCGCAGGTGAGCACTATCTCAACCCTCGCCTGGGAGCCAAGGTCGCGGCCGAGCCGCCGCCAGGCCCGCCAGACGGCTTGTCAGAACGGGAGCTTGAGATCCTGCGTCTGATCGCACTGGGCTACACCAACTCCCAGGTGGCCGACGAGCTCTACCTGTCGGTGCGCACCGTGGAGACTCACCGCGCCCACATTCAGCAGAAGCTTGGCCTCAGTGACCGCGCGGAGCTGGTGCGCTACGCGCTGGACCGCCACCTGGTCAGCTGAGCGAGACAACCGCAAAGCCCGCCACGTCAGCGACGCGGTGGGTGATCACGATCAGCCCGCGGTCACCGGCCGCAGCGCTGACATTGGCGATCAGCGCTGCGGCGGTATCCCGGTCGAGATGCGCGGTGGGCTCGTCCAGCACCATGAAGCGCGCGTCCGAGATGAGCGCACGGGCGATCGTCAAGCGCTGGCGCTGACCGCCGGACAGCGCCTCTCCATCCTCCCCCGTGAGCGTGTCGAGCCCGTCTGGCAGCGAGCGCACCCACGGCCCGAGCCTGACCGCCGTGAGAGCTGCAAAAAGCTCCGCCTCAGAGGCGTCCCGGCGAGCGAGCAGCAGGTTCTCACGGAGCGTCGAATTAAAGACGTGCGCGTCCTGTTCAATCAGCACGACGCTCTGCCGCACATCATCCAGCGTGAGCTCGCGCAGGTCGACGCCGCCCAGAAGGATGCTGCCGGCATCAGGGTCGATGAAGCGCACCAACAGTTGCGCCAGCGTGGACTTGCCAACCCCGCTCGGGCCTGTTAGCGCCACCCTGCATCCGGGTGCGAAACTGAGGCTGAGATCACGCAACAGCGGCACTTCAGGCTCGTAGCCGAAGTTGACATGGCTGACAGTCAAACTCAGCGCGACGCCCCTGGGCAGCGGACACGGCACAAGCGGCTCGCAGACAGGCTGGCGCAAACGCTCAAGTTCCTGCAAACGGGCGGCGGCGGTTGCGCACGTGCGCAACCGCCTGGCCGCCATCGGCAGCGGCGCAACCCCCTCAAACGCGCCCAGCACGAGCATCGCAAGCGCCGCCAGATACACGACCCCAAGCCGTCCGTCGTGAGCCGCCGGGATCGCCACCAGCAGCACCACCAACAAGGTCGAGCCGGTGAACAATGCCGAGAGCGTGGTGGCGCCCGCGCCCGCCAGCGCGTCACGCAAACTCAAGCGGGTGAGCCTACTGCTCGCCGCGTCAAGGCGCTGCACACGTTCCGCAGCGCGCCCGGCAACCGCCAGCTCCACGGATCCTTCGAGCGTCTCAACAAGCTCGCCGGTCAGCTCCGCTCGAGCCGCCGCCTGACGCCGGCCGGCCGCCGCCGCAGCAGCCGCGCTGAGCGCCGGCACCACAACCGCACTGACGATCAGCGCCACCAGCACCACCAGACCGGCGGCCGGCAGCATCACCCCGGCCGTGACCGCAGCCACGCCGACAACGATCGCGGCCACCAGTGGCGGCGCCAGGGCACGCAGGTAGAGGTCTTGGAGCGAGTCGACGTCGGCGACAAACCGTGCCAGGAGATCACCCTGGCGGTGTCCGCCGAGCGCCGCGCGTCCCAGCGGGGAGACGGCCGCGTAGAAGCTGGCCCGCAGCCGTGTGAGAATCCTCAGCGCGAGGTCATGGGATACAAGCCGTTCCCCGTAGCGGGTCAGAGCACGCGCGATACCAAACCCCTGCACAGCCGTGACCACCGCGGTCAGCTCCACGATCGGTGGCCGCTGGGCAGCGCGTGAGATCAGGTAGCCGGAGGTGGTCAGCAGCCCCACGCCACTGAGCACAGCCGCCGCACCAAGCAGCACCGACAGTGAAAGTCGTGGGCGCTCGCCCGGCGCCAGGCGCGCGACACGCCGCAGCGCCAACCACTGGATCCGCTGCGCGCTCATGCCGCGGTCCTTTTAGACAGAAGACCATCCTGGTTGGTCGAGGTTTGCGGCGGCGGGTTTTTGTCCGTGTCGTATCCGGCCGTGCTGCTGGGGCTCCGCGCCGGAACGTTAACCGGATACAGGGTCACTGTGTGGTCAGCCAGCGCGATCAGCCGCGGGTCGTGAGAGATCAAAAACACGGTCCGGCCGTGTGCGAGAGCGTCGATCGACGCGATGATCTGCGTGGCTGTAACGTCATCCAGGTTGGCGGTCGGCTCATCAAGCACCACCAAGGACGCGTCGCTGAGAAAGGCGCGCGCGAGTGCGATCCGCTGCGCCTGCCCGGCTGAGAGCCGGCGACCGCCGTCACCGACACGGGTGAGCACGCCGGCCGCCAGCGAGCTGAGCAGTTCGTCAAGTCCCGCGGCAGTCGCGGCTGCCGCGATCTGTCCTGGCGTGGCGCCCGGCGTGGCCAGTGCGATGTTCTCAGCCAACGTTCCGGCGAAGATCCGTGTTCGCTGCGGAACCCAGGCGACACGTTCGCGCCACCGATCTGCGTCGATGGTGCGCAGGTCGATGCCGCCACAGCTGACGGCGCCTGTCACAGGGTCGGCCAGACGCATCGCCAGCGCCGCCAGGGTGGACTTGCCAGCACCGCTTGGACCCGTGAGCACCAGCAGCTCGCCAGGCCGCACGGTGAGCGTAAACCGTTCAACCACCGTGCCCGGCCGTTCCGGATAGGCAAAGCTGACATCCTTGAAAGCAAGCGGCTGGGTGCGCGGGTCGGGCACAGCGGACGCATGGCCAGAGCGCTCCTGCGCGCCGGGGCGCGACGCAAGCTGCTCCGCACCAGGGCCGGGCAGCTGGGCGGCCTCGGACAGCAGGCCCGGCTCATCCAGTACCTCAAGCAGCCGGCCAGCCGCCGCCAGCCCGTCAGCGCTCGCGTGAAACTGCTGGCCCACCGAGCGCAGCGGCGCGTAGAGCTCGGGGGCAAGCAGCAGTACCGTCAGCCCCGCCTGCAGGTGAAGGTTCCCGCCGGTGAGCTGCACGCCAATGGTGGCGGCAGCCATACCGGTGCCGATCATCGCGCCAAGCTCAAGGACCAGCGCCGATAGGAACGCCAGTTTCAGCGTGCCCATTGTCTCCTGGCGGTAACGCTCGCCCACCTGCTCCAGAGTGGCGGCCTGAGCCTGCTCCCGGCGGTGTGCCCGCAGCGTCTCCATCCCGCGCACAACATCCAGGAAATGGCTTGACAGCAGTGAAAGCGCCTGCCATCGCCGCCGCGTTCGGGATGCAGCGCCAACGCCAATCAGCACCATGAAAACGATCAGCAGCGGCACCGTGACAGCGAAGATCACCGCCACGACCGGGTCAAGCGGCACCACCCAGACCATGACCGCCACGGGCACCGTTACCGACAGCATCATGGCGGGCAGATAGCCCGCGAAGTAATCCTCAAGCGAATCAACGCCCTGCACAGCCGACGCCGCCAGCTCTCCTGTCGGCTCTCCGGAGGCACGGCCCGGGCGCACGGTCAAAAGCTGCCGCACAAGCCGCTGGCGCAGCTCAGCAAGGACGCGCGCCGCCGCGACCCGGCCGGTGAACTCGAACAGTCCAGAGGCCAGTGCGCGCGCCGCCAGCACCACCGCCAGCGCTATCAGCGAACCTGTGAGAGCCGGCAGGGCCTGACCTGCCATTGCGGCGGCCGTGATCACATGGGCCAGCAGGACCGCCTGCGCGACCGCCAGGATCGCCATGAACAGCGCCAGCGGCGCTGCCGCGGCGAGCTGCAGGCGGGCGGCGGTGCTCTCACGCATAAGCCGCCGATCAACGCGAACCGCTCCCCCGTCCCGGCCGTTGGCGGCCAGATCGGAGGAGCGGTCACCGACGCCGGTGGTCAGCGGACCACCGGCGGCAGGCTCAGCTCTCCGACCCACTGAAATGCTGTTCGATCACAGCCACAGGGTTCAGCGCACCCTCATATTGGTCGCGGCCCAGACGGTGCCGGAACACCCAATAGCTCCAGCTCTGGTAGACAAGCACGATCGGCACCGTAACAAAGGCTACGACCGTCATCACCATCTGCGTGTAGTGGCTTGAGGAGGCGGCGGCCAGCGTGAGGTTGTATGCGGGGCTGGTGGTCGATGGCAGCGCATCCGGCCACAGCGCAGCACAAAACGTGGCGGTCAAAAGCAGGATCGTCAGTGACGTGAGCCCAAACCCCCAGCCAGGGAAGCGGCGACGCACCGCCGTGGCCGCCAATGCGGCAACCACCGTCAGCGCACCCACGCCTACAACCACGGCGCGCCAGGAGTGATCTGACATCGTCCAGACCAGGAAACCCAGGCCGACCACGGCGGCGGCTGGCATCAGCCGATCGTTGAGCTTCTCAGCGCGTTGCTGCAGCTCACCGCTGACCCGCAGCGACAGAAACTGGGCGCCGTGCGCCGTGAACAGCAACAGGGTCGTCAGACCGCCAAGCAACGCGTAGGGGTGCAGCAGGCCGAAGAACAGCGTGACATGGACGATGCCGTCCTTACCCATTGGCACGCCGCGCACAAAGTTGGCCCAGGCCACACCGAACAGCAGGGCAGCCGCACCGCTGGCAATCGCCAGCGCCCACTCCCATCCTGAGCGCCACCGCGCGGAGTCGATCTTGCCCCAGAACTCAAATGAGACGCCACGAATGATCAGGCTCGCCAAAACCAAGAACAGCGCCAGGTAAAACCCGGAGAAGGTCGTGGCATACCAGCCAGGGAAGGCCGCGAACATCGCGCCGCCAACCGTGATCAGCCACACCTCGTTGCCGTCCCAGACGGGGCCGATCGTGTGGATCGCCATGCGCTTCTCAACGTCGTCCTTAGCCAACCCCTTGACCAGCACGCCGACACCGAAGTCAAAGCCCTCCAGGATGAAGAACCCGGCCCACAGAACGCCGATCAGGACGAACCAGAGACCTTGCAAAAAGCTCACGTCTGTGTGCATTTTCAATCGCTCCTGTGCGAACTCGTCGGCTGTCTAGTACGCCAAAACCAGATCGGAGTCTGCGGCTTCTTGACCTGGGCCCTCGCCCTGTTCACCGGGAGCGTCCCCCGGCCCGTGCCCCACTTCCCGCCACATCAGCACGGCGCCTGTGGTGATCAGCACGCTGTAAATGACTATGTAGCCTGCCAGCGTCAGGATCACGTCAAGCTCGCTGACGTTCGGTGAGTTCGCCACATCGGTTTTGAGCAAGCCAAACACCACCCAGGGCTGACGGCCAACCTCAGTGAAGATCCAGCCGCTCCAGTTGGCAAGGATTGGCAAAAACACGCCAAGCAGGCCCAGCTTCAGAAAGCGGCGGTTCTCAAACACTCTGCTGGAGCCGTTGCGCCCAAGCCACATTCCGAGCGCAGCGATGAGCGTCATCAGCGTGCCGGCCGCGATCATCAAGCGGAAGGTCCAGTACTCCACTCCCACGGGCGGCACGTAGTTGCCTGGGCCGTACTGTTTGCTTTCGGCGGCCTGGACCTGGTCTATGCCCGCGATGTTTCCGTTCCAGCTGAGATCCTCAATCAGTGAGAGCACATGCGGGATCCTGATTGAGGTGATGTCGTTGGGACAGGGGTTGGTCCTGAAGCCGGCGACCGAGAAAATTGAGAAGCTGGCGCCGTTCGTTGTGTTGCAGACCGCTTCAGCAGCCGCCATCTTCATCGGCTGTTGTTTAGCCAGCAGACGGCCCTGGCTGTCACCGAAGATCCCCGTTGCGATCACGGCGACCAGCGTGTAGGGCAGCGCCAGGCGCAGCGAACGCCGCGCCACGTCCTTGCCTTTGCCACGCAGCAGCAGAAGGCTTGAGACTGCCACCACCAGCATGCCGCCGGTGGTTAGTGCACCAAGGATCGTGTGCGGAAACCCCAGCAGCACCGTGTCGTTGAACATCACCGCAAAGATGTTGGTGAGGTGGGCCTTGCCGGTGGCATGGTCGATCACGTAGCCAACCGGGTGCTGCATCCAGGAGTTCGCCACGAGGATAAAGTAGGCGGACAGGATCGCGCCAATCGCCGTCAGCCAGATAGTGGCAAGGTGCATCCGTTTGGGCAGACGCCCCCAGCCGAAGATCCAGAGCCCGATGAAGGTCGACTCCATGAAGAACGCCACAAGCCCCTCCATCGCCAGGGGCGCGCCGAAGATGTCGCCTACGTATTTGGAGTAGATCGACCAGTTCATGCCGAACTGGAACTCCTGGACGATACCTGTGACCACCCCGATCGCCAGGGAAATCAGCAGGAACCTTCCCCAAAACTTGGTGGCACGCAACCAGACCTCATCCCCAGTGCGATGCCAGCGCGTCTGCAGAACGGCGACAAAGACCGACAGGCCAATGGACATCGGCACGAAGATGAAATGGAAAAGCGTTGTGACCGCAAACTGAATGCGTGCGAAATCAAGCGCGTTCATGGACGCGTGAGCCTCCGTTGTTTGACCGAGACAGCAGCAGTGGTTCCAACGATGCTGAACATTTTCTCAGATTACGGTCAGCGTCGGATCTTATGCCAACAGTACGGCGATCCCGAGTCGGGCGCGCGGCTAAACCGCAGCGAACCGCACTCTTTTACCTGACACCTATCACCACCGCATCGTTGATCATTCAGTTCACGGTGCCAGTGTTGGCGAGTCCCAGACCTCAGGCGGCCAGTGTTGGCGTATACCTCTGTGGAAAAGGCTTGCCGCACAAGCTGCCCCGTTTCTGGAAGGAGACCCTGTGATTCTGATCGCATACGACGGTTCTGAGAACGGACGGGCGACGATCGCACAGGCTGGCGTCTTGTTCCCCGGCGAGCCCGCCACAGTGTTGACCGTCTGGCGTCGTTTTGTTGACACCGTCGCAAGGCTGGGCGCTGGCGTGGGTTTACTCGTCGATTCCGGCGAGGCGGACGAGAGCTTTGAACAGACAGCCGCCGAGCAAGCCCAGCAGGGCGCCGAGCTGGCTCTGCAAGCCGGGCTCAACGCCACCGCGCGCACGGCCGTGGTGGACAGCACCATTGCCGACACGATCCTCGCTGAGGCGGCAGCCTGCGGCGCCAACGCGATTGTGGTCGGCAGCCGTGGCCGCAGCGGCGTCAGGTCACTGATGCTGGGCAGCGTCTCACATAACGTGCTGCAACACGCTGATCTGCCGGTGGTGGTGGTGCCCTCGCCAAAGGTGGCGCAGGCGCGGGCCAAGCGTCGGCACGAGCGGGCGTAGCGATCCGCATAGGCGACCGTAGGACTATGCACCGGCGGGGTTTTCAGGTCAGGCTTCGCCAGAGGCTTGCTAGTCTGCGGCGTGCTCAATGACCGGGGTCACAATGCCAGAGTTTCATAGACGTTTCACGGCTTTGCTGCTTGCGGCACTGTTTTTCTTCTGCGTCTGGGCCGGCGTGGGCGCGGGCGCAGGTGTGGCGAAGACAAGCTCGCTGCGGGCATGCGCACAGCGCAAAGACACACTGAGCAGCCAGCTACAGGCACACGCCCGCAAACGAGCGGCGGCGCATCCCAGCAAGGCGGGCGTAGCCACCACCGGCTTCGGCTGGTATAACCCGACCCTGCTTGAGAAGATCAGCGCCAGCTGGGCTTACAACGGCTACCCGGACACCGGGCCCAACGGACGTCACCTGCAGTGGGTCCCGGAGATTCAAGATCTTTCCATGCTCACGCCAAGCGCTGTGAAATCGCTCACCTTGGCCCACCGGGACGGCCAGGCCAAATACCTGCTGACCTTCAACGAGCCTGACGACGTCCACCAGTCCTACATGAAGCCCGCGGCCGCGGCGGCAGTGTGGCCTGAACTCGAGCGCACCGGATTGAAGCTCGGCTCTCCAGCAACCGACTGGCTCGGGGACGGCTGGCTGGCACAGTTCATGCAGATCGCCCACCGCAAGCATCTGCGCGTGAACTTCATCACCCTGCACTTCTACCAGGACTTCACCAGCCCAAACGCAGTGACCAGCCTGCGTGAACGGCTGATCAAGATCTACAACACCTACCACATGCCGCTGTGGATCACCGAGATTGGCACCGATGACATCCGCGACTGGGGAGAGTCAATGGCGCACACTCCCACCCAGGCGCTGGCGGTGCGCTACCTCCAGCAGCTGTTCACGATGCTCAACAAGCTGTCTTTCGTCCAGCGCTATTCCTGGTACACCGACGTCTGCCCGAACAACCCCGCCTGTGAGCTCAGTTCCCTGTTCACGCCGTCAGGCGGGATCACCGCACTCGGCAAGGCGTTCAAGCGGGCCCGCGCGCTCCGGTAAGACACCTGAAGCTTGTGCTGGCCGGTGGCGCGCACCGGCCAGCGGACCGTTTGCAGCCTGACGCTCCTCGTGCGTGTCAGGTAATGATAAGTTCCTTCTCATCATTCGGGTGATATCCGGAGGGCGAACGGGCGTGAGAACCATGCAGGCGGGCAGGATGGTCGGTTGGCATCAGGGGCTGGTCCAGGACACGCACCGACTGTCAACGCCCGAAGCGGACCCAGAAACGGCTGGCTGACGCTGATGAGCGGCCGCGTGGGCGTTCTACACCATCCAGTCTCCCACTCCCCGGTCGACATCCTCCAAGGCATCGGCGGCTCGGCCGAGGTTGTCTGGCTTGTCGTGGACGGCGAGGATGGAGGCCGTGTCCCGCGCCGCCTGCTGGAGCATATGGGCGATGTGATCGACCTGCGCAATGACGACCCTGACGCGGCGGCTGCGGCACTCAGCCAGGCAGGCGTGGAGGGTATCGTCACCTTCCGTGATGAGCAGCTGCGCTTTGCTGCGCAGCTCGCTGAGCTCCTTGGCTTGCCGTTTCTCTCCCCGGCGGTGGCCGCGCGGCTACGCAACAAGTATCTGCAGCGCCAGGCGCTGCGGGCTGGCAACGTGGCGCAGCCTGACTTCTGGCATCTTCCCAACGGGCTTAACGGCTCGCAGCTGGACCGCGTTGCCGCGGCTGTACGGTACCCGGCGATGGTCAAGCCGGTGGAGGGGGCTGGCAGCCAGGGAGTGACCCGCGTGGACTCACCCGCGCAGCTGCTGGCAGCCTACCGTGCCGACGTGGAACAGCTCGCGGAGAAGTACATGCCCGACACCGAAAGCCGCGATCAGCGTTTCGGAAGCTACGTCGCCGTGGAGAGCGTCGTAAGCCAGGGTGTAATCAGCCACTTGGCGGTAATCGGCAACGGCCAGCTTGCCGACGGCTTCCGTGAGACGATCTCTTTTCTGCCTGCCGCGTTGGAAGCGCCCCAGCGGGAGGCCGTCCTTGACCTCGCCACCGCCGCACTGACCGTCCTGAAGGTCAAAGACAGCGTCACCCACACCGAGGTGAAGCTCTCCCCGGAGGGCCCCAAGATCATCGAAGTTAACGGACGAGCGGGGGGAGCCTCAGCAGCACTGCTTGGCCTGGCGGCCCAGTTTTCTTTGTTTCGGGTGGCGGCAGAGGTCGCGCTGGGACTCCCGCAACACTTTGACGCGCCGGCACCAACCGGTGGTGTCGGGTTCTGGTGGGATTGCAATCCGCCACTTGGGGCCACCCGCGTCTTGCGGCTGAGCGGCGTTGCGCAGCTGGCGGGCCATCCCGACATCAGCCGGGTTGTCATCAACGCCCGCGAGGGCCAGACGGTCGACCCGCTCGCCGGCACCTTCGGCGTGGTGACGCTGCTGGGCCACACCGAGTGTCACGACGATCTCATCACACTATCCGAGCTGATAGAGCGCACCATCAGTATCGACTATGAGTTCAACCCGGCATTGATGCCGACGCGCACGGCAGGGCGCGTTTCAGCGGTGGCCGGGCGCAAGCGCCGTCGTTCACACCACGATCACACACGCCCGCAGACGCCGGTGCGCTACTCGTAAGTGATGTGAACGGTGTTGTTGATCAGCTCGACCGCCTGCATGAGCTGGTCGTGGTCGGTCGTGTGGCCAAGCACGCTCACAACGCCGAACGTGCCATGGTGGTTGAGCAACGTTCCCGGGCCGGCCTGGATACGCACCGAGTCCATCCAGGGCGAAGTGGCCAGCTGATCGGTCCCGCTGACGGAGACGACTCGGCGCGCCTGCAGCGGCGCGTTGCAATCCCAGATAAACCCAACCCCTCGAACCGGCACGAGCGTTTCGAACTTCACAGGACGCCCAAGCGCAACCTCCACCGCTGAGCGTCTCAGCTCCACATCTGAGATCAGCCGCAGATAGTCTGGAGCGTTGCCGCTCAGACGTCCATTGACCTCGATGATTTTCGGGCCGTTGTCAGTGATGACAACATCGGTGTGCACCATCGATTCACAGATCCCAAGCGCGCGGATCCCAGCTGCCACCGTCTGCAGGATCTCCTGCGCGAGCGCGGCGCTGACGCGAGCGGGAATGAACCTCCCAGTCAGCCTGTAGGCGTCCGTGGCAGGGAAGTTCATGCGAATGTGAGCATGGCTGATGCCCGCCGAGGTCACCGCGCTGTCGATCGCCACATGGCCAGAGAACCGCATGTCCCGGTCAGCCGTCTCGACCATGTACTCCTCCGCGAGCTGTTCCACGTCGGCACGGTAGGCTGCCAGCAGCTGCGCGGGTGAGTCCACGCGCGTCACTCCCTGGCTGCCAGCCCCCTCCACCGGCTTGACCATCGCCGGGTACCGCACGGTCGCGGCAACCCGGTCCAGCTGCCCGCCGTCAAGCCCGTTGGGAAGATGCCAGAAGTCAGGCTGCGCAACGTTGCCGACCCGCAGCGCCTGGCGCTGCAGAAACTTGTTGCGGATCGCGCTGGCCACCTGTGGCGAATACCCGGGAAGACTGAGCAGCTCGCGCAGCTTTGATGTCAGCATGAGATCCGCGTCACTGAACGCAACCAGTCCGCTCACCTGCGCCCGTCGCAGCGCAGCAGCGGCCGCATCCAAATCGTCGCTGGCCACATCCACAACCGGACCCATGCGCTCAAGCAGGGCTCGGGGCACCCGTCCGCCGTCCTGACCGTCGTGGACCACCCACACGATGTCAGCCACGCCATCGAGCGCAGCTCGCATCTCAAGCGTCGAGGTACCGGCTGGGTCAAACAGAATCCCGATCTTTGCTGCCACGGATAGCCTCTGGGTTTGGTGACTGGTGGGTGGTGGCGCACATAGTACCCGTGCCGCATAGACCAAGAGCGGGGTTGGACCTTTGCTCGGCGGGCGCCACGCGGTAGGGCCTGTGCGCCGCATGTGCCACGCGGTGGGGCCTGTGCGCAGCGAGCACCCGACGCTTCGGCCGGTGTCCAGGTGGCACTGCGGGCTACCATCGCGCCTGATGCCTGCCACCGAACACGAAGCAGCGGTGCGGGCCGCGGTCAGCAAGCTGTTCGGACGGGACATGGCATATGTGGCCGCCTGGGCTGCGCAGGTGGTACTGACCGCCCTGATGACACCCGCGCTGACGAGGCTCATGCCCACCTCCCAGTACGGCACTGCGATGGCCGCCACCGCTGTCATGCAGATCCAGTACGTGATACTCGGGTTTGGGCTGTCCACCGGCACACAGCGCGCCTTTGCGCAGGAGAGCGAGGATCTGGCCCGACGTGTGGTTGCGGTTGCGGCGCTGCTGGCAGTCGCGGGCGGCGCGGCGTTCTATTGGACAGGGCACTGGTGGGCACCTCTGATTGGCGCTGCCCGCTTTAGCCTGCCGTTTCGCTACGCGACCATCTGGGCGGTGCTGAGCGCGTTGACAACGACGCCGCTGGGCCTCGTGCGCGCCCGCGACCAGCTCCGCTGGTTCATCGCAGTGTCGCTGGCTCAGACAGTTTTCGCTCAGCTTCTGGCCGTCATGTTTGTCGTGATTGATCACGGCAGCTCCAGTGGCTACATGCTCGGCGAGGTGGCCGGCCAGGTTACCGCGGCGACCGTGGTCCTCAGCGTGGCACGCCCGAAATGGATCGGCCGGGCCTTCGGCACAGCACTCACCACTACGGTCAGGTTCTCTCTGGCGCTGGTGCCGGCAGCGATAGCCGGGTTTGTGATCGGCGACTCAGATCGCATCATCGTCAAATCGGAGCTGGGTGCCACCGCGCTGGGCCGTTACGCCGTGGCAGCCAACGTCGGCGGATTTGTCGCGCTGGGCCTCGGCGCGTTGGCGGGAATCTGGATCTCGCGCCTGTTTGCGATCGAGGACAAGCGGGTGCTGTACGACGTGGTGGGCAGAGGTCGTGACGGATTGGGCCAGCTGGCGGCGGGGGCTGCGCTGGCGCTCGCCGCTGCCGCCCCGATTCTGCTCGAGCTCTGGTGCCCACCTCGCTACCGGCCGGACAGCCTGTTGCTGGTCGCAACGCTGGTGGCGGTGCAGGCCGTGCCCACAGCCATAGGAGAGGTGTACACACAGACCATGCTGGTGCATGGGCGCGCAAAGACTGTCGCCGCGTTCTCTGTGGCAACCGCGACGCTCAACATACTGCTCAACCTGCTGTTGATTCCCGCGTTTGGGATCAACGGGTCGGCGGCCGCATCGTTGATCGATTTGACATGTTGGGCGCTGCTTTACCACGCCGTGCTGGGCCGGGACCGACCGCCCCTGCGCCTGCGCTCCGTCCTCTTGGTCGCCGCGGCTGTGGCGCTCAGCATCGCTTCAGCCAATATCGCCCCGTCCGGCTGGATGTTGGCTGCGCGTCTCGTCGTCGCCGTAACGGCCCTTGCCTTCTGCGCGGTACTGCTGCTGAGCCTGGTAGCGCCGGATCGGCATGCACAACTGCGCGGACGCCTACCATGGGTGACGGTGTAAGACACGGCATCGGCCCTGGGCACCGGCCGCAAGGTTTGTTAGCACGCAGGCAGCTCACGGAACCACGCGCCAGTCAGAGAGCCCGGTGCCGGTAGAGCAGATGAGACCGCCAACCACAAACACGGGATCCGGCCAGTGAAAGTCGGCGTGGTTTTTGACCCCCGTGGGACCGAAACATTTGACCTGGCGAAAGCGGCCGCCGGCCTCGCGGAAATCGTCTGGATCGTGAGGGACAGCCGGGACGGCGGGCGCGTCCCGCGAGTTCTGCTGCAGCGGCTGGGCGCTGTGGTGGATGCCGACAGTGAAGACATGGATGCGGCAGCCGCAACCCTGAAGCGCACGGGAATCAGCGGCGTGGTGGCGTTCAACGATGATCACCTGAGGTTCACAGCCGAGATCGCCGATCGGCTCGGCCTGCCCGGGTATCCGCCAGAGGTTGCCCGGACCGTGCGCAACAAGTATCTGCAGAGGAGGGCGTTTCAGGAGGCCGGGCTCCCGCAACCCAGGTTCTGGCATCTGCCCGCCGGGCTTACGGCAGCAGAGTTGAGGGTGATCGGGTCCACCATCAACTATCCCGCGATCGTGAAACCCACCGAGGGAGCAGGCAGCCGGGAGGTTATAAGGGTCGATCAACCAGGCGAGCTTGCGGACGCCTATTCAGACAGCGTTGACCAGCTCGTCGAGGAGTTCCTCGCCGGCGAAGACGCCGGGAGCACGCCGTACTCCCGGCTGGTGTCGGTGGACAGCGTCGTGACACCCGCGGGCATCAGTCACATCGTAATCCAGGGCGCCTTCCCGCGTGACGACCACAGGGCCACCGGCCGTTTTGTCCCAGCCTGTGTGAGCGGACCCGAGGCTCGGCTGGTGCTGGAGGTCGTAAGCCAGGCGATCACCACGCTGGGCATCCGGCAGTCCATGGTGAACACGGACATCATGATGACCGACGGCGGACCGCAGATCATCGAGGTCAACGGGCGTCTGGGCGGCTCAACACCAGGGTTTCTGCCCTTGGTCTCCGGGCTTGACCTGCGGCGTGTGGCCTTGGAGGTGGCGCTGGGACACCCGGTTCGTTTTCCTGAACTCGCGCCGCTACAGGGCGTGGGCTTCAGCTGGGATCTCAACGCTCCGCGCAACGCCACGGCGGTGGCTGCCGTCCGCGGGACCGAGACCCTGGCCGCCCAGCCATTCGTCCACTCGGTTCGCGTCCAGGTCCAACCGGGAGAAGCGCTGGATCCGCAGCGCGGCACCTTCGGCGTGGTCAGCATTCTTGGTCATACGGCTGACCACCGCGAGCTGCTCAAGGCCGGGCGGCTTATCCAAAGCGCCATTGCAATCGAGTACAAGCGTGACGCGTAGGCCAAGCAGCCGACCGGCGGCCTTCTCGGGCCTGTCTTACGTGCAGTCGGTACGATCACGCGAACCTTGCGCACTCAACACCAGACCAAGCTAGTGACACCCAGTAGTGAGAAATTGTGATGGCCCCTAAGCTCGGCATCCTGCAAGATTCAGGGTCGCACCGGCCTGACGACCTGTTCAACGGGATCGGCGACGCGGCGCAGATCGTCTGGATCGTGCTTGACGGCAAGGACGGAGGGCGCGTGAGACGCATGCTCATGGAGCGATTCGGGACCGTCGTGGACATCAGGCGAGACGATCTGACCGCGGCCGCCGCGACGCTGGCGGCCGCGGGCATCGACGGAATCGTGACCTTCAGGGACGAGCTCTTGCCTGTAGCAGCCGAACTCGCCACGAGGTTGGACCGTCGTCACAACTCGGTTGACTCCGTCGCCGCCCTCACCAACAAGTTCCTTCAACGTCAGGCGCTGGGCGCAGCCGGTGTGGCGCAGCCGCGGTTCTGGCATCTGGACGCGGGGCTGGCTCACGCAGAGATCCACCGGATCGCGGCGTCGGTCTCCTATCCAGCAATGGTGAAGCCCGCCCACGGGGCGGCCAGCCGCGGGGTCCGCAAGGTCCAATCCGTGCCGGAGCTGATTGCCGCATACGACGCTGGTTCTGAGCAGCTGGCGGAGGAGTACATGGCTGACAGCGCCGTTGGCGATGACTGGTTCGGTAGCTATGTATCTGTTGAGAGCACCGTCAGCGGTACTGACATCAGTCACGTGGCGGTCACTGGCCGCTTTCTGCTCAGCGACGGCTTCCGTGAAAACGGGATATTCATTCCGTCCGCGCTTGATGCGCAAACCACACACCAGGTGCTGGAGTTGGCCAGCGCAGCGATCCGCGCACTTGAGGTGACCGACTCGTGCCTGCACATAGAGATCAAACTGACCCCCGAGGGACCGAAGATAATCGAGGTCAACGGGCGCCTCGGAGGTGGGCCGCCCGCCGTGCTCAGCAGCGTCTCAGACGTGAACCTGTTCCGTGTGGCTGCTGACATCGCGCTTGGCCGACCAGTGAGATTCGCCGGTCCGGTTGCGTGCAGCGCCATCGGCTACTGGTGGGATGTCAACCCTCCCCTTGATGCCGTGCGCGTCCTGGCCGTACACGGCACAGAAGAACTCGCACGCGCAGACACGGTGGACCGGGTCGATGTGCGAGCCCCCCCGGGGACCGAGCTTGATCCTGCCAGCGGGACGTTGGGGATGGTGGCCGTCCGCGGGCGGACATCCAGCTATGCAGAGCTCTCCGAAACCGCACGGCTGATCAACCGCACGATCAAAATCGACTATGAGCGGCTTGGCGACCAAGCTGGCCAGGCACGCGGCTAATCTCCTTCGCCGAACCCTAAAAACGGAGCTTAGAAAATGGTGGATGAAAAGGTTTTGGCCGGTGTGCGCGACGTGGTGGGCCAGTATGCCGGCATCAGCCTGGATGCTGCAACGATCGACCCCCAAGCCGACCTCTACGCAGCCGGGATGACCTCCTTTGCGAGCGTGGAGGTGATGCTCGGACTTGAAGAGGAGTTCGGGATAACCTTTCCTCAAGAGCTGATTGGGCGCGCGACCTTTTTGAGCATCGCTGCCATGGCCGAGGCTGTCTCCACCATTAGCAGTCAGAGCTGAAACGTCAGTCCCACACCCTGGCCCTGACCGACGCGGGCCATTGCGCCGGATCCAGGCCATGCGTTCGCATCAGCGCCAAGACGATCCGGTCCTGCCCGAACCCAACACAGGCCGTGTGCAGTGGAGCGCCATCAGTGAACTTGAGGCCGTAGACACCGGCAAACTGGTCTACGTGGTAGTTGAATGAGGCGCATGCAGTGGGCTCAGGACCGGCGATCTGCACAACCAGCTCAAACTTCAGCTCCTCCGCGTTCTGGTTGGCAGCCAACAGCAGGCCCTGACGCCCAAAGAACGGATCGCTGGCCGTCTGGACGCTCCCTTCCAGGCCAATCTCACCAAACAGCTCCAGCGCACGCCTGGCCCATTGCAGCCGCCAGGCAACAACCTCATCCGGTACGCCCATGCGTATCAGCTCGTGTTGGCGGAAAATCTGTTGGCGGGCAGGGTCAAGCGAGGGCTCATGGCGGAACACCCAGGTTCCCTGCATGTCGATGGACACGCCGCCCGCGTCCAGCGGACCCCTGGCAGCAACCGCCGGGTAGACGGGGTAACAGGCGGCCGGGAGCATCATCAGGTCGGTCTGCTTCTGGAATCCGCTCCAATCCTCGTGGGCCGCGGCAAGACGACCCTGTTTCAGCGCGTCGGCCTCAGACCCTTGGAAGCTGAAGATGCTGGCCGCAAGCTGTGGGAACTTGGCCACGTAGCCGTTCTGCTCGAGGTTGAGACGCGGTAGCACCGGCGGGAACTTGAGCGTCACGGCACCGTCCTGTGCGGCGATGCGGCTGACCATGGTTTCAAAACGATCACGGATGCGCTCGTAGGTATCGCTGTGGCCGTAAACACCTGGTACACCGGTCGGGATCAGATGCCCGGCATCAAAGAGCTGGCCCAAAAATTCAGCCTGGTCGGCCGTGGGTTGCGGAATATCACTTGGCACTTTGTGTCTCCTCTTCTGGAGTGGGCGTAAGTTGATCTGTCTCGCTGCCCGCCTGCCCGTGGTTGTGTCCGCTTGCGACGAACGAACTGACATCGTCAATCTCCGCCAAGAACGGAGCCACAATGTCAAACAGCTCATCCTGGCTCCAGAGCGGATGCAGCAGATGTGAGTTGGTTCCGACCGGCACAAACCTGATGTTGGCCCACCGTTTGATGACCTTTGATCGAGGACCGTCTGCCTGTACGTCCCGCGTGAGGCCCTCCCCGATCCCGGACACCAAAAGCACCGGCAAGCCGCTTTCCCCCAGACGCTTTAGCAACCGACCCACGTTGCGGACGTGCGAGTACCAGTACAGACGCCAGAACAGGCGGTTGTGCGCAACCCTCGGTCCCAGCGCGTCCTGAACAGCTTTGCGCCACCGATCAACTCGGACGGTGATCCTCTCGCGCAGCCTCGACAGCCTTGCGTTGGCGGAGTCGGCGGTGGCGACATTAGCCCGTGAACCAAGGACACCAAGTTCAATCGCCCAGCGCCGCTGCCACTGTCTCTGCCGGTCACCCCAGGCCAACTGTGGATTGATGCCGACCACGGCGCTCACTCGCCGGTCTGATAACGCTGACGCAGCAGCTATATAGCCGCCCAGGCACAACCCGACCGACACAAAGCGACTGGCGATACCGGCTGCCTCAAGTTCGTCATACAGCGCCTGCAGCGCACGCAGCGCCTCCTCGTTGCCGCGGGTGTCCCGCTCAAACACCCTGCCTGCGTCTCCCTCGGAGTCACCCAAACCGGGGAGGTCGAGCCGGACTGCGGCAAGCCCGGCAGCAGCCGCGCGTCGGGTCAGCTCAACCATGACCCGGTTGGGTCCGGTCCGTCGCAGCCAAGCGCTGTTGACGGTCACCACGCAAACCCGCGACGAAGCGTTGACCACCGGCTCAGCCAGCACGGCGGACAGATGTGCGGACCCGAATCGGAACCTCAGCAGCCGCTCGCGGATCTGGACTCCGTCATACTCGAACTGGACCTCCGCTACGCGTTGCGGACAACCAGCAGGCTCCGGACTAATCGGCGCGACACGGCCACTGGCCGCCGCAGCCACACCAGTCGGCACGACCTGGCGGGCGGCTGCCGGAACCACGCCGGTGACCCAGTCGACAGACCGTCGGATTGTCACCACGGGGCTTTGCCCCATGTCCGGCACCATGACCAACAGCCGATAATCATCGGCAGGCATCACCGTGAGGTCGACACCAAGCCCCTGCAAATGGTCGCGCAGGCGCCGGTCGACACCGGCCGCATCACGCTCGATCAACAACACCCGCCGCGCGGGGGCATCGGCCAGAGGCACCGCTGTCAGATCCACGGCGGACAGCGCCGCAACGGTTTCAGCACTCATCCTGTGACCCGCAATGCCAACCACGCCGTCTGGCCGTGCGGCATCACGAGCATCAGGCTGCTCTCCCACGGACACCGCGGAAAACGCCTGCTGCTCACGGATGTAGGCACGGCCACTGGCCCGCACACCCCACAGCACAAGGTCGTCAACGGCAGCGTTTTGAGCAACCGCCAGATAACCGACGATCCCGCCCAGCCCGGCTCCAACAAGCACCAATCGGACGCAGCCAGTTTCCTCTCTCAACCACCGCGCCACCGCCGCGGTCGCATCGATCTGGCTCTGAAAGCGACCGGAGCGTGTCGGCGAACCAACGCTGTCTTCGGTGCCGGGAAAGTCAAAGCGAGCGGCCGTCACCCCGGCAGACGCAAAGGCGATCGCCCAGTCACGCCGCGAACGGTAGGCGCATTCACTCTCCCATCCAAACGCGGGCACAATGAGTGCCGCCACCCGGGAGCGCACACCGGTCGGGGGGGCGTGCAGCACCGCATAAACCGCATCTGGTTCAACATCCAACCAAAGCGGCGTTCCCGTGACGGCGGGGGTGAGAGCCTCTTCCATCTCAAGCTCGGTCACCTCGTCAGCCCCATCTTCACACCAAGTGATAATAAGGCGGCCGTGAACCTGCCACATTCGTCAGCTGGTTTGGGCACAGCACAGGCCAGCCTGGTCTTCTGCCGTTACGGTCCGCTCACCAACGGGTCATCCCGATGGCTTGAGCTGGCCATATGGGCTCTGCGACCGGTGGACCAGGCGCGCGCACGGCAGATCGCTGATGATGACGTGCGCGCCCAACACGTGCTGGGACGGCTGCTCATTGAGCTGATGGCATCGCTGAGCGATGGGTTCGGCCC
>JBMFHK010000004.1:12260-26476 GCA_049976865.1 Solirubrobacteraceae bacterium | reverse complement strand
TGGCCCTGGCCCTGGCCCTGGCCCTGGCCCTGGCCCTGGCCCTGGCCCTGGCCCTGGCCCTTCCGAAGTGTCGCTGACCGCGCTTGGCAAGCCCTACCTCCCGAACCACCCCAACCTGCATGTGAGCGTCGCTCACTGTCGCGGCCTTATCGTGGCGGCCTCCACAGGCGCCGGCGCGATCGGCGTGGACGTTGAACCCCTACCCGTCGCGCCCACCAGCGCCCGGCGGGTGTGCAGGCGGCTGTTCACAAGCAGCGAATCCGCGTGGCTGGATGGCTTGGCAGAGCCTGACTTCGCCGTGCGCTTTGCGCAGGCGTGGACCATCAAAGAGGCGATCGGCAAGGCACTTGGCACAGGCGTGGTGCCCGCACTGCAGGGCGTTGAGGTCGCGCCTCCCGGCGCGTCCGACGCCCAGCCTGCTGCCAGGCATCGGGGTGAGTCCAACGCAACACGCGATGCCGGCACCCAGGGCGAGTCCTACACCCAGCCTGATTTCGACGCCAGGCTGACACTCGCCCACACTCGATTTGGCCCGCCGGCGGCCAGCTGGAGCGTGCACCAAGTTGCGGCGCCCGGTGGCAGCGAGCAGACTGCGGTGGCGATCGCAGCGGCTGGCATTCAGGTTGCGGCGGCCCTGCAATGGACACCGGACCAGCTGGTCGCTGCGCACGCCGCCCGCAACGCCCGCCGGCGATGAGAGCAGCCCAAGGTGCTGGGCAGCCGCAGCTGAAGCCCGTCCCGCGGCTACACTTTTGCGCCGTGTCAGCACCCAAACGCACGAGGCTTTGGCGCGGTCGCCGGGAAGACAGGGTAGTGACGAGGCCAAGCCACACAGCCCTCGCCAAGCGTGACCGGATCAGCCGCGCCAACCACACCGCCACAGCGACGCTGCTTGCCGTGATGCTTTTTGTGCTGGCGCAGGCGGCGCCGGCTGCGGGCAGGCAGAGTCGCATTGTGCACGGCAGTAACGCGTCTCTGAAGACCTGGCCCTGGATGGCGCGGGTGCTCATTAACAATCCAACTGGTAGCAACACCTGCACCGGCACGGTCGTGGCACCCAACGTGGTCCTGACCGCCGGTCACTGCGCTTCGGCGGCTTGGCGCTTTGAAGTGATAACCGGCACGACCTCCACAAGCGTTGGCGGCCAGACCAGTGCCGTGTCCCGGGTTGTACGTGATCCCAGTTACAGGGTTGTTGCCCCCAACGGAGCGGATCTGACCGACTACGACGCAACGCTCTTGCAACTCAAGACTCCTACCACCGTGCCGCCTGTGCCACTGGCCACCGCCGCGGACAGATCGCTCTACGCTGCTGGCACGCCCGTCTGGGTCTCAGGCTGGGGCTGGCCATCATATGCGAGCGGCACAGTATCGCCGACCCTGCTTGAAACTGATATGGCGATGGCTGGAGAACCGCAGTGCAAGTCCGATTCCCAAACCAGCTTCGGACTGCCACTGGACACAGCGGACCAGATCTGCGCGGACTCACCAAGCAAAACCACAGGAATCTGTGAGGGTGACAGCGGCGGCCCGCTTATGGCCAGGGATGCAAACGGCCTGCGCGTGGAGATCGGTCTTGTGATCTGGAACAGCGGCGACTGTACAACCAGGGCACCAGACTACTTCACGAGCATCAGCGGCATCTCGGGGTGGCTGGCAAAGGAGATCAGCGTGCTCTCTGGCAGGCCTCTCTTCCCCGAGCAGCGTCCCCGGGCCGGCACTTACCACGGCAGGACCGGGCAGCAACAGCCACTTTCAGTGACGCTGGCCCCCAGCCGCCTTGATGTCAACTCTGTTTCCGTGTCCGTCAAGCTGCGCTGCAGCAGACGCCATGCCGGCCTGCTGTACACGGCGCACCCCGGCGGCACGGACTGGCCGCTTGATAGCGCCTCAGCCGCTGGCGTCGGGCTCACCCACCGGTTTCACGGTGTTGCTGGCATGTCAGTCACATTGCAGGCGGCCTTCACGATGCACGGCACTGTCACTGGCACCGTGGAGGTCAGAGGCTCCAACCGCCAAGACGGCTCCTGTGCCAGCAGACCGGTCTTGTGGACGGCTTCGCTCAGATGACCACTCGATGGTGCTCGTAGCCTCATGTCAGCCTCGGCACGCAGGACCGAGCTGACCGCTACGGTCTGCGTGTGCGCCTACACGATGGACCGTTGGGACGTCCTCGGCGCAACGATCCAAGCCTGTCTGGAACAGATGCGCGATGGTGACGAGCTGATCCTGGTAGCAGACCACGCTCCACGCCTGCAGGAGGCCGCAGCCGCTCGCTTTCCGCAAGCGCGAGTGATCCCCAACACTCATGCCAGAGGGCTTTCCGGCGCCCGCAACTCGGCGGTGCGAGCGTCGTCAACTGACGTGTTGGTCTTTTTGGATGACGACGCGGTGCCGTGCGCCGGCTGGCTTGACGAGCTGTTGGAACCGTATGCCGCCCCGCAGGTCGTTGGCGTTGGCGGCTGGGTTCAGCCGGCATGGCCAGACAAAGCCCCCAGTTGGCTGCCACCGGAGTTTCTGTGGGTGGTGGGATGCTCGTATGAGGGCCTGCCTAAACAGCGGGCGCCGATCCGCAATCCGATCGGTGCCAACATGTCGTTTCGCAGCGCCGTCTTTGCGCAGGTGGGACTGTTCTCGGAATCGCTCGGCAGGGTCGGCACCCTGCCGGTCGGCTGCGAGGAGACAGAGCTCGGGATCAGGGTTGGCAGACACTACGGACCGGACGCGATCTTGCATCAGCCCTCCGCGTGCGTGGAACACCGGGTGACACCCGTACGCTCACAGCGCCGCTACTTCTACCAGCGCTGCTGGTCGGAGGGCCGGTCAAAGGCGGCGGTTAGCCGCTCAGTCGGCCGCGACCGGGCGCTCGCCTCCGAGCGCAGCTACGTGACCCGCACGCTGCCCGCGGCGCTCGCGCGAGAGCTGCGCTCGGCATCACGCGGAAACACCGACGCGCTGGCCCGCGCAGCGACCATCCCCTTAGGCGCACTGGTGAGTGCAGTGGCATATTTCAGCTACAGCCGAGCGCTCCGCTCCCCACACCTTCGACCACGGTCAGCCGGCTGATCGCGCACGGGCCAACGCGTCCGTCCAGGAGTCCTTTGTCCACATCGCCCGCTGTCCCCGAACTGTCGTTGACCGGTAGAACGGACGCTGTCTCGCATCTGCGCTTCCCGCAGGTGGCGCTCATAACAGCGCTGGGGCTGGCGATGGTGTGCATGGTTGACGATCTCTCGCGCGCGACCCGCGACCCGTCAACCGCCTTCTACTGGCTGGGCGTCACGCTGATCGTCGTACCGGCTGTGATTCGCACGCTATCTGACAGCGTCTCCCGGGGGGAACAGGTGGCGCTGGTGGTGACGTTCGGATTGGCGATGCTTGCGGTGAAGGTGATGCGCGACCCCTACGCGTTCACCCTGTCTGACGAGTTTCCGCACGCTTACAACGCACAGCAGGTGCTGATTCACCACCACCTCTACACGCCAAACTCTTTCCTGCCTGTGACCGCCGAGTTCCCAGGCCTGGCTGGAGCAACCTCCGCCCTGGCCCAGCTGAGCGGAATGTCACCGTTCGGTTCGGGGATCATCCTGCTGGCGGCAGCACGCACCACCTTCATGCTGGGCCTGTTCGCACTGCTGCTCGCTGTTGGCGGCTCATCACGGGCAGCAGGCCTAGGCACACTGCTGTACGCGGCCGACAGCAACTTCATGCTTTGGCAAGCCCAGTACGCCTACGAGTCGCTGGCGTTGCCTTTGCTGCTGGTGCTGATGGCGGTTGCGGTTGAGCGCTCGCAGCGTCCAGTTCAGGGCCGCAAACCATGGGCGATCGTACTGATCGTGCTGATCGCCGCCCTGGTACCGACGCACCATCTGACGTCGTATGCAGCTGTGGTGATTTTGGCACTGCTGAGCATCACACGGCTGCCCCGTCTGCGACTGACCAACGATGCCTCCACGTTGCCGTTCGCAGGAGTGGCGCTGGTTCTGGCAGCCGCGTGGCTGGTGGTGGTCGCCAGCATCACGGTCGGCTACCTGACCCCCGTGATCGCCGGGGCGCTCAAATCCGTGTTTCAGACGCTCACCCAGGAAGCCCCGCCTCACGCACTGTTCGGGAAAACGAGCACCGAGTCGATCCCAGGCAACACGCTGTATGAAAAGGCACTGGGCGGGCTGAGCGTGCTGCTAGCGGTGAGCGCCGTGTTGCTCTCGCTGCGCCGCGCCTGGTCCCAGAGCCCTCAGCACAGCGCCGCCAAAGTGATGCTGGTCGCCGCCGCGGTGCTGTACATACCGACCATGGGCTTGCGTTTCGCCAGCGGTGCCTGGGAGACGTCTGTCCGGCTAGTTGACTTTTTTTCAATTGGTGTGGCGTTCGTTCTGGGATGGTTCCCCGTGGACCAGCTCGCCAACAGAACACGGCCATGGATTGCTCGCGCCACGGTCGCAACGGCAGCGGCGATCATGGTCGTCGGAGGAGCTATCAACGGCTGGCCGCCCGCGTCGCGGATCGCACGGCCCACCTCGATCCTGGCGGACGGCAAGCGTCTGCTCTCGCCATCGTTCGCGGTCGGATACTGGACCAAGAAGCTGCCGCGCGGGATCGTCTTAGGGCCTGGGTCGGACATCGAGCCAGTGCTCCTGTTCGGCGACCAGCCGGTCGCCTCAGGCGCAACCGATGCCGCCGACGAGGTTTTACAGATGTCCACTTTACCCGGCTGGGCACTGCCGCTCTGGCGCAGCGCACACATCCGGTACGTGGTGGTGGATCTTCGCGCGGACGCCACCAGTAATACCGATGGCTTTTATTTCGCCACCACTCCGAAGGGCGGCTACCCCGAGCCGCTGCTGTCAGAGCGCCTCGCCACCCGCTTTGACCGGGCGGGACTTTCGCGCATATACGACAGCGGCAACGTCTTTGTGTACCTGCTTGGCTCCAGCGCATGAAGCGGACCGGACCCGATGTTCTCGCCGGAGGTCTCGCGGTGCTTTGTGCAGCGGTTGCTTCCGGCGCGCCGTGGGTGCCGGTCCGCACGGTTGCGACGGTGCCGCTGGGCCTGCTGCTGCCCGGGTTCGCGCTGACACGCGCGATTTTTGCTCGTTCACAACCGGACGCGCTGCCGACGCAGGTGATGCGCGTCACCCTGACGGTAGCATTGAGCATCGCCACCCTGATCATCGGCGCCCTGGTGCTCAACGGCATGCCGGGAGGCATCCAGCGCACATCCTGGGCGGTGCTGCTTGCGGTTGTGACGGTGTCAGCGTCGGCAGCCAGCATGGCGCTTCGCTGGCGGGACGGTCCACCGGCGACCATGCCTCGACTGCCGCGTGTACGGATCGGTTCCACGCTGACCGTCTTGCTGGCGAGCGCGATCGCCATCGGGGCCCTCATCGCCTCGCGGATACCGCTGAGAGCTCCCAACGCAGTGGGGTACACACAACTCTCGATCCTGCCTACCAAAGCTGGCCGGTCAGTCAACGTATCGGTTACCTGCGACCAGTTGCACACAACCTCCTACCGGCTGGTGATTCACGGTGCGGGCAAAACACGCAGCCTGCGGCTCACGCTCGCGCCCGGAGCGAGCAGATCAGTGCTGGTTCGCGTGCACTCTGCCAGAACCGGCTACGTGTCCGCGACCCTTCGGCGTACCGGGCAAGCCCGTCCTTACAGGCAGGTTCGCCTGGCGTTGCGGTCGTTGTAAAACAACCGGTGATGGTCAGATATCGCATAGACCGCTGAGCAGGTCGGCCAGGCTCGCCGCGACCTTCTCCGGTGCGTAGTTGCGCGCGGCCACCAACCCCTCTTCCCGCAGCTGAGCCGCCAAAGCCGGGTCATCCAGCAGACGCACCACGTTGCCGGCAAACCCGGCCGGGTCGCCAACCGCCGACAGCAGACCCAGACGCCCGTGGTCCAGCACCTCCGCAGGCCCGTACGGGCAGTCGGTGGCGGCAACTGGGCAGCTGGCAGCCTGAGCTTCCACAAGAGCCATCCCAAACCCCTCATACCGTGACGCCTGCGCAAGGCACGCGGCCGCCGCAAAGTACGGGTAGGGGTTGTCGACGCGTCCAGGCATCTCTACCAGACCACTTAGACCAAGCTCTTTGACCTCTGAACTGAGCTGTTGCCTGAGCGGCCCCTCGCCGAGAATCAACAGGCGAGCGTCCGGGCATGTCGCGTGCACCAAGGTAAATGCCCGCAACAGCATTGGGTAGTCCTTCTGCGGCACCAGGCGCCCAGCAGCGAGCACCACCCTGTGCTCACCCTGGAACCAGGGATGGTCGGATACCTGACGGGAAGACCTGGCGATTTCAGCTACGTCAACCGGATTTGGAATCACCCGCACCTTGTTCTGACCGTGAGGGGTGAGCGTACGCAGCGTGTCAGCCACCCCCTGCGATACACAGACAACAGCGTCCGCCAGAGCATAGGTGAGCGGCTCACCGATCCGCAGCCAGCGCTTACCCAGATCCGCGTATTCAAGTGCTGTGTTGTTGTGAACTGACACGATCACCCGTGGCCGCCTGCTCATCGTCCAAGCGGCCGCAACAGCCATGGCGTTGAGGTGCGGCAACGCCGCGTATACCGCGGCTGGCGCGAGCTTGCCAAGCGTCCTGCGCAAAGGGATAAGTGCCCTGCCCGGATTGTCAATACCCAGTTCCAGGACCTGCACATGTGAAGCCACTGGGTATTGCCGCACAGTCCTGTGCTGCAGCAGCAGGAGCGGCTCAAACCGCTCCCGGGGGAGCGAGGAGGCAAGCATCGCGCAGGCGCGTTCAGCCCCACCACCGGCAAGCTCTGGGAGCAGAAAGACGATCCTTTGCATGGCGCTGCATCATAAGTCGGCGCCCACCGTCATGCCACCGCCTGGGCTGCCCCCGGTCGCCACGTCATGGGGCGAGGCTTGCCGCAGCCAACCCGCTGACGGGCCTTCACGCAGTGCCCGCCTTTGGCTCTAGCGGCTCAGCGCAACCGCAATACGTTCGTGGTCACGGGTTGCGCTCCTGCGCGGCGGCGGGCCGGGCGAGCGCAGCACCAGTCCCCTTGACCCTTGCACTGGGCCGCCGCTGTCAAGTTCGACAAAGGCTGGTCGCCAGGCGTCGGTGGGCTCAGGGAGCCGGCTGCACCGTTCGCGCAGGATCGTGGCAAGCACCCTGCGCCCGTCACGCCAGGCGCTCAGATTGCTGAGTCCGCTGATCCGCTCACGCTCGTAGCTTGGGACCTCCACAACGCTCAACCCGGCTTTGATCGCGCGCACGTTGAGGACGGTCTCAACTTCAAAGCCGTCACACGTCACGTGCAGTTGCGGCAGGCAGCGTCGCCAGAAAGCGCTGTAGCCGTAGCAGAGGTCCGTGTAGCGTGCCCTGAACATCACGTTCACGGCAACCCCCAGCGCCCGGTTACCAAGGCTGCGCACCCGGGTGATATCAGCGCTCCCGCCGCCCTCCAGGTAGCGCGAACCTTTGACAAAGTCAGCACCGTGAAAAAGCGGCCGCAGGTAGGCTGGGATCTCGCTTGGATCGGTGGATCCGTCTGCATCGATCATGACCAGAATGTCCCCGGTTGCCGCCGCGAACCCGCAGGCAAGCGCGTTGCCCTTGCCTGTGCGGTCCTGCATCACGATGCGTGCATCGGGACGCAGCTTGCGTGCCACCTCCACGGTCCGATCCTGGGAGTGCCCGTCTACGATGATCAGCTCGTTGACACCGTCTGGCAGCCTTGTGAGCACGTGTGGAAGGTTCTCAGCCTCGTTCAGGGTCGGGATGATCGTGCTGACGGTCGGCCGTGTCCGATAGTCACGACGCTCGCGGAAACCGCCGCGCCGAACCTGTCGGCGCCCATGTGCGGCAGCAGCGCGAGTCGACGATGGCTTGTACGCCTCATGGGTGATGACCATCAAAAAAACCAGCCTTTCAATCCGTTGAATCGCGCCAACAGCGAACAGCCACTGTCCATAAGCTGGACCCTACAAGCTCTATTTACACCACACCAGCCATCTGACCACTCTTTACCAGAGTCGCCAACATCAGTATTTTCTCCGGATGACAGTATGCCAGTTGATCCTGTACATCCCTCGCCTGTGATACTAGGCGACCCATCCGGCGTGGTCAAGTCGTTGTGTCGTCCAACCCACTCTGCACAGCGCTACGCACCGCCGCCGCGAAGCGGTCGACATCCTCCTCGGTGGTGTCCCAGGAGCACATCCAGCGGACCTCGCCGGTCAACTCATCCCACACGTAGAAGTCAAACTGCTGCTGCAGATCCTTACGCGCTGCCTCCGGAAGCTTTACGAACAGACCGTTTGCGGCGGGCGGGCGGGTCACCGTCACCCCGTTGATCGAGCCCACCGCCTCATACAGACGCCTTGCCATAGCGTTGGCATGAGCGGCGTTGCGCAGCCATAGATCATCGCGCAGCAGCGCGTCAAACTGGGCTGCCACGAACCGCATCTTCGACGCCAGCTGAAGCGTCTGCTTGCGCAGATGCAACATTCCTTGCATAAGCGCCGGATCGCGGACGACCACGGCCTCGCCGACCATCAAGCCGTTCTTGGTTCCGCCGAATGACACCAGGTCCGCGCCGCTTGCGCGGACCTGGTCGTCAAGCCCGACGCCAAGCGCCGCGGCCGCGTTGGCAAAGCGGGCGCCGTCGACGTGCACGCACAGCCCGCCTGCGTGGGCGATCTCTGACAACTCGCGCAGTTCCTGCAGTGAATAGACGGTGCCAAGCTCGGTGGCCTGTGTCAGCGAAACAAGGCCCGGCCTGGCGGCATGCTCGTCGTTGGTTCGTTCAACCAGCGCCTTGAGACCCTCGGGGCTGAGCTTGCCATCACGCGTCGGCGCCGGAATCAGTTTGATGCCTGCGACCGCCTCGGGGGCACCGGTCTCGTCGGTTTGCAGGTGCGCGACCTCAGACACAATCGCCGCTTCCCACGGCCGCAGCGCCGCCCGCAGTGAAAGCACGTTGGCGCCGGAGCCGTTGAAGACAAAGAACACGCCCGCATTCGGGCTTCCCAGGGCGTCGGCCAGCCGCCGCTCCACCTCGCGCGTGTACGGATCATGTCCGTACGCAAACGCGTGACCCACGTTCACGCGCAGCATCGCCTCCATCACGGCAGGGTGAACAGTCGCCGAATTATCTGACGCAAACCCGCGCGTGCCGCCGTCTGCCATAACCCTAGTGTGCCATGAGTTCAATGAGCGGGAGAGCCCACCTGCCGCTCTACGCCGCTGCTGCGGGGCGCCAGCTTGATGGGCACCGCGTACAGGGCCCGCAGACGCACCTCACGCCAGGACATTCCCTCCCTCAGCAGCGCCGGCACCCCAAGCATTATTGACGTGGTGATCTCCACAGCCTGCAGCACAACCCCGTACGCGATGCCGGTGCTCCAGCCGACATGCCAGCCGGTTGAAAGCACGGTCGCACACGCCGCCTGGAAGACGCCGACGTTGGCAGGCGTAGCCGGGATCACCGCGCTGACGTTGACCGCGAAGAGCACCGCGGCAGCGCCCACGAAACCGACCCGGCTAGAGAGACCGAACGCATCCAGCACTAGATAGCAGGAGAGCGCCTGCAGCGCCCAGGCTGAAAGCTGTGCGGCCGAAGCACCGGCACCAAGCCGCCAGTGACGGAAGACCACCAGTCCACCGCGCACCTTGACAAGCAACTGCTGCGCCTTGATCAGCGCGACGCGCACGCGGCCCGGACTCGCCGCGCCCCAGCCAAACCGCAAGGCGAGCGGCGCGACGACCACAAGCCCCAGTAACAACACCGGCACCAGCACGACCGCCAACAGCGCTGACTGGTTGCCCTTAAAGAAGTTCACCGAGGAGAACATGATCGTGCCGAGAATGATCAGCGCAACGATGTTCAGGATCGTCTGGGAAACCAGCGTTCCCAGCACCACCGGAAAGTCTTCGCGCGGCCGGCCGCTGCGCCGCGCGATGACCAGCGCACGTGCCGGCTCGCCCAGGCGAGCCGGCAGCGTCGAGGACATCAGCACCCCGATCATGATGCCTCGTACCGCGTCGGCAAAACGGATCCGTGAGCTGGCCACGGCAGCCTTCAGAATCAAATGCCAGGAGAGGGCGCGCGCGACCATTGCCGTGCACATCACGGCAAGCGCCAGCACCACAAAGGACGGCTCCGATCTGATCAGTGCCGAGCCGACGCTGTCAAACCCGATCTTGCGCAGCGCCAGGTAGGCCAGCGCCGCGGTGAGGATCGGAAAGCCCACCGCCGCTGCACGGCGCAGGTACCGCAGCACTCGGCTGCGCCGGGCTGAAGCCGGGGTGTGGGTCTCAAGGCTCGCCAGCTTTGCGGCGGGCGCTCGCGGCGCTAGATCAGCACAGACAAAGCCGGTTTTGACACCCAGTCGACCCCACGCGCCAACCGGCTCCGGCGTGGCGATCGCATCCACGTAAGCTTCCATGACCTGCTCGGCGACGCGCTGCCAAACAAAGCGGCGCACACTGAGTGCCGCGGCCTGGGCAAGCGCATGACGACGCTGTGGCTCGTAGTAAAGCTCGCGCAGCGTCTCGGCCAACGCAACGGGGTCCCCGGGGGCAACCAGCACGCCGTCCACTCCGTCAGTGACCACATCGCGGTAACCGGCGATGTCAGAGGCCACAACCGTCGCGCCCGCGGCAAAAGCCTCGGTCAGCACCATACCGAAGCTCTCACCGCCCAGGGAGGGCGCGACCAGCACGTCTGCAGCCAAAAGCGCAGCGTTCTTGGCCTGGTCGTCAACCTTGCCCAGCGCACGCACGCCGCGGGCATCCATGAGCAGCGGAGCCAGCTCTGCCTGTGTAGGGCCGATGACGGTTAGTTCCGCAGGGATGTGTTCGCACAGAGCTTCAAACGCACGCAGCAGCAGCGGCAGCCCCTTGCGCTCCACCGCCTGCCCGACAAAGACGATCCTCAAGGGCGCCTGCGCGACCTCCCCGCGTCTTGCCTCAAGCGCGGCCTCAAGCGCCGCCTCGTCTACGTGAACGCCGTTGGGAATCACCCGGTAGTGTCCGCCGTACCAGCGTCGCCCAGTCCAGGCGGCCGCGTCTGAGACGGCGATCCTCACGCGCAGCCGGTTGAGCACCTGCCTGGCGCCCAGCCCCGTCGCGATCGCGTTGGGCACGCGTTTGACGGAGTAAGTATGAAAAGTGCCAACCAGCGGCATCCCGTAGGGCAGTGTTGCGGTCCAGCCGACCAGCGGCGCGATGGGTTCGTGGATGTGAGCGACGTCATACCGTCCGGCGGAGAGCTCCCGTGCGAGTTTCACCATTGCAGGCGCTGAGAGCGACAGATTGGAAACCGCGCCGTTGGCCTTGAACCCAACGGTCCGGCCAAGCGGAATGAGGTAGTCAGGCAGCGTGACATGCTGTGGGCGCGCGCCGCGGTGCATAACCGCCGCGCCAAGATCAACTGGGTCCACAGGAGCCAGAACCCGGACCTCATGGCCCTGTGCGAGGTATTGCTCTGCCAGACCCTCGATGTGGCGGGTTACGCCCCCCGGATAGCTCCACGAGTACGGTGAGATGAGAGCGATCCGCATCGCCCTACAATCCTAGCCCACCCCGCCGCGGCTTCGGGCGTGTGCAGCCTGGCGCGTTCCGGCGCACACCCCCTGACCGCGCCCAGCCGCAGCCGCTACCGCCGCGCAGGCGGCGTTACTGCGACCGGTGCCAGTTGGCAGCTGCGATCATTGAACACCATGCCGATCCGTCACTTCGTCAAGTACACCTTCCTGCACGTTGACCCCGCTTGGCGGCGTCTGCCAGATGCTGAACGCGAGGAGCATAAATACGAGTTCCTCGCCGCCTGTGAGGACTTTGGCCACGACCACCTGCTGCGAGCCGGCTCGCTGGTTGGCATCCGCGGCGATGTGGACATGATGATCCTCGCCCAGGCCGAGAACCTGGAACGTATCCATGAGTTCCACGTGGTCCTGCAGCAGAGCGGTCTGATGAAGTGGGTGACCATCCCCTACTCGTTTCTGGCAATGACCAAGCCCTCCTCGTACTCAAACGAGTCAAGGCTGCAGGTTCGCCCCGCCCACGGCCGCTACCTGTTCGTGTACCCGTTTGTGAAGACGCGTGCCTGGTACGCACTGGCCGCCGAAGAGCGCTGGCGGATCATGCAGGAGCACATCCGCGTCGGCAAGGAGTTTCCCCGGATTGATCTGAACACCAGCTACTCCTTTGGGCTGGACGACCAGGAGTTTGTGGTGGCTTTTGAAGGTGACGATCCGGGCGAGTTTTTGGACCTGGTTCAGCGCCTGCGTGAAACTGAGTCAAGCCTCTACACGTTGCGTGACACGCCCACCTTCACCTGCGTGACGATGTCAGTCGAACGGGCGCTCAAAGCCCTGGACGGCGCCGCGTTGAGCATCTCTGCCGGCCAGTGACGGCCGTGAAACCAGTCTTCAGCGCCGGTCATCGGCCACCAGCGGCGCAACCATGGGACTGATGGTTGCACAGGGCCTTGAGCATCTGCGCGCCGTGGACCCGGTGATGGCCAGTCTGATCGCCCAGCACGGGCCGAATGGCCTGATGGAGCGACGGGAAGGCCATCAGACTGACCATTACGGCGCACTGGTGCGGTCAATCGTCGGTCAGCAACTCTCCACCAAGGCGGCCGCTGCAATCTACCGACGTCTGGCAGATCGGTTCGGCGGACGCGCGCCCACACCGCAGGAGGTGCTCGCCGACGACCCGACACAGTTACGTGCGCAGACCGGCCTGTCGCGCGCGAAGGTCAGCTTCCTGCGCTCACTGGCCGAAAAGGTCACCGACGGTTCTCTCGATCTGGCGAGACTTGAGCGCCTGCCCGATGATGAGGTGATCAGCGAGCTTGTGGCGGTGCGCGGAATCGGCACCTGGAGCGCTCACATGTTCCTGATGTTCCATCTGCGGCGGCCCGACGTGCTGGCCGTCGGGGATCTCGGCATCCGCAGGTCAATGAAGCTGTGCTACCAGCTCGCGGCGCTGCCAAGCCCCGCGGAGATGGAAGTGATCGCGGACCCGTGGCGTCCGTACCGGACGCTCGCGTGCGACTACCTGTGGAGAGCGCTGGACAACGAGCCGCTCTGACTTTAGACCGCGGAAACCTCTTGCTCTTCCTCTTCCTTGACTCGGAAAGACGAGCCACACCCGCAGGAAGCAACCACGTTGGGATTGTCGACCTTAAATCCTGCTCCTTGGAGCCCGTCAACAAAGTCAATCACTGAGCCATCCACGTACGGCAGGCTGGCGTCGTCCACCAGCAGCTGGATGCCCTGGTCTGTGAAGACGATGTCACCGTCGCGCTGCTGGTCGAATGCAAGCGCGTATTGGAAGCCCGAGCACCCGCCTCCCCGGACACCGACCCGCAGGCCAGCCGTCTGTGCCACGGCACCCTGCTGGGCGAGAAACTCCTGTACCTTCTGCGCACCTTTGTCTGTCAGCGTAATCATTGTCGGGCCGAGTATAGCGGCGCGTCTTGTAGCCGCTACGCTTGCAGGAAATGTCAGTCACGCCAAAAGAATCCGTATCACCAGAGGAGCTGAAGGACAGGATCGAAGCTGGGATTCCCGGCGCGGTGGCGCAAGTGACCGGCGATGGTCGCCACTTTGAGGCGGTCGTCTCAGGGCCGGCATTTGAAGGGCTAAGCCGCATCGCCCAGCATAAGCTCGTCTACGGAGTGTTCGGGGCCGAACTCGGAGACCGGATTCACGCACTATCGATCAAGATCAGGCAAAAGTGAGGCCCGATGCCCGACTCAAGCGAAAATGAACTGCGAGAGGCGATCCGCCGCGCGATCGCGGAGAACCACCTGATTCTGTTCATGAAGGGAACCCCGGAGGCGCCCAAGTGCGGTTTCTCCGCTCGCACAGTGGCGGTTCTGGAGGCGCTGGGGCAACCTTTTGTGGCCGTTGACATCCTGCCTGACCAGGCGATCCGCCAGGAGTTGTCAAGCCTTTCAGGCTGGCCGACGATCCCGCAGTTGTTCGTTGACGGCGAGCTGGTTGGCGGCGCCGACATTGTTGCCGAGATGTACCAGACCGGCGAGCTTGCCAGCCTGCTGGGAGTAGAGGGCACCGCTTCCAATACCAGTCCCGAGCTGACCACGACGCAGCCCGCACCGCTCCAGATCGAGAATCTGCTCTGACGCGAGTCCGATCCAGCCGGGGTCCCGTATCGGCCCCGGCTGCAAGCCTCACCCACCGGGCGTCCCAGGCATCGGCCCCGGCT
>JBMFHK010000004.1:1938-12160 GCA_049976865.1 Solirubrobacteraceae bacterium | reverse complement strand
CCCGGCTGCAAGCCTCACCCACCGGGCGTCCCAGGCATCGGCCCCGGCTGCAAGCTCCACCCAGCAGGCAGATCAAACGCCACTTCGGTAGGGTCGCGTCATGTCTGTCGCGCTGGTATCCGATACATGCCACTACCTTCCCGCGGATCTGGCAGCTCAACACGGGATCACATCCGTGAGCCTCTATGTGCAACGCAACGGAGGCGCGGCACGTGAAAGCGCAATCCACGACTACGGCTCCTACTTTGAGAGCCTGACGACCGCTGCAGAACTACCAACCACCTCGCAGCCGTCGATCGGGGATTTCCTGGCCGTCTACGAGCCGCTGCTTCAGGCCGGTCACGAGGTGCTGTCAATCCACTTATCTGGCGGTCTGTCAGGCACGGTGCGCGCCGCTGAGCAGGCAAGAGCTCAGCTCGGTGAAGCAGCGTTTCGCGTAACGGTCGTTGACTCGGCCACCGCCTGTGGCGCCCAGGGACTCATGCTGATGGCCGCCGCCGCCGCTATCAGAGCGGGCGGCGACGCCGCCCAAGCCGCCGCGAGAGCACATCAGGCACAAGACCGGCTGGGCTTTCTGTTCGCCCTTGACAGCCTTGAATACCTGCGCAGGGGCGGACGGATCGGCGGCGCGCAGGCCTGGATCGGTTCGGCGCTGCAGATCAAGCCGATCCTGTCAGTGAAGTCAGAAGTAACAGCAGTAGAACGAGTCCGCACCACCCGCCGCGCGTTTGAGCGGCTGGTACGTCTGATGCACGAGTTAAAGGACGCAGGCTGCGACGCCTGGGTCATCCAGCACACGCGCGCGCCGGAGCAGGCCGCGCTGCTGGTGCAGCGCGGCCGTGAGGTGTTTGAGACTGAGCCGCTGTTTGTCTCCGAGATAGGGCCTGTGATCGGCACCCACATTGGTCCAGGTTTGCTGGGGGTGGGCGCCGTCCCGTCCAGCCTGCTGGCCTAATCGCCTGTCCCAGTTACCTGGTCAGGCAGATGGATCCCAATCAGCGGCGCACTCACGCCGCGGCAACCTTCTCCGGCTGGTCTGGTGCGGCGGCCTGCGCGCGCGCGTAGCGGGCGATGAACTCCTCGGTCGCCTCGCGAGCCTCGTCGTCGGGACGCTGGTTCTTGGGTGACTTCATCAGATAAGAACTCGGACCGTCCAGTTGTCCAGCAAGGCCGTTGTTGAGTGCCAGCTTGCAGACGCGCACGGCGTCGATCACCACTCCCGCGGAGTTGGGTGAGTCCCACACCTCCAGCTTCGTCTCAAGCGCCAGTGGCACATCCCCGAACGCCTGGCCCTCCAGGCGGATGTGCGCCCACTTGCGGTCCGTCAGCCACGGGACATAGTCAGAGGGGCCGATGTACACGTCGTCCTTGGGCAACTTATGGCCCATGATCGATGTCACAGCCTGGGTCTTTGAAACCTTCTTTGACTCCAACCGCTCCCGCTCGAGCATGTTGTAGAAATCCATGTTGCCGCCCACATTGAGCTGACTTGTGCGCAGCAGCTTCACGCCCCGTTCGTAAAACAACCGAGCCAGCGCACGGTGCACGATTGTCGCCCCGACCTGAGATTTGATGTCATCGCCGACAATTGGCAGCCCAGCCTTGATGAAGCGGTCGTTCCAGTAGTCCTGGCCGGCGATGAACACCGGGATGCAGTTCACAAACCCGCAGCCCGCCTCAAGTATCTGTTCCACATACCACTTGGTCGCCTGCTCAGACCCAACCGGCAGGTAGGAGACCACCACATCGGTCTTGGTCTCCTTCAGGATCCGGACGATGTCGGCCGTCGGGCCGGGCGCCTTAACGATCTTTTCCTTCAGATACTTGCCCAGCCCATCATGGGTCATGCCCCGATACACCTGGACCCCCAGATTGGGGACCTCGGAGAACTTCATCGTGTTGTTTTGACCGGCCCAAATGGCGTCCGACAGGTCCTTGCCAACCTTCTCCACGTCAATGTCAAACGCAGCGGTGAACTCGATGTCTCGCACGTGATAGCCGCCCAGATCAACGTGCATCAAACCTGGCACACGCTCGCTGGGATCCGCGTCCCTGTAGTACTGGACCCCTTGCACAAAGGAACTCGCACAGTTCCCAGCTCCAACGATCGCGACCCGCACCTTGTCGGTCTGATGGCGGGCAGACGTTTCAGCAAAACCGTTGGTCTGGTCGTATTCAACACTCATCTGGACGTTCCCTTCTAAAGCCGGTTACATCCACATAGTACACCTAACGGTACCTTTTATGCATTCTCTCAACTCGACACATTGACACAAGTAGACCTGGTGGTACCACTGTGTGTGCAGGCAGGCTCCATCACGTGCGCTGACCGGACGCCGTCTGTCAGGCCGCCACGGATGAGGAGTGCGGTGGATCTGTCAAGGTCGGTCTAAAGCCAGTCCAGTTGAGGGTTGGGTTCGCTGGCCGTTTCCTGAGCGTGTTGTGGACGAACGGGACCGTAGGGGTGACGTCGCGGGCGGCGGCGAACCCGGTCGGACGAGGCCCACAGGCAGCGGCGCGACACTCAGGGAGGACGCCACACCAGAGCGCCAAGCCACACGCGGGGAAGGCAATATCCAGCCACGGGATATTGCCTTCCCCGCGTTGCTAAAGAGTCGGCCGGGCGGCAATCTCGGCGGGTCGGCCAGACCACGCCGGGGGGCGGGTCGGCCAGACCACGCCGGGGGCGGGTCGGCCGGGTGACGCTGCGGGCGGACCTGCCGGGTGACGCAGCGAGCCGGTCAGTCGATCGCATCCCTGAGGATCAGCGCCGCCAGTGCGTGCGCATCGGCGGCCACGGCGGCTGGATCATCGAGCAACAGGCGTGCGGTGGCACCGGCGTAGACCAGCGCGAGCCGGCGCGCAACCCGCTCTGGGTTATCCGCCCCGGCTGCGCTAGCCAGTTCACCAAGGCGTTCAAGAAACCGCTTGGACTGCTCGCCTGCGGCTTGATGCACCGGATGCCCCGCGTCCGGGAATTCAACCGCGGCGGCCAGTACAGGATCGGGGAACGGGTAGTGGATAGCAGCTCTCGTCAGATCGGGGCCCTGATGCTCCGCCAAGATCGCGGCTTGGTTGAGAACCGGGGGCGGCCCGTCAGCCAGCGCGGTGAACAACTCAAGCAGGCGCGCGCGCGGCGTCAGCGCTTCACGGTCCAGCACCCTGGCAGCGGCCGTTAAGCCGCTTTGGCGAACATATTCAAGAAGCAGCTCATCCTTGGAAGCAAAGTGCTCATAGAGGGTTCGCTTGGAGACTCGCGCCTGCGCCCTCAGGTCGTTGATGCTGGTGGCGCCCATGCCCTGACGCCCAAAAAGTGTGTGTGCCGCAGCCAGGATGCGCAGGCGCGCGCCACGTCCAAGCGAGCCACCATCTGAGCTGGGCTCTCTCACGGTCACCTAACAGGACCCCAGGCAACACGCGCGACGTCCAACTGACAGTGGCCTGAGCGCAGTGAATCTTCCGATTGGATGGTTTTTAGGTTTTCTGGTCATTCGGAGCTCGCGATGTTTAAGAAGTTGCGGCTTGTCCGTCCAGCAGGCGGGTGAGAGCCGCGGCTCGCACTGGCCGTCATTAAACCCGCGCCCAGGCCAAAACCCCAGACCTCCGGTCTTGCCCGCGCCAACAGCTTGCCAGCCAACAGACCCGAGACGGCAGCTGTCAGCACGCCTAACACAACATCTGTGAGGTAGTGGTTGGCCGTCACGATCACCACGAACACTATGAACAGCGGGTAAAGTGCCCAGGCGGCCGCGACCGCACGGCTGCGTACCAGCCGACTCATCGGCAGCCCTGTGAGCAGCGCGATGCAGACATGCATCGACGGTATCGCCGCATAGGGGTTGACCAGCAGGCTGGGAATGCCCCGCTGCGCGTCGATGCCGGTGAACTGCCCGATCGAGTTGGTAAAGCCCCACTGTGGCATCAGCCACGGTGGGGCGGTGGGATAAACCGCATACCCGATCAGCGCGATCAGCATCGCGACCACAAACATGTTGCGCACATAACAGAATGCGTCGTTGCGGCGAAGATAGATGAAGATCAGCGCCGCAGTGGTAACCAGGAAGTGAGCGTTCAGATAGGTCCAATCGCAAATGACAAGCAGCCAGTGCGCGTGTCCGGTCACCCAGCGCTGAACCGCCGGCTCGACAAACACGTGCAGACTGCGCTCCATGTCAATGATCCTGGTTGCGTCGGCGAAAGGCACCCTGCCCCGCATCTCAACTACAGCCCGCGCCACCGCGTAGCCGGCATAGGCCAGTACAAACAGCGAAAGCTGACGCAGCACGTCACCGGTCCCGTGGGGCAGAACCCGCTCAACACGTTCCCTGACCGGTGGGTACATGCAACGAGGTTAATCGCGGTGGTCCTTGGCTGGGCGGACCCCGCTCAGCCAAGGCGCAGGAGAAAAGCCAATCAGTGCCGGCGCCTGCGCAGCAGCGCGTTACCGAGCCCACCGAGACCGCCAGCCACCAGAAAACCGGCAGCCGCGGCTGCAACCTGCAGGTTCTTCTGGTTGCGCCGTATCTGTGCACGCCAATCAGTCAGCTCGGTGACCTCGTCCCGCAACCGCACAAGCGACGTGCCGAGTTCTTGGCGAGTCTGCTCAATTGACTCACGGATCTGCTCGGGCGTGCGTCGGGCGGCCATCAGTTGGTCCTGCCAGCCGAGTTGGCGACCGTATCGCGGATCTTCTTCGCCTCATCGATGGCCATCACCGGGGTGGGCACCCCGACCTTGAACTTGCGCCAGGCAAACAAGAAGGTTGCCAGCGCAAGCAGCAACAGCACTGCGGTCACGATCAGGAATCCCAGCCAGAGGGCACCCACGCCGCTGACCAGGACACTGTCGAGCGCCCAGGACACCGTGATGAGCGCGATCACCACAGCAAAGATCCCAAAGACAGCGCCGGCCGCCACCGCTACAGCTCCACGCATGAGGCTCACAGCCTTCTGTGCCATCTCAGCCTTGGCAAGCTCGATCTCATCGTGAACGAGCCTTGTCAGACTGTCGGAGACCTCTGTGATCGCCGCGGCGATGTTGTCCTGCTGCTGGTTATCGGCGGGCAAGGCGCTTGAGGAAGGTCGCAACGATAAGCCCCGCCGCAAAGGTTGCAACGACACCAAGCTCGGGACGCTCGTCGATCATGTCCGACACCCGCACAACAGTAACCGGTATTAGACCCTGTGGGGGAGCACCTTCCGGGCTGGACGTCCTTCTTGCACGGTCACTGACGTACCGCACTGCTTTTTTGACGTTTTCCGTGGTCATCTGTGAGAACTTTTCCAATACTAGGTCGATCTCCAGTGTCGCAGCCGGCGGCGGGACTGGGTCCGGCGCCCCGGGCTTCACTGGTGCAGCGTCCTGAAGCGTAGTTACTGGCGCAGCCCCATGCCGTGGTCCGGCCAGCTCGGCTTGCGCCGCCGGCTCCCCGGCAACCGCCATCGATGCTGCGCCGACGCTCTCTGCCTGCGCAGGATCAGCCACCTCCGGCGCCCCAGAACCAGCCACCTCCGGCGCCCCAGACCCAGCCACGTCCGGCTGCTCAGGACCAGCCACGTCTGGCTCTCCAGAACCAGCTGCCCGCGTGCCCGCCACGGCGCTTCTCGCCCGCTTGACGGGCGCGCTCTTCCGAGCGCTGCTGGTGCGTGCGGTGCGTCGGCTCTTACTGCCCGCCGGCTCGGGTTCAGCCGCCGTGGGCGATCCATCCGCGGCAACGCCAGGGGTCACTGGCCGGACCGTTGCGCTCCGTTTGCGAGCTCCCACCCTGGTTTCCTGTGCCACTGCGGTCTCCTGCAACGGCACGATATCGGCTGCCTGCGGCTCTACGGCAGGGCTGCGCAGTGAACTCGGGCGCCGCCTACGTTGAGCGGGTGCTCCGGGTTTCTCAGTGTGGTCCGCGGCGCCGGCCATGGATCACTCGGGCGGGTCCTCGCCAAAGATTTGCTTCCAGATCACGGCTGCGACACGAGTGGCGACCAGGCCAGACAACGCACCGATGCCAGCGACCAAGCCTGACCACAACAGACGCTTCACAAGCGGACTTTCCATCATGGCCGCAATTCAACCAGATACTCGGCGTTCAGAGGGCTGCGCAGTAACCCGGCCGGCGTCCAGTCCACCGCAGATCATCTCCACGATGTCCCGCTTCACACGCTCACACTCCTCGGCAGACACCTGAGCGTCCTGGAAAATCCACTGTGTGAGGACCTGTTCCACGAGCCCATAGAACGCCTGCGCAGCAAACAGCGCGTCGATCTCAGGCCGGAAACTCCCCCGCTGCTGACCGTGCGAGACGATCTGCGCAATCGCGTCATAGGCCTGCAGGATCCGCGCCAGGTGGGTGCGACCGAACGTGTTTGCCGCGCGCGTGACCTCCACGATGATCACCTTCATGAGGTCGGGGTCGTGGCGGTAGGACTCAACGATGAAGCTGGCGATCGAACCCAGCTTCTCACGGGCTTCCAACTCAGAGCGATTCGCCTCCTCGATGGCCATCAGCATCGCATCCCAGCGCTCAAGAAACAGGGTGTCGAGAATCGCGTCCTTGGACGCAAAGTAGTGATACACCAAGCCGTACGCAACACCGGCCTCGTCGGCGATGTCAGACACACGGCAGGTGTGAAAGCCCTGCCTGGCGAACACACGGACCGCGGCGTCAAGAATCACGCGCCGCTTGTCAACCGTCATGCTCACCGTTGTCGCCCCCATCTAAGTCATAGACGCTCGCCTCGCGTCTGTGCGCAAGTGCGGGCAGACGCACGCGCACGTCAGCCATCCGACCAAAATCGAGGTCAGCGACGATTGTGCACTCAGCGTCGGGAGCAGTGGCCAGCACGATCCCCCAGGGGTCAACGATCATTGAACGCCCGCCGCAGCGATTGGCGGGAGGTGAGGACCCGGTCTGGTTGGCCGCGATCACAAAGCACTGGTTCTCAATGGCTCGCGCCCGCAGCAGAACCTCCCAGTGGTCCCTGGTAGTGGCCAGCGTGAACGCAGCTGGCACCGCGAGGATCTCAGCCCCGCGTCGCGAAAGCGCCCGGTAGAGCTCCGGAAAACGCAGGTCATAGCAGATGCTCAGCCCCAGCGGATGGCCGCCCACATCCGTGAGCACCACCTGGTCCCCGGGCCGCTCCCGTGCCGACTCAGCGTAGAGAACGCCGTCAACCTCGACGTCAAACATGTGCAGCTTGCGGTACGCAGCGCGGATCACCCCGTCAGGCCCGATATGCAGGCTGGTGTTGGAGGTCTTGGCCTGTTCGGCGCGGCGCTCCACAAACGAGCCCGCCACCAGATCGATTCCCAGCTCGGCTGCGACCCGGCGAGCCCAGTCAATCGCCGCACCGGCCTCAAGCGTCTGAGCGTGAGCCTGCATAACGTCCGCTCGGCCGAGTACCGTCCACTTCTCAGGCAGCACCACCAGCTGCGCACCACGCGCGGCTGCCTCCCGTGTCAGGCGGTCTGCAACAGCGAGGTTGCGTTCCACATCTTCGGTCGCGTTGAGCTGAACGGCCGCAACGCGCAAGCTCGTCGCCATCATCGGTCAGATGTTACTGACTGACTAGTCAGTCAGACGACGTTTGATCTCCCGTCTCTCGACCCGCGGGGCTGCCACAATTCCCCAGATGGAGTCGGTACGCGGCCAGTTGCTGATCGCAGGACCAAAGCTCCAGGATCCCAATTTCTGGCGCACGGTCGTGCTCATCGTCGAACACACGGAGTCCGGCGCGCTGGGACTGGTGCTGAACCGTCCATCCGACTCCACCGTCAGTGAGGTCGTCCCGGAGTTGAGTGAGATCACCGCTGCGGATGAGAAGATCCTTGTGGGCGGTCCGGTCGGGCAGTCGGCGGTGATTGTCCTGGCGGACTTTGTAAACCCACAGATGGCGGCCCTGATCGCCTTTGACACGGTCGGCGTGCTCGCAGTCGGCCCGGCCGGTGAGATAGCTGGTGATGGGTTGCGCCAGACACGCGTGTTTGCAGGCCACTCTGGCTGGGGCCCCAGTCAGCTGGACTCAGAACTCGAGCGCGGCGACTGGATCCTCGAGCCGGCGCGCGCCAGCGATGCTTTTGCGGCCGAGCCGGACGGGCTGTGGCGGTCGGTCCTGGAGCGCAAGGGCGGCAGCTACGCATTGGTCGCACGCATGCCCACGGACCCATCACTGAACTGAGGCCCGTGTGACAACCATATCGACCCAGCGCCCGATCCAGCCGCTGTGATGCCTAACCAGACCCGCCAAGACGAACAGACCCGACTGGTTGTCGCACTGGGTCTGACGCTGGGGTTCATGGCGGTAGAGGTCACCGCCGGCGTGCTTTCCTCGTCGCTGGCCCTGCTATCCGACGCCGCCCACATGCTGACCGATGCGGCGGCACTGGCGCTGGCCCTGCTGGCCGCACGCCTGGCGACGCGCCCCGCTCGCGGCGTCATGACCTTCGGCCTCGGGCGCGCAGAAATCCTCAGCGCCGAGTTCAACGGCGTGACGCTCCTGTTGCTCGCACTGTTGATCGTTTACGGCGCGATCCGGCGCCTGATCTCACCGCCGGCCGTTGACGGCGAGCCGGTGCTCATCGTGGCGTTGGTTGGCATCATCGTCAACCTCACCATCACCCGAGTGCTGGGCGAGCATGGCCACCAGCACGGCCACACAGACCATCAACACGCTCCGTCTCACCCTAAAGTCGAGCCTCATATGCAACCTCCGGAACAGTCGGTGGGCATACACAATGAGCATCGACGGAGCCTGAACGTTGAGGCCTCCTACCAACACATTGTGACCGATCTCTTCGGGTTCATCGCCACGGCAGCCGCAGCCACGGTGATACTCACCACGGGCTTCAGGAGGGCAGACGCCGTGGCGTCGTTGCTGATCGCTGCAGTCATGCTGCGAGCCTGTTTCGGCGTTCTGCGCGCATCCGTGCGCGTGATGATGGAGGCAGCACCGGTGGGCGTCATTCCTGAAGAGATCGGCAGAGCACTGGTCTCGCAGCCCAACGTGGTCGAGGTGCATGATCTGCATGTGTGGGAGGTCACCTCCGGCTTTTACTCCATCTCAGCGCATGTTGTGGTCAATGCCGGCTCTGACTGCCACGCGACCCGTCGCTCGTTGGCACGGATGCTTGCCCAAGAGTTCGGGCTGCCGCACTCAACACTGCAGGTGGAGCACGCCATGGCAAACCAGCCGCCGATGCAGATCAACAGCAGCGCTACTGCTGTACACAGGCCCGCAGCGCAACTCGATGAGGGCGGCCTCTCTGGGCAAAAATCGCCTGACCAGACGGAGGGCAGCCTCATACCGGAGCCCAGCGGTCGCTTCCGATGAGCGTTATCTCGTCCGAGGGCAGTTTCCGGGGCGTGCGGGCCCGGCGAATCAGCTGGCGAAGCTGGTTGCCAGCGGGCAACCAGCCGCTCAAGGGCGTTATCAGCATCGCACACGGCTACGGTGAGCACACCGGCCGCTATGGACACGTTGCGCTGCGCCTGTGTGAGGCCGGATACGCAGTTTACGGACCTGACCACCGTGGTCACGGCCGCTCGCAGGGGAAACCCGGCCGGATCAGCGTCGCCGCAGCGGTCGCCGACCTCGACCAGATGGTCGTGACCGTGGCGCGTAAACGCCATCCAGATCAGCCTCAGTTCCTGCTCGGACACTCAATGGGCGGGCTCATTGCACTGCATTACGCGACCGCACACCAGCAACGCCTGACCGGCCTGGTGCTCTCCGCACCCCTGGCAAAGGTGGATGGAGGACCGCTGCTGCTTGCCATCGGCCGTGTAATGGGGCTTATTGCACCGGGAGCGCAGGTTTCCCAGGTGGACCCTCGGCTGGTCAGCCGTGACCACCAGGTGGTGACCGGCTACATTGCCGACCCGCTCAATTACCACGGACGGATCCCGGCCGCCGTCGCACGCGACTTTATCCGCTCCACCGCCGGTCTTGACCAGCTAGCCGCCTCAGTCAGGTTACCCACGCTTCTGCAGTGGGGCACGGCAGATCGGCTATGTCCGACCGAGGGGTCACAGATGCTGGCTGACCGGCTCGGCACTGAAGACCTCACCGTCATACAGTACCCGGGCGCCTTTCACGAAATCTACAATGAGCCCGAGCGTGAGCAGGTCATCAACGACCTGCTGGCGTGGCTCTCAGCTCATATCGCTAACGGCACGGACTGAGCCGGATCTCAGCTCATATCGCTAACGGGGCGGACCGAGCCGACGCTCAGC
>JBMFHK010000004.1:0-1838 GCA_049976865.1 Solirubrobacteraceae bacterium | reverse complement strand
CTAACGGGGCGGACCGAGCCGACGCTCAGCTCATATCGCGTACTGACCCTGCTGCCTGCTCAGCCCGGACACCGTGCCGAGCCGCCCGGACCGCATGGCGTTCGCCAGCGGCTTCAAGCTCATCATGCATGGCTCGGATCCGCCGCAACACCTCCACTGCGCATGCGCGCTGCTGCTCACGAGTCGGCTCATCGATCTGCTCGAAGCGCACAGGCGCGCCGTAGCGCACGACGATCTTAGGGAAGCGAAGCCGCTTCCAGTTTCGTACCTGATGGGACCCAAAGATCGCAACGGGCACCACCGGCGCGCCCGAGACCAAGGCAAGACGGCCGATGCCTGGCTTCGCGGTGGCTCCCACTCGCCCGTCACGCGAGCGACCGCCTTCCACATACATGCCTATCGCCCCCCCGCGGTCAAGGATCGCAAACGCGGTGGTGAACGCAGCCTCGTCGCCGAAACCCCGCCGGATGGGAAAGACGCCGCCATGCGTGAACACCCAACTCATGAAACCGTGACCGAACATCTGCGACTTGGCCATGAACTGGATGTGACGCCGTATGAACGCGCCAACAAAGAAATGGTCAAGAAACGAGGCGTGATTCGGCGCCAGGATGAGCGGTCCGTTGGGAACGTTCTCAGCGCCAAAACCCTGGGCACGGTAAAAGCTCATCGCAATCCAGACCGTCACCACCCGGACCAGCTCATACTGCCACTGCGGCCTATGGGAGCGGGTGTGAGCGTGGAAGCGGTCAAAGAACTCCTCTGGCCGCGAATCTGCGTACACCTGTTCCTTGATTTTCAGATCTTCTGCCATAACGATGTGCGGCTGGCTTGCCGCCGGTTCACCAGTGCGACTGTCCGAGTCGCCTGCTGCCAGTCGCCCGCCGCCATACACATATATATATCCAGAAAGCTCATCCGGAGCCCTCCAGTCAACGGTCGAGCAACAGTTTCTGCAACGCCTGACGTGCTCGGTCGCTGCGCTCGGCCAGCGCCGCCACCACAGCCGTCAGATCGTCGAGCCAGGCGTCGATATCCAACACTTCGCGTTTCAGCACGATCCCACCGGAGATCCGTGCGCTTACCGCGCTCAATTGCTCGCCGTCCCTGGTCAGCACAAGTCTCCGGTCACCGGTGTCAAGGACAATCTCGGTCACCAGCTTCGGGCCGCGAAAGCCCTGACGGGCACGCTTGACCACTACTGTCCCAGGGAGGGCCGCCTCAAGCCTCACCGCCAAGCCCTCTAGGAACGCGCCGATGTCACTGATATCGGCGCGCAACGCCGCGGCCAGCATATCGAGGTCAAGCTCAGATGAGGGACTTCCGTCAGATGTCACACCAGCAGCCTACGACAGCGCCGACACTTACGCCATGCACACCGCGACTGTGCTCAACGCACAGCCCGACGAGATGGTCCGAACAGACGCCTAAGCAACCAGAAGCGCCCAACTGACCGCCTCCGGGCCCACTCACGACGGTTGCACGAACTCACGAAAAGCTTTGAACCATTCACGAGCCTCTCCTCAGTTTGCAGCGGCTTGCCAATACCACCTTCAGTAGTCAATAACAACGCTCGGACAGAAAAACACGCACTCTGCGGCTTTTTGCCAAGACAGCCCGGAAGCGGTGCGGTGGCGCGTGCGGTCCTCGGTTGCCGGAACCGGTTGACGGTGAGGTGGCGCGTGCGGTCCTCTACGCCCGAGACCAACCGAAACGGGAACGGTCCGGTGGGTTGCTTGGTCTTGTTGGCCTGCACACGCATGTCAGGGGAAGGCGGCGAGCTTGCGGGCGGTGAGGGCGTTGGTCCTGGTTGGGCGTTGGTCGTGGCCGGGCGTTGG
>JBMFHK010000003.1:0-56399 GCA_049976865.1 Solirubrobacteraceae bacterium | reverse complement strand
GGCAAGCGTGGCAAGCGCCCTGGCGCGCAGCGCCATTGCCACAGCCATGCTGCCGCTGGGGCTTTTGCGCGAGGGCAACGGGGTGGTGAACCTGATCACCGGCGCGACCGGCGCGCTTGGCCCCGCGCTGGGCGGTGTGCTGGTTGCCTGGCAGGGCGCCCATCTGGCCCTGCTGGCCGACGCGGCAAGCTTCGCGGCGGCAGCGGTGATCGTCGCCTCCGGCAAGGGCATCAGGGTCATAAGCGATCAGCGCGCGCAGGCCTCCGGCAGGCTCCGCTCCGGGCTTGCCGTGGTCCGTAACCACGCCACGGTGCGCCGCCTGGTGGTGGTCTTTGGGGCAACGGTGCTGTTTGGCTCGATGGTGCTGCCGATCGAGGTTGTCTTTGCCAAACACACGCTGCACGCGGGCGACGCAGGCTACGGCGCGCTGTTGGCGTTTTGGGGCGCTGGCATGCTGCTGGGTGGCGCTGCCTTCATGAAGGCAGGCAACACACGGCTTAGCAGCGCCATCACCTTTGGCACCCTGGCCATGGCAGGCGCCTACGCGGGGTTGGCCGGCGCACCGTCGCTGGCGGTCGCCTGCGGCTTCTCACTGCTTGGCGGGGTTGGCAACGGCTCAGGCGTCGTGGCGCTTTTGACCGCCATCCAGGAGCGTGTGCCGCTGGCCAACCAGAGCGTGGTCATCTCCGTGCTGAGCGGCATGAACCAGCTGCTGCCCGCGCTGGGCTTTGCCGTCGGCGGCGCGGTCACGGCGCTCACCTCGCCACGGCTCGCCTACGCCGTCGCCGCCGCAGGCCTTGGTCTGCTGCTGGCCGGCCTGGTGGGCTGGCGGCTTGAGACACAGGATGAAACTGAGCTCTCAGGCGACCGGGAAGTCCTGCCGACGACGCCGGAGAGCCCCACCGAAGCTGCCCCTGCGGGGGCCGGGAGCCTCGGATGAGCACCCCCCATCAGCCTCCCAACCCGCCAGCACAGGCGACTGTTCAACCACCTGCCCACCCGCACACGGTGACCGTGTTTCAGGCAGCGGCGCTGCTGGGCGCAGGGGTCGTCTGCGTCCTGACCGCCAACACCGCCCAGTGGCGCTTCAGCTACCTGGTGGCGCTCATCATCCTGGCCGTCGTCAGCGAGATCACAGCAACCTCCCTCCCGTCCGGATCGATGTCCGTTTCCGGAAGCTTTCAGGCGATCGCGCTTGCGATCGTGCTGTTGGGCGGTCCGCCCGCGGCCATCGTCGGCGTGGCGAGCATCGGCGCCGGCTGGCTGCAGTCCCGGGAGCCGGGCATAGGCCTTCGGCAGAACCTCGTCACATACGCGTGGTTTCCGCTGCTGAGCGGCCTTGTCTTTCACATCGCGGCCAGCCACGCCGGCGTGGGCCTGGAAAACCACGCCTACTGGCAGAACCCCGCTTACTACCTGCTGGTCTTCATGACGTTCATGCTGGCGCTGGCGCTGAACTTCGTGATGACGGCCGCTTACCTGGCGCTGCGAACCAGAACATCGCTTATCACCAAGCTCGCCGAGATCGCACCGGTCGTGGCAGCCGAGCTCTCCTCAGCCATCCTGACGGTGCTTGCCGCACTGCTCACCAACGACATGGGCATCGCCGGACTGCTGCTGTTTGCGATCGTGCTGGTGGTCTTCCAGTACCTGATTGGCGAGTTGCTGACCTCTCAGCGCCGCGGTGAAGAGCTCCGCATGAAGGCCATCACCGACGAGCTCACCGGCCTGCCAAACCGCAACGGCTTCAGCGACATCTTGGACCACCAGATTGAGCAGGTGAGCGCACGGGGCGGAACGTTCGGGGTTTTGCTGATCGACCTTGACCATTTCCGTGACATCAATGACACGCTCGGCCACCAGTACGGCGATCAGCTGCTCAAGGACCTCGGCCCACGCCTGGCCGCCAGGGTCGCGCCAACCGGTGTGGTGGCGCGGTTCGGCGGGGATGAGTTTGCGGTCTTGCCAGCGGTCCACACTGACAATCTGGCCTCACTGACCGCCATCGCGGAGGACCTGATGGCGTGCATCCATGAACCGGTGGTGCTCGGTGAGATCTCACCGCTGGTGGAGGCAAGCATCGGCATTGCCCGTTACCCAACGGACGGCACCGATGCCCAGACGCTGATGCGAAGGGCGGACGTGGCCGTCTACCAGGCCAAGGGCGAGCGCAACAGCCACCGCTTCTACACGCTCGGCCAGGACCACCATTCGGCCGCGCGCCTGAGCATGGTCGGTGACTTCCGCAGGGCGCTTGACGCAAACGACCAGATCGTGGTCCACTACCACCCGATCATCAACATTAACAGTGGCCGCGTGCATGGCGCCGAGGCGCTCGTGCGCTGGCAGCACCCGCAGGTGGGCCTGCTGCAGCCTGCCGCCTTCCTGGACATCGTCGAGCAGACCGGGCTGATCGGCGAGATGACCGACCGGATCCTTGACAAGGCCATTGCCGAGTGCGCGGCCTGGCGCGCTGCGGGACGGAACCTGAAGATCTCGGCGAACCTCTCGATCCGGAACCTTCACGACCCCATGCTGTCCAGCGACGTGGCGCAGATGCTGGAGCGCCACCGCCTGCCGCCGGAGGCGCTCACGCTGGAGATCACGGAGAGCATGATCCTCTCTGACCGGCCGCGGGCGCTTGAAACCGTGGCGAGCCTCAGTGACATCGGCGTGAGGTTCGCCGTCGATGACTTTGGCACCGGGCACTCATCACTGGCCAACCTGCGGGCGCTCCCGGTCCACGAGCTGAAGGTCGACCGCTCCTTTGTCACGCCGATGCTCAACAAGGCCGCTGACGGCGTGATTGTGCGCAACACGGTTGAGCTGGGGCACGCACTGGGACTGGTGGTGGTGGCTGAGGGCGTGGAAACCGTCAGCACCCTGCGCCGTCTGGAGCAGATCCACTGTGACCTGGCGCAGGGCCACTTCTTCTCAAAGCCGCTGCCGCCCATCGATTTCATGAGCTGGGTCGACCGTTATGAGCAGGCGATCCGGACGGTCAGCTGAACGCGCCAGCCGGGCGCGCGCCTACTTGGCTTGACGGGCCCCCACGCCGCCAAACCCAGCGCCCACCTGGCTTGACGGGCCCCCACGCCGCCAAACCCAGCGCCTACCTGGCTCGACGTGCGCGCTGGCGAGCCCGGCAGATGCGCGCTACCTCAGCCAGCTGAACCTCGTCTCGGCAGTTAGCCAGCATGTGAACAAGGTCCAGGTCGTGTTCGGGGTCAATGAAGCTCGTGTCCAGCTTGGGTGTCTTAAGTATGGAGAGCATGTGCTGATTGTTACCCGTAAGATTCCATAAGTCAAAGACGCAGTTACTACAACACTAATCAGCTCACCTTATCAATGTAGTAGTCAGCGTGAACGCAAGGAGCTGGCTCTCATGTCACGGGTTCGCGCCGTCCGCCTGGAAGCGGGCCGGACGGCGGGCCGGGCGGTGAGAGGCAGCGTCACCGACGCTCGATGATCTCGATTCGGTACTGGTCGGGGTCACGCACAAAACAGATCCGCGAGCCGCCGGCTCTGACGGTGTAGGGCGGGCGCTCCGGAAAGATCCCATGGGCGGCCAGGCGGGCCAGGGTGTCGTCCAAATCGGCGGTGGTGATCGCGATGTGCCCGTACCCCGTGCCCATCTCATAGCTGTCCACCCCAAAGTTGTAGGTCAACTCCAAGCGGGGTTCATCGCCGTCCTCGGGAAGGTTCATGAAGACGTTGATCGCCTCGTCCCGAATCGGCGCGCGGCGCAACTCGTGAAAGCCCAGCGCCTCATAGAAGGCGACCGAACGGTCAATGTCGGTGATGCGGTAACAGGTGTGAATAAGGCTCATGGGACGCTGGGCGCAATGCTGTCAAGACGCGCGACGATCTCATCAGCATGGCGGACATAGGAGCTGAGATCAAATAGTTCCTCCAGGTCCAGTCCCGCCAGCTGGTCGCCGCCGGCGTCGGATTGCAGAAGCGTACGCAGATGGACGCGCTCATCCAGCGCACGCTGGGTGAGGCTCTGCGTGATGCGATAGGCGTCATCACGAGACAGTCCGCGGGCGACGATCGCCAGCAACAGCCGCTGGGAGAAGAGCGCGCCGTGAGTGAGGTCGATGTTCTCACGCATGCGATCCGGGTCCACGACCAGATCGCGGATCACACCGATCATCCGCCGTTGCATGTGATCAAACAGGATGGTCGCGTCCGGCAGGATGATCCGTTCAACGCTTGAGTGGGAGATGTCGCGTTCATGCCACAGGGCCACATCCTCAACAGCCGCCGAGGCGTAGCCGCGCAGCAGGCGAGCCAGGCCGCTGATCTGCTCGGATTTGATCGGGTTGCGCTTGTGGGGCATCGCGCTGGAACCCTTCTGGCCGGCCGTGAACGGCTCACGCGCTTCACCCAGCTCCGTGCGGGCCAGGTGGCGGATCTCCGTCGCAAGGCGCTCAAGCCCGGCGCCCGCAAGCGCAATCGACTGGATCAGCTGCGCGTGGCGGTCACGCGGCACCACCTGTGTGGACACCGACTCAAGGCGCAGGCCCAGCCGAGCCACAACCCGGCGTTCAAAGTCGGGCGAGGTGGCCGAATAGGTGCCGACCGCCCCTGACAGGGCGCCAACCGAAGCCTGTTCAAAGGCGCGCGTGAGACGTTCCAGGTTGCGATGCGCCTCAAACGCATAACCGGCTAGTTTGATGCCAAAGGTGGTCGGCTCGGCGTGGACGCCGTGGGTTCTACCCACACAGATGGTGTGCGTGTGAGCCCGGGCCTGCGCCACCAGGACATCCACCAGAACACGCGCATCGGCCAGGATCAGGGCGCCAGCCGCCTGGATCTGCAGGGCCATGCCAGTGTCAACAACGTCTGATGAGGTCAGGCCGAAGTGGATCCAACGCCCGGCCGCCCCGGCGCTGGCCGCCAGGACGTCCACAAACGCCGCGGTGTCATGGTCGGTCACCCGCTCACGCTCGTTGACCGCCTCAACGGTGAAGGTGGCCGCACGGATCGCCTCAAGCTCCGCTTCGCTGGGCCCGTCCATCTCCTCGCAGGCGGCCACCTCGACGCGGCGCATCGCATCAAAGCGGGCACGGTCAGACCACAGCTCGCCGAACTCAGGACGGGTGTAGCGGTCAATCATGGGCGGCGCGGGGCTGGCGGGGTGACAGCAGCCAGGTCATGCGGCCAGGATGCGCGCAGCCAGGACCGCCGCGTTGCGGGCGCTGTCCACGCCGACGGTTGCGACCGGAACACCGGGCGGCATCTGGACGATCGAGAGCAATGCGTCCAGGCCGCCGGCGATGGAGGTGCTTGACGTCAGCGGCACGCCGATCACGGGCAGGTCCGTGTGGGCGGCGACCACGCCGGGCAGGGCCGCAGACAGGCCGGCCCCCGCGATGATCACGCGCAGGCCGCGCAGCCTCGCGTTCTTGGCATAGTCGGCGACGGTCTCGGGGTCGCGGTGCGCGGACATGATGCGCACCTCACAGCGCAGACCCCGCTCGGTGAGCTCCTGCTCAGCCTTCTGCATCACCGGCAGATCGCTCTTGGAGCCCATCACGATGCCAACCACAGGCGCGTCAACCTCAAGCGCCGCGAAGCTCAGCGCGGGGTCCGGTGTGACCTCCAGCGCCGGTGCGTGCGGTTCGGGGATGCTCATTCGCTCACCACTTTCTCAGCAATGTCGCTGCGCAACTGGCAGCCGTCGAAGTTGATAGTCCCGGCCGCAGCATAGGCTGCGGCGCGCGCCTGTGAGGCGTCCTGGCCAAGGGCTGTCACCGACAGGACGCGACCGCCGGCCGTGACGAGGCGACCCTGCGCGTCCAGGGCGGTGCCGGCATGCGTGACCCACACATCAGCCGGCCCGCGGTCCCTGGCCCACACATCAGCCAGCCCGCGGTCAGTGGCCCACACATCAGCCGGCTGGCGGTCCGTGACAGAGAGCTCATCAGCAGGACCGGGCAGCCGGTCAAGGCCACTGATCACGTCGCCTGCGTGAAACCCTTCCGGGTAGCCAGCGCTGGCCAGCACCACCGTGACAGCGGTGCGCGGATCCCAGACCAGCGGAGCCAGGTCCGCAAGGCCGCCAACCGGCCGGGTGGCGGCTGCAAACAGCTCGAGCAGGTCACTGCGCAGGCGAGGAAGGATCGCCTGCGTCTCAGGGTCGCCGAAGCGCACGTTGAACTCAAGTACGCGGGGACCGTCCGCGGTCAGCATCACGCCCGCGTACAGGACGCCACGGAAGCTGATGCTGCGGCGACGCAGCTCGTCCAGCAGCGGCTGATGGATGTCAGCCACCAGCGCAGCGGCGCGCTCCGGACCGATCCCAGGCACCGGCGAATATGACCCCATGCCACCGGTGTTGGGGCCACGGTCACCGTCAAAAATGCGCTTGTAATCCTGGGCGCAGGCGAGCGGCACGGCGCTCACACCGTCACAGACGGTCAGCAGAGAGACCTCCGGGCCGGTCAGATGCTGCTCAACCACCACCCGATCCGTGCCAAAGCGGTGCTCTACAAGAAGCTCATGTAACGCCTGGCGGGCCTCCTGCTGGTTGGCCGCAAGGATCACACCCTTGCCGGCGGCAAGACCGTCCGCCTTGATCACCGCCGGGTAGCGCCCGTCCTGGATCGCCGTGATCGCAGCGATGCCCTCCTCAACGTTGCTGACCACACGGTAATCCGCCGTTGGCACACCGGCCGCGGTCATCACCTCCTTACAGAACGCCTTTGACCCCTCCAGACGCGCCCCTTCCGCAGTGGGCCCAAAACACGGGATACCCACGGCGGCAAGCTGGTCAGCCAGACCGGCGACCAGCGGCGCCTCCGGCCCAGCAACCACAAGGTCAACGTCCTGTTCGCCAGCCGCCTGCGCCAGGGCCGCGACGTCATGGGCGGCGATCGGCAACAGCCGGGCGATCTGGCCGATGCCCGGGTTGCCGGGGGCAGCGAGCAGCTCTGGGCGCTGCGGTGAGCGCGCCAGCGCCTGAAGGATCGCGTGCTCACGGGCGCCGGCGCCAACCACCAGCACCCGTGGAACACGGTCGTGACCGGACGGGGCGGCCTCAATGCGTGCTGATCTCGCCACGTTCGCTGACTCTAACGATCCCTGACGAGATTTTTCTCTCTACCCAGTTGCCCTTTTTTCTCGCAAAAAGCGCTGTGATCGCGCAAAATAGGGGCGTGAATCCAGTGCTTCGCCACGAGCCACACGTGCTGGCGATCGTGTTGGCCGGCGGAGAGGGAAAACGGCTGGCGCCGCTGACACTGGACCGCGCCAAGCCGGCCGTGTCGTTCGGTGGCAACTATCGGCTCATTGACTTTGCACTGTCAAACCTGGTCAACGGAGGTTACCGCCGCATAGTTGTGCTCACCCAGTACAAGAGCCACTCCCTGGACCGCCACATCTCACAGACCTGGCAGCTCTCCCACCTGCTGGGCAACTACGTGGCCACCGTGCCGGCGCAGATGCGGCGCGGACCGCACTGGTACCAGGGCTCAGCTGACGCGATCTACCAGAACCTGAACCTGTTGCGTGACGAGCGGCCTGAGCACGTGATCGTGTTTGGCGCCGACCACATCTACCGGATGGACCCCGCGCAGATGGTCGCCCAGCATGTTGAATCGGGCGCTGCCGTGACGGTCGCTGCGATCCGCGTGCCGATCAGCCAAGCCGACCAGTTTGGTGTCATTGAGACCGCCCCGGACGGCCTGAGAATCTCCGCGTTCAGAGAGAAGCCGGCTGACGCCAGTGGACTTCCGGATGCACCCGATCAGGTGTATGCGTCAATGGGTAACTACGTTTTCAACGCCAAGCGCCTGATCGCGATTCTCGCGCAGGACGCCGAAGACCCCGACTCCGTGCATGACATCGGCGCGAGCATCATCCCGAAGCTGGTCGCCTCCGGCGAGGCGGAGGTTTATGACTTCGCCACCAACGTGGTTCCCGGGGCGACGGAAGGTGACGCCGGCTACTGGCGGGACGTAGGCACCATCGACGCCTTGTACGACGCCCACATGGATCTCATCTCGGTGACGCCAATCTTCAACCTCTACAACATGGAGTGGCCGATCCTGACCCTGCCTAATCCACTGCCGCCCGCAAAGTTCGTGTTTGCCGAAGCGGAGCGTATGGGCCATGCGCTGGACTCAATGGTGTGCGCGGGAGTGATCGTCTCCGGCGCGACGGTTGATCACTCGGTGATATCCCCCAATGTGCACCTCCACGGACGGGCGCTGGTGACCGACTCAGTGGTGTTCGCCGGGGTTAACGTGGGTGGCGGCGCCGTGGTGCGCCACGCCATCATTGACAAGGACGTGGTGATCGAGCCAGGCGCGAGGATCGGCGTTGACCCGGAGGAGGATCGGGCGCGGTTCACCGTCTCCCCCGGCGGGATCGTCGTGGTGCCAAAGGGAGCGCGCGTGCAGGCGAGCGGCCAGTGAGCGGGCTGTCAGCCAACGGCCCAGGACAGGTTCGGTCCAGCGCCAAACGCCGTGTCGCGCTGCTGACGCGTGAGTACCCTCCGGAGGTCTACGGTGGCGCCGGCGTCCACGTGGAGTACCTCACGCGTGAGCTGCGCAACCTGGTGGATCTGGAGGTTCACTGCTGGGGCCAACCCCGTCCGCAGGCCAACGTGCACGCCTACCAGGCCTGGGCAAAGCTGTCCGGCGAGGAGCCGGAGCTGGCGGCGCTTGCGACCGTCTCAGTCGACCTCCTGATGGCCGCCCACGTGCGAGGCGCCGATCTTGTGCACAGCCACACCTGGTATGCACAGTTTGCAGGGCACCTGGCCAAACTCATCTATGGCCAGGTGCACGTCGCCACCGTTCACTCGCTGGAGCCGTTGCGCCCGTGGAAGGCCGAGCAGCTCGGCGGCGGCTACGCGCTTTCCGCCTACTGCGAGCGCACCGCGCTGGAGGGCGCTGACGCGGTGATCGCCGTCTCGCACAGCTCGCGCGCCGACATTCTCAAGGCTTATCCCGCGATTGATGAGCAGCGTGTGCACGTGGTGCTCAACGGGATTGACAGCGACGAGTACCGTCCCGACCCCAACACCGACGTGCTTGAGCGCCTGGGCGTTGACGCTGACCGCCCCACGGTCGTGTTCGTCGGGCGGATCACGCGCCAGAAGGGTGTCGCGCACCTGCTGCGCGCGGCCGCCCACTTCATGCCGGAAGCACAGCTGGTGCTGTGTGCGGGCGCACCCGACACGCCCGAGATCGGCGCTGAGGTGGCGGCGCTGACCAGAGCGCTCATGGACACGCGGGACGGGGTCTTCTGGATCCAGGAGATGCTTCCCAAGCGCGATGTGATCCAGCTGCTCAGCCACGCAACCGTGTTTGTCTGCCCGTCAATCTATGAACCGCTCGGGATTGTCAACCTGGAGGCGATGGCCTGCGAGACAGCCGTGGTGGCAAGCGCCACCGGCGGGATTGTCGAGGTTGTAAAGGACGGTGAGACGGGACTGCTGGTGGAGCTTGAGCAGGCTCCCGGTTCCATTGAGCCGGTGGACCCCACACGGTTCGCGCAGGCTTTTGCTGATCGTGTCAACCAGCTGCTCGCCGAGCCGGAGCTGGCGGTGACGATGGGGCGGGCGGGACGGCGCCGGGCCGTTGAGGCGTTCAGCTGGCAGACCGTTGCCGCCCAGACGCTGGCGGTGTACGAGTCAGCGACCGTCAGCCGGCGCTGAGTTGGAGCGGCGCCCTCCGGCCGGCCCTGCGGGCCCGGCCGGAGGATAGCGGAGCGGGCCCCCGGCCAGTTCGAACAACCAACCAGAGAGGGTGAGGACCTTCTCTCAGGCAGCGGAACCGGCAGCGTAGGCAGCAGCGATGTCCGCCGCCAGCCGGCAGTTGCTACGCACGATCTCAAGGTTGACGTCCACGCTGGCGCCGTGCGTGTGCGTGTGGATGTAATCAAGCAAAAACGGTGTGATCGCTTTACCGCTCACCGTTGCCTGCCGGGCAGCCTCAAGCGCCTTGGCAAGCAGATCGTCGTGGAGCTTGGGGTCCAGCTGCGCGGAAAACGGCAGTGGGTTGGCCACAAGGATCCCGCCCGAGCGGCCCAACGCATCGCCGGCACGCATGACCGCGGCTACCTCAGCGCCGCTGGACACGGCGTAATCAACTGTGATGCCGCTGTCAGCCAGCCAGAAGGCGGGAAACTGGTGGCTGCCGTAAACAAGCACGGTGACACTCAAACTCTCAAGCCGCTCAAGGGTCGCGCGGATGTCAAGGATCGACTTGACCCCGGCGGAGACAACCGTGATCGGGTGGCTGGCAAGGACGCCGAGGTCAGCCGACTCATCGAAGGTTTCACTGGCGTTGCGGTGCACACCGCCGATCCCGCCGGTGGCAAACACGCGGACGCCCGCGCGCGCCGCAAGCAGTGCGGTGGCAGCCACCGTGGTACCGCCGCTGAGCCCCCTGGCCATCGCGACCGGCAGATCTCGCGCGCTCAGCTTCAGGGGCGCCTCGGACTCGGCCAGCCGCCGCAGTTGACCAGCGTCAAGCCCGATGTGGGCGACACCATTTATCACGGCGATCGTGGCTGGGGTCGCGCCACACTCGGCGACGGTTTGCTCAAACTCCAGAGCGGCCTGCACGTTTTGCGGGTGCGGGAGCCCGTGCGTGATGATCGTCGACTCAAGGGCAACCACCGGAGCGTGATCGCGCAGCGCGGCCGCAACCAGCTCGGAGACCACCACCTGTTCGGAAAAGGAAGTCATGGACACGCAAACAACCCTAGCGCCCCACCAGCCGACGTCAGACCACACGGCAGGCGAGCACGCCCCGTTGATCTGCACGATCGGCGATTTGATCCTCGACGTGCTCGTGCTACCAAACGCGCCCGTGGTTCCAGACGGCGACCGGCCGGCCACGATCATGCTCGCCGGCGGCGGCCAGGCGGCCAACGTGGCGGCCTGGGCTCGCTTCCTGGGCGCGCGCAGCCGCCTGATCTGCGCGCGAGGGACGGATGAGGCCAGTGAGATCGCGGTCGCCCGGCTCCAACACCACGGCGTTGAGATACGCGGTCCGGTGATTGAAGGCCACGGCGGGGTCGTGGTTTCCACGCGCGAGCCGGACGGGGCTCGGACGATGGCCTCTGACCGCGGCGTGGCAGCCTTGCTGAACCCTTCCGCACTTGACCCAGCCTGGGTCCGCAGTGCTGAGGTCCTGCACGTGTCCGGCTACTGCCTGCTGCGCGAACCGATCGCGCAGGCGGCGCTTGCGGCTGCGCGCGCCGCCCGGCGCGTCACCCTGGACCTGGCCTCCGCACCAGATGTCGCGCGCTACGGAGCGCAGCGTTTCACAGCGCTGGTCGAAGAACTCAACCCCGCGGTCATCTTCGCCACGGAAGCTGAGCGCGCAGCCGTCCCCGACCTCAATGCCGCAAGCTGGGTGATCAAGCGCGGGGCCCGTGGCGCACTGTTTCCCGAGGGGCACCTCGACTCCATCGCCACAGAGGTCACGGACACGACAGGGGCTGGCGATGCGCTGGCCGCCGGCTATCTGCTCGGCGGCCCGAGCCTGGCGATGATCGCCGCCGCCCGATGCGTGGCGACCATCGGCGCCATGCCACCATCGGCCCCTGCAACGCGAACAGTTGGCGCCATGCCACCACCAACCGGTGCAACGTAAACCAGCTCACATCAACAGCGGTGGCCGGCCCGCAGCTGGGCCATATCGGAGCGCGCCACAGTTCGGAGAACTGGCGTCGAGCGCCGCCACTGGCCGTGTTACATTTCCGGGCGTCCGTGCAGACAAGAACCTTACGCTGAGCTGCAAACCGGGCACATCAAAGTACGTTGCGTGACTGTTGTCACCAAAGGAGGAGTTTGTGAAGGTATTTACTCGTCTTTCCGGGGCCGCGGCCCTGATCGCCGCGCTGGCCGTGGGGGCGCTGAGCGCCTCAAGCGGTGCGGCACGCACCACCCACAGCAAGATCAAGGCCTCGTCGTTCACGCTTGGCGTCGTGGCGGACACCGGTGGCCTCAACGACCATGGGTTCAACCATCTCGCCTACATGGGCGAGCTTCAGGCGCACGCGAAGCTGGGCGTCAAGTATCAGGTGCTGGCGGCCACCTCAAGCGCCAACTACGTCCCCTACCTGACCAGGGAGGCTGAAAACGGGGACAAGCTCGTCGTGGCGGTCGGTTTTGACTTCACCGACGCGCTGGGACAGGTCGCCAAGGAGTTCCCCAAGACAAAGTTCGCGATCATCGACACCCCGGCCAACACGATCCCCGGCAAGCCCAAGAATGTCGAGGGCCTGATCTTCAAGTCCCAGCAGTCCGGCTACCTGGTCGGCTACCTGACGGGCCTGGTTTCCAAGGCCAAGGGTTACAAGGTCGCCTCGAGCGTTGGCGGAGAAGACATCCCATCGGTCACCGCCTATATCGCCGGCTTCCAGGCTGGCGCCAAGGCAGCCGACCCGAAGATCACGCTGCTGAACGCGTTCTCAAACAACTTCGCCGACCAGGCACCGTGTGAGACGCTCGCCGACAACCAGATTGCGCAGGGCAGCAAGATCGTCTTCCAGGTGGCCGGAGGCTGCGGCCTTGGCGCGCTCCAGGCAGCCAAGCAGAAGGGCGTCTACGGCATTGGCGTCGACGCGGACCAGGGTTACCTGGGCTCATACATCCTGACCTCCGCTCTGAAGAAGGTCAACGTCGCGGTCTACCAGGCCACACAGGACCTGCTCAATGGCAAGTTCGACGGCGGCGGCAACATGGTCTACTCGGTGAGCAACAACGGCACCGGCTACGGCCGGCTGAACGCTGTCGCCAAGCCGTATGCAGGCCAGCTCAACAAGATCCTTGCCGAGATCAAGAGCGGCAAGATCAAGGTCCCGAGCACCCTCTCAACCAAGTAACCGGTCAGCTTCTGACCGAGTACGGGACGCGATCGCAGTGACAGACAACACACCAGTTCTCGAGCTGCGAGCAATCACCAAGAAGTTCGGCCCGGTCGTCGCCAACGACCGGGTCGACTTCGACCTGCAGGCGGGCGAGGTGCACGCCCTGCTGGGGGAGAACGGTGCAGGCAAGTCGACGCTGATGTCGGTTCTCTACGGCCTCTACAGCCCCACGTCCGGTGAGATCCTGGTTGACGGCCACCCGGTCCAGATCAACTCTCCCAACGACGCGATTGACGTCGGGATCGGCATGGTGCACCAGCATTTCATGTTCATCGCGGTGATGACCGTCACCGAAAACATCGTGCTTGGCAACGAACCGGTGAAAACCGGCGCTTCACGGGCGCTCGGCGTGCTTGACCGGCGCACCGCGCGGGCGCGCGTGAAAGAGATTTCCGACCGTTACGGTCTGGCGGTCGACCCGGACGCTCGCATCGAGGATGTGAGCGTCGGCATGCAGCAGCGCGTCGAGATTCTCCGTGCCCTGTACAGAAACGCGCGCATCCTGGTGCTGGACGAGCCCACGGCCGTGCTCACCGCGCAGGAGATCACAGAGCTGATGGCGGTGCTCAGGCGTCTGAAACAGGACGGCACTGCGATCGTGTTCATCTCCCACAAACTTGGTGAGGTGCTGGAGATCGCCGACCGGATCACGGTGCTGCGCCGCGGCCGGTCGATGGGCACAGTCCCCCGCCAGGGCGCGACCGAGCAGTCGCTTGCCCGGATGGTTGTGGGGCGTGACGTGATCTTCCGTGTCGCCAAGCAGCCCGCCCGCCCCGCAAGGCCGATCCTGACAGTCCGGGATCTCCAGGTGCGCGACGATCGCGACCTGGAAGCCGTGCGCGGCGCCACGCTCACCGTGCACAGTGGCGAGATCGTCGCCATCGCGGGTGTCGATGGCAACGGTCAGAGCGAGCTGGTGCAAGCGATCACCGGCATCCGCACGCCGACCCACGGAACCGTTGAGGTGGACGGGGTTGACATCACCGGTCGCGGAGTGCGGGCCGCCACCGCCGCCGGCGTCGCCCACATCGCCGAGGACCGCCATCGGGTTGGCCTGGTGCTGCCGTTCACGCTCGCTGAGAACCTCGCGCTGCGACGCTACCGTCAGCCGCCGCTCAGCCGCCACGGATGGTTGAACCTCAACGCGTTCACGGCTCAGGCCAAGCGCCTGCTGGAAGCTTTTGACGTGCGTGGCGGCAGCCCCACAACCCTGGCCTCCGCGCTGTCCGGCGGCAATCAGCAGAAACTCTGCGTGGCCCGTGAGATCGACTCACAACCAAAGCTTTTGGTGGCCCACCAGCCAACCCGAGGACTTGACGTGGGCGCCATCGAGTTTGTGCACACGCAGCTGATCGAGCAGCGTGACGCCGGCGCCGCGGTCCTGCTGGTCTCCCTCGAATCCGAGGAGGTCAGAGCGTTGGCTGACCGTATCCTGGTCATCTACGAGGGGCGCATTGTCGCGGAGTTCCCGCCGGAGGCAACCGACGAGGAGCTGGGTATCGCCATGACCGGCGGGATGGCGGTGGCGGCATGAGGCCCACCAGGCTCAGACAAGCCGGACGCACCGCGCTGATACCGGTCACCACCGTGGTGATCGCGTTTGTGCTGGCGGGGCTGGTGATGCTCGTGACCGGCAACCACCCGCTCTCAAGCTACGGCGCGATCTTCAACGGGACCGGACTCAACTGGCTGTTTCCGTGGGTCTCCGGCCACACACGCACGATCGCCGCCCAGGATCTCCAGGAGACGCTAGTGTATGCAGCGCCGCTGCTGCTCACCGGGCTGTCGGTTGCGTTCGCCTTCCGCGTAGGGCTTTTCAACATCGGTTCCCAGGGCCAGTACACGGTCGGCTCCGTGGTCGCCGTGTGGGTAGGCACCTCGTTCACCACCATGAACCCGGTGCTGCACATTGTGGTCTCGATCGTCCTGGCCGCACTGACCGGCGCCGCCTGGGCGGCGATCGCCGGCTGGCTGAAGGCGGCCGTCGGCGCGCACGAGGTAATCACCACGATCATGCTCAACTGGACGGCTATCTGGCTGGCCAGCTACCTGTTCCAGCAGGGCGGGCCGCTCCAAGGCAAGCAGGCGCTTGGTAACGCGGTTTCCAACACGATCGCCAACAACCTGCATCTGCCGGTGATCTGGGGGAGCCCCTACCTGCAGGGCCTTGATGTCGGCATCTTTATAGCCCTCGCGGCAGCGGTTTTGTACTGGTTGATCATGAACCGCTCCCGACTGGGATATGAGGTGCGTGCCGTTGGTTACAACCCCATTGCCGCAAAAGCTTCCGGCATGAACGTCGCCCGCAACTATGTGGTGACGATGGCCATCTGCGGTGCGTTTGCGGGGCTGGCAGCGGGTATCGACGTGTTCGGCTGGGAGTTCCAGGTCTCAAGCACCAACATCTCAGCCTCGCAGGTCGGCTTTCTGGGGATAGCCGTGGCGCTGCTGGGCCGCAACACCGCTTTTGGCGCAGTGGTCGCGGCACTGTTGTTCGGCGCGCTGGAGACCGGAACCGCCGCCGTCAACCTCAACCCTGCACAGATCAACCCGGAGCTTGCTCCGCAACTAACCTTGATCATTGAGGGCCTGGTGGTGCTGCTGGTCTCAACAGACCTGATCGCGGTGCGCCTCTTCGGCCTGCCGCGCCGGCTGGGCTGGGGCAGACGGGGGCCCCAAGCCGGCCCTGGAGAGCTGCTGGCAGCCGACAGCCAGGCGCTGGACGGCGCTGAAACACTGACAGCGCAGCCGGGCCTATGAGCAGCGTCAGCGCGTTTACCCCTGACAGGATGAAAACGGGTCTGCTCACCGGCACGCGGGCCACCGTCCGCGTCGGGATCGCGGCCGCCACGACGGCGGTCATCGCCTGGATCCTGACGCTGCCGCCGATCCTCGCACGTACGCCGTTGCCGTCGATCGCGCTTGGCACGGTGGCCGCCTTGGCGGGAGTGTTTGTCGTCCTGGATCCCAAGCATCGTCGGCTGGGCGGCGTGACGATCTTTTTGGGGCTGGTGGCAACCCCGCTCGCGCTGGCCATGACCAACCAGACCGCCGCGAACGTGAGCGAGGTTTTCACCTGGTCGGCGGTGATCGCCTCCGGGCTGACGTTCACCACGCCACTGCTGTTCGGTGCGCTCGGCGGAGTCATCTCCGAGCGTTCAGGAGTGGTGAACGTCGGGATCGACGGGATGATGCTGATGGGCTGTTACTTCGGCGTCTGGGGCGCCTGGGCGACCGGCAACTGGGTGCTTGGCGCGCTGATCGGCATGGCTTCCGGCGGCCTGCTAGCCCTGTTACACGCCTACTTTGCCATCCACCTGCGCGCCGACCAGGTGGTCTCCGGCATGGCGCTCAACTTTCTGGCTTACGGTATCACCGGCTATCTGCTGGTCGCCCAGTTCGGCAACAACGGGACGCCAGGCAATGTGCCCACGGTGCCCAACCTGACCCTGCCGGTGATCAAGAACGCGCCTTTCTTCGGGGTGGCTTTTGGCCGGACCAACGTGTTGATCTGGGTCTCCCTACTGCTGGTGCCGGTCATCTGGTGGTTTCTGTTCCGGACCCGGCCCGGCCTGCATCTGCGTGCCGTGGGGGAACAGCCGCGAGCCGCCTCGACGGTGGGCCTGCACGTGATGAGCACCCGCTACGCGGCTGTGGTCGTCTCGGGCATGCTGGCCGCACTGGGAGGCGTTTACTTGGCGGACGGTTTTGACGGATCCTTCAACTTTCAGATGACCGACGGACGCGGGTTTATCGCCCTGGCGGCCGTGATCTTCGGAAAGTGGAACCCGGTCGGAGCGCTGGGCGCAACAATCCTGTTCGGCTTCTCAAGCGCGCTCTCCTACCGGCTGCAGACGTTCTCCCCGACGCTTGGCACCCTTTTCCAGGCGCTCCCCTATGTGCTGACCCTGGTGGCGGTTGCCGGACTGATCGGACGTTCACGCCCGCCAGCCGCCGACGGCGTCCCCTACGCGAAGGAGTAGTGACGCGTGTCTGTAGCACGGCTTTCAGTCAACAGCCTCGCCGACGGTGACGAGCGGCTCTCAGACGAGGTGGAGCTCTATCACCGCACCTACACAACGCTTTTGCGGTCCAGCGGTGACACCCGCCTGCGCGTCCTGGAACCTTCCCACCGGAGCATGCGTTCCAGCCTGCACCCGCTCGCCGACAGCCCCGAGCTTGACCTGGGCGCCTTCCTTTACGCGGTGCGCCGCCTCCCGGAGGCGATCGCCGGCACCCGCCGCGTGGTCATGGGCCAGTCGGTTGAGTCGCTGATCTCCGAAGGCGGCGTGAACGTCAGCCAGTGGCCGGAGACCGAGTCGCAGGCGCGCAGGCGCCGCTGGTACGTCGGCCCCGACGCAACGCTGGCGGTGCTGCTGGCCAGCGTCTCCGACGTTGACGACCTGGTGCCCACCCTGGTCGCTTACCAGATCGAGTGGAACAAGATCCACATGCGGCTGTCCGGCGCGGGCAGAGAGCTCGGCGAGGATCCGGACGTTGAACGCTGCGCAAGCCTGCTGAGCGGCAGCAGCCAGGACTGGGCGCGCCTGCAAGAGACCTGGGGCGCCGCGTTCAACGGGCGCCTCGCGATGGTCGCCGACCATCGCCTGTCACTGCACATCAGGATGCTGGGCGGCAGCAACGCCGGCTATGCACGGATGACCCGCCGCTGGTGGGCGCCTGTCCAGGCGGAACTCAGCCGCGTGGAGCATGATCAACAGCAGGCCGACCAACATCAGCCGCAGCCCGCTGCTGGTGGCCCGCTGGCCACCAGCAGCGCCAGCGCGCCGCTTTACTTCGTCTCCTCAAACACGCACAGCCTGGTCAACATCGCCACCGGCCTGGCCCGCGACCGTGAGCAGCAGCTGGTTGAGTTTGTGGAAACGCTGCCCGCGCAGGATATTCTGCGTGAGGAGCTGCGCGCCTTCCGCGAGGGCAGGACGGAGGGCTCGTGGGAGAACTTCCTGTATTTCGTCGCACGCCGGTACTTTGCGGCCGCAGGCCCGGAGGGGCTTGCGCAACGGCGCAGCGCGGAGGCCCGCCTTGGTGTCAGACACCTGCGCAGCACAACAGCGTTGCGGATCTCCGCCCAGATCATCCCGCTGCGCTCGCTTGACCCGGCGGGACTGGACCCGCGGCTTGGCAGCATAGACGCTCAGGCGCTGGCAACCAGCAGGGCACGGATCGTCAACATCGACTATCCGCTGGGCCTGGCGGCTTACAACATCTTGCGAGAGGTCGGGATTGACAGCACGGCGTTGCGGGGCGTCTACGTGCTCGGCAAGGCGGCGACACTGAACGCGGATGTTGGCGACGTGCTGATCTCAAGCGTCGTGCACGACGAGCACTCGCGCTGCACCTACTGGCTGGACAACGCTTTCAGCGTCGAGGACCTGGAAGCGGATCTGCGTTTCGGTAACGGGCTTGACAACCAGCGGACAGTCACGGTCAAGTCGACGTTTCTGCAGAACCGCTCCTACCTGGACTTTTACTACCGGGAGGCGTTCACGGTCGTGGAGATGGAGGCGGGACCGTTCCTCAACGCTGTGTACGAGCTGGTTGCCCCGGACCGCTTCCCGGTCGGTGAGGCGATCAACTTCTCCAAGCTCCCGATCGACCTCGGGATCATCCATTACGCCTCAGACACTCCCTACACACAGGCGCGCACGCTCGGCGCCCGCGGACTCTCCTACTACGGGATGGACTCAACCTACGCCTCGTCGCTGGCGATCATGCGCCGGATACTCAAACTCGAGGGGATCCTGGCCTGAGCTGGCCGGACACCTGCGTCACCAGCGTTTATGCCAAGAGCCTTTGTGATCGTGTTGGACGCCTGCGGCGTGGGCGCCCTGCCGGACGCCCCGGCCTACGGTGACAGCCCCGACTCCAACACGCTCAAACATGTCGCAGAGCTCCAGGGCGGTCTTGACCTGCCGGTGCTGGGCACGCTGGGACTCGGCTGCATCGCACCGATCGCCGGGGTGGCGCCCGTGAGCGATCCGGTGCTGTACGGACGGCTTGCGCCGCTGGGGCCCGGCAAGGAGTCGGTCACCGGCCACTGGGAGCTGATGGGCGTGATACCCAAGGCGCCCTTGCCGACATACCCGGACGGCTTCCCCGCCGAGTTGGTGCACCAGTTGGAGCAGGTTTCCGGGCGGCGGTTCTGCTGCAACCGCCCTTACAGCGGCACGCAGGTGCTTGAGGATTTCGGTGATCACCATCTGCAAAGCGGCGAGCTGATCCTCTACACCTCCGCGGACTCGGTTCTGCAGATCGCAGCGCACCACGATGTGCTGGACGAGCCGGGTCTGCAACGGGTGTGCGCGGCCGTGCGTGAGGTGACGAGCGGCCAGCACGCGGTGGGCCGCGTCATCGCACGTCCGTTCACCGGTGTTAAAAGCGCGTATGTGCGCACCACCGGCCGGCACGACTACTCGCTGCGGCCGCCGAGCCGCTCCTACCTGCAGGAGCTGCAGGCCGCCGGTGTCCCGGTGCACGGCGTCGGCAAGATCCGCGACCTGTTCGCCGGTGTCGGGGTTGACTTCCACCACCCCGCCCCGACCAACGCGGACGGGCTGGCGGTGACCGCCGAGCTTTTACAGACCGTGCAAGCCGGCCTGGTGTTTGTCAACCTGGTGGACACCGACCAGCTGTACGGCCACCGGCACGACGTAACCGGTTTTGGGGCGGCTCTGCACGCGATTGATGGCGCGGTGGGCGAGTGGCTTGAGCGGCTTGGCGATGATGACCTGCTGGTCGTGACCGCCGACCACGGCGTTGACCCGACCGCCAGCCACACCGACCACACCCGTGAGTACGCGCCACTTTTGGCGAGCTTTACCGGGCACGGTGGGCGCCGGCACAACGGGCTGCTTGCCGATGTGGGCGCCAGCGTGCTGCGCTGGCTGACCGGCCGTGACGCCCCGGCGCTGCCCGGTCAGCCGTTTGTCTGAGCGGCCGCAACGTCAAGCACACGGCGCATCCCCGCCACGTCCGGCTGGTAGATGTGGGCTGATTTCACGATGAGATCCAGCCTGCCGGTCGGCAGGCTCAGTTCGGCGGCGACATGTTCCATCAGCGCGGCAGCCTCAACCAGGTTGCCGTACCCCTTGGTGCCAAAGTCGATCGAGTGCGCGTAGATCATCGTCTGCAGCCGCCGGTCACTAACCCAGAAGTCCAGCAGGCTTACACACGGGATGTAGGAGCGGTCCGCCAGCGGCTCAAAGGTCGTGATCGTCGCGTCACGGCATGACTGGTCGGCCCGCAGACGGTCGATCACCCACTGAACCTGATCTCTGCCGGTGCCGGCGTAGTCATGAAGCCTGCTCGCATAGCTGCGCGCGAGCCCCAGTTCGGCGACCAGGGTCTGGTCGGTGAAGTTCGCGTGCATCCACTCCAGCCGCTCCGGGTCGCCCAGCCCGCTGATCAGCGGATCCACGCTGCGCGGCCGGCTGACGGTGACCGTGACGCGCTCAAGCTCAAGGATGGGGATGCCGTCATAAACCGACACGGCGCCGTATGTGAGGATCCTGTCAGCGACCCGCAGCCAGGCGGCGCCGATCGTCTGCGCCTCGATCTGCAGCTCGCGCATCGTCCCGTTCCGGTCGCTGTCCGTCGCCAGGCGCGTCCGGGAGGCTAGGCACCCACCGGGTGCCAGGCCGTTTTCAGTTCAGTCACCGCGGCCAGGCGCTCAAGCGCGTTCTCAACCGCCCGCTCGTAGCTATCGGCCGGGGGATAATGCCGGGCGCGTTTGATCGTCTCTGCCGCCAGCCGGTCAAGCTCAGCACCAAGCTCGCCGTCCGCGCAGGCGTCGATGATCGCGTTCAGGTCACGGTGGGCGCCCAGTGCGATCGCGAGCTCCTCACGCCGGCCGCTCAGCAGGTTCACCACGCCGGCCGGCAGGTCGGAAACCGCCAGCGCCTCCGCCAGGTCCAGGCCCACCTGCGGCGCGGCCTGGGAGATGACCGCAACCACCGTGTTGCCAGCCGCCAGCGCCGGTGCCAGCTCGGCCACCAGACCAAGCAGCGCCGGACGGTCGGGCGCCACCACACCGACCACGCCGGTTGGCTCAGGCACAGAAAACGACAGAAACGGGCCGGCGACGGGGTTTACGCCGCCCAGCACCGCCTGGAACTTGTCGGTCCAGCCGGCATAGTGGACCAGTACGTCTATGGCGGCATCGAGCTCGGTCTGCGCGTGCGCAGAACTGGCGCCGTCCTCGCACAAAAGGTCGGCCAGCTGCGCCCGGCGGGACTCAAGCGCTTCCGCGGCCCGGTAGAGGATCTGGCCGCGGTTGTATGCGGTCCGCGCCGCCCACCCGGCCTGCGCCCGCCGGGCGGCCACCATCGCGTCCCGCACGTCTTTGCGCGATCCGCGCGGGATGTTCACCCCGCCAACCAGGTCCGAGCGTCCCGACTCAGAGCGCACGAAGGCACCCCCGATCCAGAGTTTGTAGGTTTTGCGCACCGGCAGCCGGCCTGTGCCGACCGTCTCACTCGCCCGGTCCTCACCAGCAGCGCCGGGCAGCCCCGCCGGCCCCGAGCTCTGGGCGGCGGCCCCGCCCACAACATCGGCGTCGGTCACCAGCCCACCAGTATCGGCGTCGGCCACCACTTCGCCACCCTCGGCGTCGGTCACCAGCCCCCCAATATCGGCGTCGGTCACCAGCCCACCACCCGCAGATAGGGGCGCAGCCCAGCCGGGCCGCCCTCACGCCCAAAGCCGGACTCCTTGTAACCACCGAACGCCGCGGTCGGGTCAAAGTGGTTGTAGGTGTTCTGCCAGATCACGCCGGCCCGCAACGCCCTGGCAACCTCGAACGCCTTGGACCCCTTGTCGGTCCAGATGCCAGCCGCCAACCCGTACATGGTGTTGTTGGCCTTCTCTATGGCCTCGCTGACGGTCCGGAAGCTGAGCACCGATATGACCGGCCCGAAAATCTCTTCAACGGCGATCCGGTGCACCGGTGAGACGTCGGTGAACATGGTCGGCTCAAACCAGTAGCCGTGTTCAGGAAGCGCGCAGCTGACGCTGCGGCGCACGGCGCCCTCAGCCTCACCGGCGGCCACCAGCTCCCGGATCTTCGCCAGCTGGGCGGCGGAGTTGATCGCTCCCACATCCGTGTTCTTGTCAAGCGGGTCACCGACCCGCAGCCAGCTCATCCGTGCCCACAGCTTGGCGACCACCTCGTCAAGCACGCCCTCCTGGACAAGCAGACGCGACCCGGCGCAGCAGACGTGCCCCTGGTTGAAGAAGATGCCGTTGACGATCCCCTCAACCGCCTGGTCGATCGCGGCGTCCTCAAACACAATGTTGGCGGACTTGCCGCCCAGCTCGAGCGTCAGCTCCACGCCACGCCCGGCAAGCGCCGTCTGGATGTCCCGGCCCACTGCCGTGGAGCCTGTGAAGGCGATCTTGTCGATACCGGGTGCGCGCACCAGCGCAGCGCCGACCGACCCGTCACCGGGCAGGACCGAAACCACCCCTTCCGGAAGCTCCGCCTCCTGGCAGATTTCGGCCAGCAGCAGCGCTGTCAGCGGCGTTGTTTCGGCCGGTTTGAGGATCGCCGTGTTGCCACAGGCGAGCGCCGGGGCGAGCTTCCAGACGGCCATCAGCAGCGGAAAGTTCCACGGCACGATCTGCCCCACCACGCCCAGTGGCGCGACCTCTCGGGCGCTCACCCCGTAGCGGAGCTTGTCAGCCCAGCCCGCGTAGTGGAAGAAGTGCGCGGCCGCCAGCGGAATGTCAACGTCACGGGATTCGCGCAGAGGCTTGCCGCCGTCAAGGGTCTCCACCACCGCCAGCTCACGCGCGCGCTCCTGGATCAGCCGCGCGATCCGGAACAGGTATTTGCCGCGCTCCCGGTCCGCCAGCGCAGCCCAGCGGGGCTGCGCTGCGCGCGCCACCTCGACCGCCCGCTGCACGTCGCGCGGGCCAGCCCAGGCCACTTCGGCGATCGGCTCTTCGGTGGCCGGGTTGATGGTCTGAACGTAGTACGGCTCGGCAGGCTCGCGAAAAGCCCCGTCGATGAACAGGCCGTAGCGCGCGGCAAGACGCAGGTGGTCGGTCGCCTCGGGGGCAGGCGCGTAATCCCAGACGATGGTTTGGCGGGGTTCGACGGTCATTCCAGCGAAAAGTCCTCACTGCGACCGTAGCGACCGGTCTGCGTTTTGGCGTACTGCATGAGCAGATCGTTGAGCAGCGATGAGGCGCCGATCCGCAGGAGCTGCGGTGTCAGCCACTTCTCGCCAAGCGTCTCCTTGACGAGCACCAGACGGTGCAGAGCCGCCTTGGTTGTGGAAACCCCTCCTGCCGCCTTGAAGCCCACGACCCGCCCGGTGCGCTCCACATAGTCGCGGATCGCCTCGAGCATCACCAGACAGACCTCCGGTGTCGCGCCGGCGGCCGCCTTGCCGGTGGAGGTTTTGATGAAATCGGCGCCCGCTTGCATGGCCAGCATCGAGGCGTGGCGCACGTGGTCATAGGAACCCAGCTCGGCGGTTTCAAGGATCACCTTCAGGTGCGCGTCTGCGCAGGCCTCCTTGATCGCCTCAATCTCGTGCATGACACGCGCGTCGTCACCGGCCAGAAACGCCTCGCGCGAGATCACCATGTCAATCTCCTGGGCGCCGGTGGCCACGGCGTCCTGGGTGTCGCGCAGCTTGGCCGCAAACGACACCTGCCCGGCCGGAAAGCCGGTGGCCACGGCCGCCGTCCGCACACCGCTGCCGGCCAGCGCCTCACGCGCGACCGCCGCCAGCGCCGGGTAGACACAGACCGCCGCCACCGAAGGGATCTCCGGCATGTCCGGCGCCGGAGACACCGCCTTGGCGCACAGCTGGCGCACCTTGCCTGCAGTGTCGGCGCCTTCAAGGGTGGTCAGGTCAAGCACGGAGACCGCAATGCGGATCCCCTGCTGCTTGGCGCTGGTCTTGATGGAACGGGCGCCCAGCAGCGCGGCACGCTCCTGGATGCCAACCCGGTCCACTTGCACAAGACGACGGCTCATCAGCTAAGCGATGCTATCTCAGCGGCGGTCGGCAAGACGACTGTCTGGCGGAAGCTCAGCGGCGGTCAGCGAGACGCCAGCGTAGTGGTAGTTCAACGGCTGTCCACACCAGCTGCGGCTGCCGTCACCCGCACCGTCGCCGCCGCCGCACCGTCGTCGTCGCCGCGATCACACTCGCGAGCCGCGCGATGTCGCCGCGATCACACTCACGAGCCGCGCGATGAGAGCGTAGGGCCGGTGGTCGATCTGGTAGGCGGTGACCCGCAGCACGCGCTGGCCCGCTACCGCAAGGCGCTGGTCGCGCAGCCGGTCTTTTTCAAACTGCGTGCGCCCGCTGTGGTACATCCAGCCGTCGAACTCAAGCACCAGACCGAGCTGCGGCCAGTGCGCATCCACCATCATCCCGGCCACCTGCACGTTGGTATCAGGCAGCGGCAGATCGGCTTCGCTCAAGAGTTCAAGCAGCCGCCGTTCATACAGCGAGCGGGTGTCACGCAGGCCACCGGGCAGCTCCAGCAGCGCCCGCAGCGCCCCGGCCCCCTTGCCCCGCGGGGCGCGCTGAATCACCTCACGCAGCTGGGAGCGGCTTACGAGCCGCTTGCGCAACGCGGCTGCGAGGACCGTCTCAAGCCCAAGCGGCTCCAGCGTGGCCGCGCAGTCAAGCAGGGTCCGCGCCGGCGCGGTAACGGGTATGCCCTGACAGCGGCCGATGTCCTCGCGCGCGAGCGAGCCGGTGCGGTGCAGGCGCACGCCCGGTCTAGCTCGGGCGCCGCGCCCAACCACCAGGGCATCAACCTCCTCATCGTCGCGCAGGACTTCAGTGACGTCGAGCATGCTCCAGAGCTGCGCCGCCGCTGGGCCGCAGACAAGCCCATCACCCTTCAGGTACAGCGCGGCAGCCATCATCCGGCCGAGCGGGCCGGACACGGGCCGGCCGACCAGATAGACGCTCGGCAGAACCATGTGCAGCCGGCCCGCCCGCACGCGCCGCACCACACTGCTGGCGCCGATGCCCGCCGACCGCAGCTGCAGCAGGTGCACGTGGCCGTGCTGGCGCTCAGCCAGGTCCGCTATCGCACCGTCACCCCCACCATAAGCGACATCAAATGCACAAACTGCGCCGCACAGAGGCAGTTTGCTCCCAGGCGCGCGATTTTCGGCACCGGATGCACAAATTGGCTTCTGGACCTGCACATTGTGCATTCTGATGCGGTGAGATGGCGCATTTGAGCTCATCGCCAGCAAAATATGCCTGCGCGGGCAGCGCCTGGCCAGGAATGTGACGGAGTTGGCACATTCCTGCCCGCCGCAGGCCCGTACGCTGCCGCAGGCCCGTACGCTGCCGCAGGCCCGTACGCTGCCGCGGGCACCGCGGCCGACCGGAGTTCAGCTCTTGCGCAAGACCTCAGGCAACGCCGGCCGCAGGACGCTGGTTGCGGCCGGGGGGTTGGTTGCGGCCAGGCTGGTTGCGGCCGGGCTGGTTGCAGCCTGAGAGTTGGTTGCAGCCGGGCTGGTTGCAGCCGGGGGGCTGGTTGCAGCCGGGCTGGTTGCGGCCGGGCTGGTTGCAGGGCTACTCGCTGGTGACAGGAGCAGGAGCGGCGCGCAGCCTCACAGCGTCCCGAACACGCGATCCCCGGCGTCACCCAGGCCGGGACGGATGTAGGCGTTCTCATCCAGGCCGCGATCCACCGCGGCGGTCCAGATCCTGACATCGGGGTGAGAGGCGCTGACCGCCGCGATCCCCTCTGGAGCGGCCACCAGGCACACGAGGCCCAGCCTTGTGGCGCCCGCCGATTTCAGGTGATCCAGAGCGTTGACAGCGCTGCCGCCGGTGGCCAGCATCGGGTCCAGCACAAACACCCACGCTTCCGCCAGGCCGGGTGGCAGCCGTGAGTAGTAGTCAACCGGGGTGTGTGAGCGCTCGTCACGGGCCATACCCAGATGGCCGACGCGTGCTTCCGGCAGAAGGCGCAAAAAGCCGTCAACCATGCCCAGTCCGGCCCGCAGGACCGGCACGACCACAACCTGCTCGGAAAGCCGCGCGCCGCGCGTCAGCTCAAGCGGCGTGCGGACCTCCACCTCAAGCACGGGCAAATCTCGCGTGACCTCAACGGCCAGGATCGCAGCGCACTCAAACAGGGCGTGGCGGAAGTTCGGCCACGTGGTCTCACGGTCGCGCAAAACGGTCAAACGATCGGCGAGGACGGGATGCTCAACGACGGTCAGCCGAGCTGTCGTACCTGAGGTCAGCGGCGAGGTTAGCGGTGCTCTCATGAGGCGCGATCCTAGCGTCAGATGCGGGATTACAATGCGCCCGTGCCAGATCACGCCCAACAGCTGCTCCAAGCCGCACAGGCAGTGATGGCCCGCGCCTACGCCCCGTACTCGCAGTTCAAGGTCGGCGCCGCGCTTTTGGGCGCGGACGGCGCCGTGCACGTCGGAGCGAACGTGGAGAACGCCTCCTACTCGCAAGCGCAGTGCGCTGAGGCGTCCGCGATCGGGGCGATGATCGCCGCTGGCGAGACGCACATCACCGCGGTGGCGATTGTCGCCGAGCACCTTGAGCACTGCCCGCCGTGCGGTGCCTGCCGTCAGCGCCTGGCGGAGTTTGCCGACCCCGAGACACCGGTCTACCTCGGCCGGCCGGGCGCTGAACCGCAGACAACGACGATCGGCGAGCTTTTGCCGATGGCGTTTGAACCCAGCGCCCTGAAAAGATGAGCGCCGCTTTCCGGCCACTGGTGGGCGTGATCCTGGGCTCCGGGCTGGGCGCGGTCGCCGACGCCGTGCAAGCACCCGAGGTGATCTCCTATGAGGAGCTTGCCGGTTTTCCGCGCCCGACTGTGGCAGGGCACGCCGGGCGGGTTGTGCAGGGCACGATCGCGGGCGTACCGGTCGCGGTTCTGCAGGGGCGAGCTCACCTCTATGAGGGCGGCCCGGTGGATGAGATCCGCGCGCCCGTACGGTGGCTGCGCGCCTCCGGCGCTGAGATCCTGGTGATAACCAACGCCGCCGGCTCGCTCAGGCCGGAGGTCGGCCCGGGTCGCCTGATGGCCGTCACCGACCACATCAACCTCACCGGCGCCAACGTCCTGGCCGGCCCCAACGACGAGCGCATCGGCCCGCGCTTTCCGTCGATGGGCGCCGCCTATGACCCAGAGTTCTTGGCCCAGCTGCGCGCCACCGCCGCGCAGCTGGGGATACCGCTTGCGGAGGGCGTGTACACCGGCTGGCTGGGCCCATCGTTTGAAACCGCCGCCGAGATCCGCGCGGTCCGCATCCTGGGCGGGGATGCGGTCGGCATGTCCACCGTCCACGAGACGATAGTCGCGCGTCACTGCGGACTGCGGGTGGCCGCCATTTCGGCGATCACCAACCTCGCGGAGGGTCTCGGTGACGTGGCGCTCAGCCACGAGCAGACGCTGGCTGACGCCGCTCGTGCCGCAGACGATCTGACCAGACTGCTGGTCGCCGCGATCCCAAGCCTTGCCGCAATCCCGAACCTTGCCGCGATCCCAGGCATTGCCGCAACCACATGCTGACCGCCGAGCTGATCCGCAAGAAGCGTGACGGCCGCGCGCTTGACACGGCGGAAATCCAACAACTGGTCGCTGGCATCACTGATGGCAGCGTCTCCGACGCGCAGGCGGGGGCGCTGACGATGGCGATCCTTTGGCGTGGCATGGACCGTGCCGAGCAGGTGGCATTGACCGGCGCGATGATGCGCTCCGGCGAGGTGCTGAGCTGGCAGCTTGACCGGCCGGTGCTTGACAAGCACTCCACCGGCGGCGTGGGTGACAAGGTCAGCTTGCTGCTGGCGCCGATCATCGCCGCCTGTGGCGGTGCGGTCCCGATGATCTCTGGCCGCGGGCTCGGCCACACCGGCGGGACGCTCGACAAGCTCGAGTCGATTCCCGGCTACGACGCGACCCCCACGCCGGAGCGCTTGCGCCAGGTGGTTGCCAGCACCGGTTGCGCGATCATCGGTCAAACAGGGGCGTTGGCGCCGGCCGACAGACGGCTCTATGCGATTCGTGACGCGACCGCCACCGTGGAGTCACTGCCTTTGATCGTCGCCTCCATCCTTTCCAAGAAGCTGGCCGCCGGTCTGGACGCACTGGTCATGGACGTCAAGCTGGGCTCGGGCGCCTTCATGCCGTCACTGGACCAGGCACGCGAGCTGGCCGCGGCGATCGTGGCGGTCGCACGCGGCAACGGTCTTGCGACCAGCGCGCTTTTGACCGACATGAACCAGGTGCTCGGGCGCAGCGCCGGCAACGCGGTGGAGGTGCTCGAGGCCGTAAGCGCGCTGACTGACACCGCCTCCGCCGACCCCCGGCTGATCGACGTGACCCTGGCGCTGAGCGCCGAGCTGCTGGTGCTCGCCGGTCTGGCGGGCGACGTTACGGGCGGGCGGGAAATGGCGCAACGGGCGCTGGCTGACGGTGCTGCCGCAGAGGCGTTTGGGGCGATGGTCGCGGCGCTTGGCGGGCCGGCCAGCCTGCTTGACGCGCCGTCCCGGCTGCTGCCCAAAGCCCCGATCGTCCGCCCGGTGGAGCCGGTGCACGTCGGCGTGGTGCAGGCGATTGATGTGCGCGCCCTGGGCGTAGCGATCGTCGAGCTGGGTGGCGGACGGGTCCGTGAAACTGACCTGGTGGATCATGCCGTGGGACTCACTGAGGTCGCCGGACTCGGCGAGCACGTGGGCGCAGGGGAGCGGCCGCTGGCAATGGTCCACGTGCGCGATGAAGGCTCGCTTCAGCGAGCGACCGTGGCGCTACGGACGGCCTTCACCGTCGGCGAGGCGCCGCTTGCGGCCACCTCATCAGGGGCGAGCGCGCCGTCCGTGGTCGACGCCGTCCGCTGAGCTCCGGGCGGGAGCCCGTCCGTGGTCGACGCCGTCCACTGAGCTCCGGGGAGAAGTCCGCCCGTGATCGACGCCGTCCGTGCAGCTCCGGGCGGGAGCGCGGGCGTGATCGACGCCGTCCGTGCAGCTCCGGGCGATCAGGCTGCGGTCCGCTCGGCCGTCCACACCAGCACCACCGGCAACCCCAGGTAGGCGGCTGCCGTAGCCTCGGGTATGTGCCGGTAAGCGCGTCGTTTGGTATGCAGTTCCCGTTCGCCGATGGCCGGCTCCAAGCAGTCTGTAACCCGCAGGCCCGCTGCCGCAAAAGCTTTCAGATAGTCGGAGTGCAGGTGCGGGTGTTCGCGCACAAAGCCCCGGCGGCCGTCGGGACCTGAGAAGGGAGCGTGCCAGCCCAGCAGTGCCTGTAGCGGGTGAAGCACCGTGACGATCAACCGGCCGCCGGGGGTCAGGACGCGGGCCAGCTCGCCCACCGCGCCGTCCAACGACGGCAGGTGCGCGAGCGCCAGGCCGCACACCACAGTCTCAAAGCTCCCGTCGTCAAACGGCAGCGCACGCAGGTCCGCCTGCACGAAGCTTGCGCCCGGGACGCTCTCGCGCGCGCGAGCGAGCATCTTCGGCGTGAGATCGATGCCGGTGACCTGGTGCCCGCGCCCAACCAAGGTCCGCGCGTGCCGTCCCGTGCCGCAGGCCGCATCGAGCGCTCTGCCCGGCTCAAGCTCTGCCAGCAGGCCGCCCACGACACGCTGCTCAATCGCCACCACCGGATTTCCAGGCTCATCGTATGAGTCCGACCAGATCGCGTAGCCGGCCGTCGGCTCAAGCTCGGGGACCGGCTCACCAACCTCCAGCGTCGGATCGTCGAGGATGCTGCGCAACTCGGCCAGCCGCCTGGCGGCGTCCGCATCATTCGCGTCGTAGAGGTTGCGCAGCAGCGCAAGCCCTTCAACGCCGGCCAGCAGTTCCCTGACTGACACGGTGCGCGTCATCCTGCCGCCGAGGCTAGCAGCGATAATCCCCCGTCAATGCTGCCCAAAGCCGAGCTTCACGTCCACTTGGAGGGCACCGCGACGCCTGAGCTGATCGCCGCCATCGCAAGGCGTAATGGCGTGTCGCTGCCCACCGGCGTGCTCTCCTCAGAAGGCCGCTTTCATTACACGGACTTTCTGGGTTTCTTGCGAACCTACGATCTGGCGGCCAGTGTGATCCGCACCGGCGAGGACTACCGCGACATCACCTACGAGTACCTCTCAGGGGTAGCAGACCAGCACGGTATCTATGTGGAGCTCACGGCCTCCCCGGACCACGCGGCGGCCGTGGGTCTCAGCGACCGGGAGCATTACGGCGGCATTGCCGCCGGGATTGATGACGCTCGCCGTGATCATGGGATCGAGGCGCGGATCGTGGTCACCGCAGTGCGCGATCTGGGTGGCGAGCACGCGGTCCAGGTGGCTTCTGCGGCAGCCCAGCGGCCGCACCCTTACATCGTCGGGTTCGGCCTGGCCGGCGACGAGCGTGTGCCGCCGTCTGAGTTTGCCCGTGCATATGAGATCGCCGCTGATGCTGGCCTCGGCTGCACGATTCACGCGGGCGAGTGGCAGGGGCCGGCCAGTATCCGCGAAGCGCTGAAGCTGCCGGTCAGCCGCCTTGACCATGGTGTGCGCGCAGCCGAGGAGCCCGATCTGGTGCGCGAGCTTGCCGAGCGCGAGATCACCCTGAACGTGTGCCTCTCAAGCAATCTGGCGCTCGGGGTTTACCGCTCAGTGGCCGAGCATCCGCTCCCCCACCTGCACGCAGCCGGCGTGCGTCTCAGCCTCGGCTCAGACGACCCGCCTTATTTCGCCACGACGCTGGGCGGTGAGTACGCGCTCTGCGCCGAGCACTTTGGCTGGTCAGATCACCAGCTGAGAGCGCTGACTGCCACGGCGATCAGCGCCGCCTTTTGCGAGGAACCCCTGAAGGAGCGCCTGCGGGCCCGGTCTTGAGGCGTCTCCCGCCCCCAGACCGGCCCGCCTACAAGACGGACAGACCGGTCACGCGGCGCTGCGAGCCCGGACAGACTCAAACACGATGTTGCCCTCCGCCGCCTGGGCCAGGACAGTGTCACCATCGCTGAACCGGCCTTCAAGGATCGCCAGCGCCAGCGGATCGACTAGCCGTTTCTGGATCACACGCTTGAGCGGGCGAGCACCGTACACAGGGTCATAACCCAAGTCGCCCAACAGGCTCCGCGCCTCGTCGCTCAAGATCAGTTCAACCCCACGCGCCGCGACCCGGCGTTGCAGCAGCCGCACCTGCAGGTCAACGATCTCACCAAGCTGCGCCCGGGTCAGCGCTTCAAACTCGACGATGTCATCCAGCCGGTTGATGAACTCGGGCCGGAAGTGGCTCTCCGCGCCGGCCCGGCCACCGGAGATGTTTGAGGTCATGATCAGCACGACGTTCTTAAACGACACGGTCCGTCCCTGCCCGTCGGTCAGACGCCCGTCGTCCATAACCGCAAGCAGGGTGTTGAAAACGTCGGGGTGGGCCTTCTCGACCTCGTCGAGCAACACCACGCTGTACGGGCGGCGGCGGACCGCCTCGGTCAGCTGCCCGCCCTCGTCGTAACCGACATACCCGGGAGGCGCACCGACCAGCCGTGAGACCGAGTGCTTCTCCATGTATTCCGACATGTCGATCCGCACCATCGCCTCCGGTGAGTCGAACATGAACTCGGCCAGTGCCCGCGCCAGCTCGGTCTTGCCCACCCCGGTCGGGCCGACAAAGAGGAAGTTCCCGATCGGCCGGTTCGGATCCGCCAGCCCGGCACGTGAGCGCCGCAGCGCGCCCGCCACCGCGCTGACCGCCTCATCCTGGCCGATCACCCGGTCATGTAGGCGGTCCTCCATGTGCACAAGCTTCTCGATCTCACCCTCCAGCAACCGCGCCACCGGGATGCGTGTCCACTTCGCCACGACCTCGGCGATATCCTCAGCGTCGACCTCCTCCTTGAGATAGTGGTGCCCTGCGGCGCCGGTCCGCTGACCGGCGCCGTCGGCAGCCGTTCCACGTGCCTGTTGTGCCGCTTCAGACGCCGCGAGCCGTTTGGTCAGCTCCGGGATCGTCCCGTACTGCAGCTCAGCTGCCCGTCCCAGATCACCGGCGCGTCGCGCCTGGTCAAGCTCTACGTTGGCCTGCTCGATCTGCTCTTGTAGCGCGGCCACCGCACCGAGCGCCTCCTTCTCCTGCTGCCACTCAGCGTGCATCGCCGCTGAGCGCTCGCGTTCCTCGGCGAGCGTCTGCTCAAGGTGCTCGCGCCGCGTGGCGGTGCCTGCGTCGTCTGACTCACGGCCGCCGAGCGACTGCAGCTCAATCTCCAGCTGCAGGACGTGACGGTCAACCTCGTCAATCTCAGTCGGCTTGGAGTCAATCTCGGTGCGGATCTGTGAGGCCGCCTCATCGACCAGGTCGATCGCCTTGTCGGGCAGGAAGCGGTCAGCGATGTAACGGTCAGACAGGGTGGCGGCCGCCACCAGCGCGGAGTCGGTGATCCGCACCTTGTGGTGCACCTCGTACTTGCCTTTCAAGCCGCGCAGGATCGCGATGGTGTCCTCCACGCTCGGCTCCTCCACCAACACCGGCTGGAAGCGGCGTTCCAGGGCGGCGTCTTTTTCAACGTACTTGCGGTACTCATCCAGCGTGGTGGCGCCCACGGCGCGCAGCTCTCCGCGCGCCAGCATCGGTTTGAGCAGGTTGGCGGCGTCCACTGCGCCCTCCGAGGCGCCCGCGCCGACGATCGTGTGCAGCTCGTCAATGAACAGCACCACGTTGCCGCCCGCGTTCTGGACCTCTTTGAGCACAGCCTTGAGCCGGTCTTCAAACTCGCCGCGGTACTTGGCGCCAGCGATCAGCGCGCCGATGTCAAGCGCCACCACCCGCCGGTCCTTGAGTCCTTCGGGCACGTCACCGGAGACGATCCGCTGCGCGAGCCCTTCGGCGATGGCGGTCTTGCCGACCCCGGGCTCGCCGATCAGCACGGGGTTGTTCTTGGTGCGCCTGGAAAGCACCTGGATGACACGGCGGATCTCATCATCACGGCCGATCACCGGGTCAAGCTTGCCGTCCGCGGCGGCACGCGTGAGGTCGCGCCCGTACTTCTCAAGCGCCTGGAACTTGTCTTCAGGGTTCTGATCTGTGACCTTCTGGCCACCACGCACTTCGTTTACGGCCCGCAGCAGAGGCTCGTGCCCGGCCCCCACGGAGCGCAGCACGTCTCCGGCGGTCTGCTTTGACTTGGCCAGCGCCAATACAAGATGTTCGGTGGAGATGTACTCGTCGCCCAGCGCGCGCATCTCCTCCTCGGCGCCGCGCAACACCTCGATGAGCTCGTTGGCGGCGCCGGTCTGTGCGTTCCCGCTGCCACCGGTCAGGCGTGGCAGCGCTTCAAGCGCAGGGTTCAGGGTGGCGCGAACAGCGGCCGGATCGACGCCCAGCTTGCGCAGCACAGGTACAACGACGCCGCCGTCCTGCTCAAGCAGCACGGCGAGCAGATGCTCCGGGCGGGTCTGGGGGTTGCGACGCTCTGAGGCCAGGCGTGTGGCTGCCTCCAGCGCCTCCTGGGATTTGATGGTGAAGCGGTCGGCCTGCATGGGTGGTTAGCCTCGTCTTGAAGTCAGATCTAAGTGATACTGACTTAGATTATTGCACACTGCCGGGCTTGTTTTGATGGCGGCCGGCGCCGCGCCCGCAGGCATGTAGCGAACCCCCTGAGGATCTCGGGGCGGCCATGGCGGCCGGGCCTGCGCTTCCCGGTGCGTCCGGCGCCTGACAAGCACCGGATTGGCAGGGACTTTGAAACCCAGTTGGCACTGACGTCCAATGCAGGCACACAGGGGCACGGATAAAGTGGCTCTCATGAGAAATGGAGAGGAGACGCGCCTGTGGCACCCGTTTGCGGACATGGGCGCCGTCCGTGACCACGAGATGGTGATCGCACGAGGCGAGGATGTCTGGGTGTACGACGACGAGGACCGTCGCTACCTGGACGCCACCGCGAGCCTGTGGTACTGCAACGTCGGGCACGGCCGCCCAGAGATCGCCGCAGCGGTCGCAGCACAGTTTGAGAAACTTGAGGCGTATTCGGCGTTTGGTGACTTCGTCACGCCGGTCGCGCAGAAGCTGGCGGACACGCTGGCCGATCTTGCGCCCATGCCGTCCAAAATCTTTTTGACCACTGGTGGCGGTGAAGCGATCGATTCGGCTGCGAAGCTTGCGCGCCGCTACTTCTCGGCCATCGGCCAGAGCGACCGCACTTTGCTGGTCAGCCGTAGCGCCGGGTATCACGGCACCAACGGCTTTGGCACGGCGCTTGCGGGAATACCCGCCAACCGCGAGGGCTTCGGCCCCCAGGTGGAAACGGTGCAGGTTCCGCACGACTCACTTGAGGCGCTTGATGATGCGATCACGAAGGCCGGGCCTGAGCGCATCGCAGCCGTGTTCGTGGAGCCGGTGATCGGCGCCGGTGGCGTCTACCCGCCGCTACCCGGCTACATTGAGGGCGTCGCCGAGATCTGTCACCGCAGCGGCGCACTGCTTGTGACCGACTCGGTGATCTGCGGGTTCGGCAGGCTCGGCACATGGTTTGGCGTTGAGCGTTTCGGCGTGAAGCCCGACATGATCACCTTCGCCAAGGGTGTCACCAGCGGCTATCTGCCGCTCGGCGGAGTGGTCGTCTCAGAGCGGGTAGCGGAACCGTTCTGGCAGGGCGCGGGCGGACCGATGCTGCGCCACGGCGCGACATATTCCGCACACCCGGCCTGCTGCGCGGCGGCACTGGCGAACATCGAGGTGCTCGAGCATGACGGTCTTCTCGGTCGCGGCCAGGAGCTGGAGGGCGCGCTGCTTGACGCGCTCACCCCGCTGGCCTCAGACCACCGGGTCGCGGAGGTGCGCGGCGGCGTGGGCACCATGGCGGCGGTTGAGCTGGACGGTGAGTTCCTGCACAGTAACCCCGGCGCGATCGGCGCACTGGTGATGGGCACCCGCGAACGCGGCGTGCTGGTACGCGGCCTGGGGGCGGGTATCGCCGTCTCACCACCGCTGACCGCCACACCGGAGCATTTCGCCATGATCCACGACGCGGTTTCAGACGCGCTCGCAGCGCTCTGAGCTGCCCCACGCGGCGCCTTCTGCCGCTTTGACTTACCACGCGCCGCGCTGCCGCTTTACGCGCCAGGGCGGCGCGCTCTTGCGCACGCAGACCGAGGGTTGAGGCGCTGCGGCGCACGAGATCAGTCAGCTTCACCGTTGCCTTAGGAAGATCCATAGGCTTTACGCAGGCATGCCAACTTCGCAAGCGCTGCGGCTGGCCTCAAGCAAAACCTTGGCAAGAGCACCAGGTCGGCTGGCAACAGGCGCACGCAGCCGTCGCGTTGCATCATGGCTGCTGTTCACGCTGTCGGTCGGGATCTACTTCTGGATCTGGCTGGTGGTCCGCCACCAGCCGTTCCACGTCGGACCACGGCGGCTGCGCTTCTTTGACCTGCGGATATATCTCGGCGCCGCCTGGCGGGTTTTACGTGGGCGAGCGCTCTACCGCAAGCCGATCATCTACCACCTCGGTTTCACCTACCCGCCTTTTGCCGCGCTGCTGTTCACCGCCCTGACACGGTTGCCGCTCCAAACCGACGAGGTCCTGGTCACAACCGGCGGCATTCTGCTGCTGCTCTTCACCGCCAGACGGGCGCTTGCGATCCGGAGACCGTCCGCGCCCGACAGCCGCCCGGTGGGGGCGAGTCCCGCTGATGCCTGGGCGCTGGCCGCACTGGCGGCCGCCGTGGCGCTCTGGCTGGAGCCGGTCACGGTTGCGCTGGGCTACGGACAGATCGACCTTGCGGTTGTGGCACTGGTGGTGTTTGACATCTCACTACCCGACGACTCCCGCTGGAAGGGAGTGGCGACCGGCCTGGCCGCAGCGATCAAGCTGACGCCACTGATGTTTCTGGCCTACCTGTTGTTCTCAGCGCGCGTGCGAGCAGCCGCTCGCGGCACGTTCACCTTCGCGGCGACCATCGCCGTCAGCTTCCTGGTGCTGCCGGCTGACGCCAGCCGCTACTGGGGGGCATTGGTGTTCCGAAGCTCACGCGTGGGCCCAGCGGCTGACGTCGGCAACCAGTCGATGCGCGGCGCGCTGGCACGGCTGCTGGGCGAAACCCACCCTGGCTTAGGGGTCATGGCGCTCGTCGGGCTGGTGGCTTTGGCGGGCCTGCTGCTCGCGGTCCGCGCCAGCCGCCGCGGTGACGAGGCGGCCGGCTTTGCGCTGTGCGCGGTAACCACGCTGCTCGCCTCACCGGTCTCCTGGACGCACCACTGGACACTGGTCATGCCCGCCCTGCTACTGCTTGCGGTCAGCGCACCGGAGCGCCAGACGCCGTGGCTGGCAGCCGCCGCGCTGGGCGGCCTTGCCCTGTTCGGCTCCTACCTGCCCGAAAGTCTCATGCCGGCCCTACACCATGGGCTGGGCCAAATCGGCGCACACGCCGCGCGATCAGCGGCTCAGCCACGAGGGTTCGCCTCGCTTGCTGAAGACCCATACGTGGGTCCCGGCCTGCTGGCGCTGCTAACCAACGCCGTACTGGTAGCCAACGCGCACTACCGCACACGTCGCGGGGCACGCTGGTGGCTTCATCCTCGACGGCACCGTGCTGCTGCGGGCGGGGGCTGAAGTTCGGCCAAGCCTGCCTGGAGCGAAAGCCAGTTTCCGCCATCCCAGGCTCAAGCCGGCCAGCCCATGGCCGGATCAACGCATGCCCTGGCCACAACCGTGACCGGCGAGCCCGCGCCACAGCCCCGCAAGTGGTGAACGCACACACCGCCGCAGCCCGCCACAGGCAGATCCGGATGCCGGTGGTACCTGCTGCTGCAGGCTAAGCTTGAACGGCAGCCAACGCGGACATCCGCTGGCCGGGCTGACACGACGACGCCGGCGTCGAACGCCGCTTCGCCGGACCCTCGCCCAAGGCGTCGGCGCGCGCGTTTTTGAAGGCCGACCCAGAGGAAAAGCAGCTCAGTTGACAGCCAAACCGTTCTCACCGCAACCCGCAGGCGCGTCCGGCATTGCGCCCGGCCAGAAGGCCGGCGCCGGGCCGGGCCCCGTCCTGGAACTCAGTCACCGGCGGGTACTGATCATCATCGGAGCGCTGATGCTCGGGATGTTTCTGGCTGCCCTGGATCAGACGATCGTCTCCACCGCGCTGCCGACGATCGTCGCCGACCTGCACGGCGCATCGCATCTGGCCTGGATCATCGTCGCGTATCTGCTGACGGTGACCGTCTCCACGCCGCTGTGGGGCAAGCTCGGCGATCAGTACGGACGCAAGTTCTTCTTCCAGGCGGCGATCGCGATCTTCCTCGGCGGCTCTGCGCTGTCCGGGCTCAGCCACACGATGACCGAGCTGATCGCCTTTCGAGCGCTGCAGGGCCTCGGTGGCGGCGGGCTGATGGTCGGCGCGCAGGCGATCGTCGGCGACGTGGTCTCCCCGCGCGAGCGGGGGCGCTACCAGGGCCTGTTCGGGGCCGTGTTCGGGATCGCGAGCATCATCGGACCGCTGCTCGGCGGCTTCTTCGTCCAGCAGCTCTCCTGGCACTGGATCTTCTACATCAACCTCCCGATCGGCGCTGTGGCGCTCACCGTGATCGCCATCCAGGTGCCCGGCAACCTCAGGCGCGTGGCGCATGTGATCGACTACGCTGGCGCGCTGGTGCTGACCCTGTCAGCCGGCAGCCTGGTCCTGTTCACGAGCCTGGGCGGCACCACCCTGGCGTGGGGATCGCCCACAAGCATCGGGCTTGCCGCAGCCGGCGTGGCGCTGCTGGTCGTCTTTGTGTTCGTGGAGCGCCACGCACCCGAGCCTGTGCTGCCGCTTCATCTCTTCTCCAACCGGGCCTTCTCCGTCACGAGCGTCGTGGGCTTCATCGTCGGCTTCGCGATGTTCGGCGCGATCACCTACCTGCCCGTCTTCTTTCAGGTCGTCCACGGTGAGTCGCCGACCGCCTCCGGCCTGCAGCTGCTGCCGCTGCTGCTCGGCATGATCCTGCTCTCCACCAGCGCGGGGATCATCATCAGCCGAACCGGCAGGTACCGGGTCTTCCCGATCGTCGGCACCGCGCTTTTGACCATCGGGCTGCTGCTCGTGGCACAGGTTGGCATCGGCACCAGCCTGCTGGTCTCGGCCGCGTACATGTTCGTGCTCGGCGCCGGCATGGGCTGCGTGATGCAGGTCCTGGTTCTGATCGTGCAGAACGCCGTCCCCTATTCAGAACTCGGTGTCGGCACCTCCGGCGCGACGTTCTTTCGGTCGATCGGCGGATCGTTCGGCACCGCGATCTTCGGGGCGATTTTCAGCAACGTGCTGGTGGGGAACCTGGCTCGCCAGCTCGGACACGCAAAGCTGCCTGGCGGACTCAGCAGCGCCAGTGTGACGCCTGCCATCCTCGACAGGCTGCCGTTCGCGCTGCATCACGGCATCGCCGTGGCCTACTCGCAGTCGATCCAGACCGTCTTCACCATCGCCGCGCCGATCGGCCTGATCGCGGTCGTGGCCGCGTGGCTGATACCGCACCGTGAGCTGCGCCGCGGTGTTGGCCCCGCAGCGCGCGTCGCGCCGGACAGCTCCACGGAATCTGAGCTGCAGGCGGTCGGCAACGCACTTGCGTCCAGCTGAGCAGGTGAGAGCGGCGCCCATCGCCACGGCCCATGCCGCCACTTCCCGGCAGCGTGGGCCGACCGCTACCCGGCCAGTGAGAAGCTCCTGGGAGCGGTGCGGCGCAGGATGTCACCGGCCGCATCGGTGACGGTTGCCACAACAACCCCGCCGATCCGGCGATGCGCGCGCAGCGCCGCTCGCATGCGATGGATCTGGGAGCTGGTGAACACCACCTTGATGGAACGCGTGGCTGGACGCGCCACGTGCACCAGCGGGCCGTAATCAGTGAACGACGGCCCAGCACCGATGTGGATGCGCACGTATGCGCTCATGTCACAGGCGGCCGAACAACTCACCCGCGTGGTGAGCCCACGCTCCCGCAGCGGGTTCTGGGCGCTCAGCGGCCGGTCCGTCACCGCCGCAATGGGAGCTGTCGCTGCCAACGCCTGACGGGCAAAGGCCTGCAAATCCACACCGCCCCAGCCAGAAGCCTCGTCATACCCGACCTGGGCCGAACAGCAGCCCAAGGGCAGCTGGCTTGCCTGAATGTAGGGCCCCACATCATTTGAACCCTGGGTGACGTCGTAGAACACCTGCGCGGCCGTGACCGGGTTAGCGCCCAGCCGGTACAGCAGCCGGTTGGCGAACCCCAGCCCCTGTCGTCCCTGCCGGCGCAGGAGCTGGTCAACCAGAACGATCCCGCCGGCCAGGAGCGGTGTCGCCGCGCTGGTGCCACCGAAGCTCAGCCAGCCACGGCCCGTGCATTGGTTGGTAGTTGTGCAGTAGACCGCGTACCCGGGTGAGATATCGGCCAGCATCGCCACGTCGGGTACAGCGCGCTCATCGCCGCTGACCACTCCCCGCTGCCAGGCGGGGCGGGAGAACAGCAGGCTGAAACCGCCGCCGCCCGCATCACCCGGCGCCAACAGGCCGTCGTTCCAGACGATCTGGTCGACGATCTGGTTCTGCTGGTTGAGAATCAGGTTGGTGCCGCCCACCGATGTCGCCCAGGGAGACGAGGCGGGGAAGGAGACGGCCAGCTCCGGCAGGGGCATCGCGGGATTGCTGCCCGGTCGGGCGCACGCCGCGGAACCAAAGTCCCCGGCGGCACCGAGCACCGTGACGCCGGCAGCAGCAGCCACCTTCAACACCGTTTCGGTCGCGTTGATCAGTGACTGGCTCGTGCCGGCCAGGGTCTGACTCTCACACAGCCCCAGAGAGACCGAGATCACCTCTGGCTTGTACTTGGCAACCTGCAGCGGATCGGCGATCGCCTTGAGCACCGCCGCGGCGTCCGGCTCTGTCTCATAAACATCAATGGATTTGAGTGCCGGGGCGGCCGCAGTGAGCACCTCCAGATCGAGGGTCGCCTCCGGGCCCGGGGTGAGCAGACCCACGCGCCTGCTGGGACCAAAGGCTCGAATCTTTGGTGCCGGCAGACCGAAGCACTGCGCGAACCGGCGGATGTCAGAGGTTTTAAACCCGTCGATCTCAATCAGCGCAGCCCGCTCACCCTGTCCGCGCAGACCTTCCCGTTGCAGCGGGCTGTAGTTGTAGGCGCTCAGGTATTCGTTGGGCGTGAACCCGGCAGTAGCCACACCGGCAGAACAACCACTGGCGGTGGCCACAGACTCACTCCCCGGGTATGCGGATGTGCCGGCAGCGAAGGTCGGGGGCGTGGCGGTCTGTGCTGGGGAGGTCGTGGTCGTGGTGGTCTGGGTTGGAGAGGTCGTGGTCGTGGCAGCCTCGCCCACCGCACTCGATTGGTCAAAGAGCGACCCGGCCCTCACAGCCGGCGCGGCTATCAGCGGTGGAGTGGGTGCGACGGTCAGCGGCGCGGCTGCAACCGGTGCTGTGTCCAACCCGATCACGCCGGTCACCGCACCGCGCAACCCGCGGGGCAGCTGCACCGTGTCTGACGGCCGCATGAAGCCAGCGTCGTGCGCGGCCCGGCCGCGCGTCAGCCGCACACGGAAAAGCCGCTCGGCAGCGGCGACGCTCAGATCCGCGTACACGTCCTGGCCGGTCGCGTCGACCCGCACCTGGCGCGCGCCGTGTGCGCGCAGGTACCCGACCACTCGAGCTCGCACGGCCGCAGAGGCACCAAAATGACGGGACAGCCAGGCAACCGACGCATAGTGCTGGTAGCTGGGCGAGGAGGGGTCGCTGACCGCGTCGGCAAAGCGCGTGAGGCCCGTCCGGTCACTGGCCAGCGGCAGCACCAGAGATAGCTGTCTGGGGCCAGCGGCAAGGGCGGCAGACGAGCAGACCAGCGGCAGCGTCACCGCCAGCAGCGACACGATCCGGCCGGCTCTCACGACTTCAGATCGGAGGCCCGGATCAACGCGCCACCGCGCATGTAGGGAACGATCTCAGCGCGCAGTTCGCGACGAAGCGCTTCAAGGCGCTCCACCTCGGCCTTCAGATCAGTCGCGCGGCGCTCAAGCGCCTGCACCTTGCGTGCCATGGCATCGAGCATATTCTCGAGTTCAAAGACACGCTCAACGCCGGCCAGGTTCAGTCCCAGATCGGCGGTCATCACCTGGATCCGTTTGAGCCGCTCAACGTCCGAGTGTGAGTAAAGGCGCGTGCCTTTAGGGGAGCGCTTTGGCTCGATCAGCCCTCGGGACTCATACATCCGCAGCGTCTGCGGGTGCATGCCGGCCAGCTCCGCTGCCACCGAGATCATGAACACGCCGCGGTCGGAGTCGACCTGCACCCTGGCGCTGGCGCGTACCTGTCCAAGGCCCGCCGCCCGCTCCACCTGCGGCAGGCCAGATCCGGCCCCACGCGCCTGATCGGTCAGTTCGGTCCCGCGTGTGTGCGCCTGCCCGGAGCGGTTCACCCGACGCGGATACCGCTGGTCCTCACTGCCCGTTGACATCAGCTCGACGCACCCTTACTCGTCGGCTGGCCGCCCGGAAACAGCTTGGCCCTCGGATTACCGTCAAGCACCTTTGCGAGCCGGTCGACGTTCTCCGCCTGCTCGGCTGAGAGTGTCGCAGGCACGTCAATCACGAAGCGGTAGCGTAAATCACCGTTGCCTTTCCCACCCAGGCGCGGCGGACCTTCGCCCCGCAGCCGCTGGATTGTGCCGTGTTTGGTGCCAGGAGCAACCCTGAGCCGTTTTGAACCGCTCAGGGTGGGAACCTCTATGACCCCGCCCAGGACAGCTTCGGGGAAGGTGAGCGGGACCTCCACCTCAAAGTTATCGCCGCTGGGCTTGAAGATCGGCGACTCGGACACGCGCGTGATCACGTAAAGATCGCCGGGCGGGACGCCCCTGACCCCGGGATCGCCCTTGCCTGCCAGTTTGATGCGGCTGCCGTCCCGGACTCCGGCGGGGATGTTCACGCGCAGGCGCCGGACGCTGCGCTGCGCGCCAGTTCCCTCACAGGTGGGACAGGGATGTTCGATCACCGTGCCCGAACCCTTGCAGTTGGGGCACGGCTGGTTGATCGAGAAGATGCCTTGGCTCTGCGGCTGCACACCGCGGCCGTTACACACCGGACAGACCTTCGGGGACGTGCCCGGCCGTGCCCCCGACCCTCCGCAGGTCGGACATGGTTTCGAGCTTGGTACCGAGAGAGCGACCTGTGCCCCTTTGACCGCCTGATCAAAGGTCAGCGCCACCTCTGCCTCCAGATCCTGGCCGCGAGCCCGAGGTGGCCGCTGACCGCCCGCGCCGCGGCCCCGGCCTGGACCTCCGGGACCGCCGGAGCCGCCGCCGAACAGGTTTGAAAGGATGTCCCCAAAGCCCCCGGCGCCGGCGTTGAAGCTGCCCGCAAACGCGGACGGGTCAAAGCCGCCGCCGCCGCCAAAGCCGGCGAAGCCAGGGCCCCGATCGTAGTCACGGCGCTTGTCAGGGTCCGAGAGCACGTCGTGTGCTTCTGAGATCCGCTTGAAGCGCTCCTCCGCCTGACTGTCGCCGGGGTTGCGATCGGGGTGGTACCGGCGCGCCAGCTTGCGGTAGGCCTTCTTGATCTCCTCGTCAGTGGCGTTCTTGCCAACCCCGAGGATCTTGTAGTAATCAGGCCGCTCCGGCATCAGTGGACCCTTTTAGCTCAGGCGGCCACGAGCACGCGTGCCGGTCTCAGCACGGTCTCGCCAAAGCGGAACCCCTGCTGGTAGACCTCAACCACCGTGCCCGGCGCCTGCCCCTCAAACGGATGCTGCGCCACAGCCTCATGGTACTGGGGGTCAAACACCTCACCAACCGGCGAGAACGGTTCGATCCCAACGCGAGCAAGCGCCGCCAGCACCTCCGCGTGCACAAGTCTGAGACCGTCGATGAGCTGAACCTCAGGGCCCGGGGCCGCCGCAGACTGCTCGTCAGACGGTTCCGGCGCTGGCGTGCCGGGCTCAGCGGACCCTGCCACGAAGGTCAGCGCGGCTGCAAGAGCGCGATCAAGGTTGTCAATGGCCGGCAGCAGTTCCTTGGCGAGCTTGGCTATCCCGCGCTCCTGGGCGAGCGCCGCCTCACGCGCCGTACGCTTGCGGTAGTTCTCAAAGTCCGCCTGCGTTCGCTGAGCCAGCGACAGGTACTCATCGGCCTTCTGCGCCTTGGCGGTCAGCTCGCCGAGATCCTCCCATACCTGCTGTTCAGCGTCCGCATCGGCGACGCCCGGCTGCGTGCCTGCGACCGATCGCTCGGTTGCAGGCACCGAGCCGTCGTGCGCAAGCTCAGTGGTCGCTGAGTCAGTGCCAGTGTCAACATGCACCTCGGCGTCTTCTGACACCCCTGACCCAGCGGCCTGTTGCGCGGCGGCGTAGGCCGCCGCCGCGCCGGCACGCTGGTGCTGGTGCGGACCGCTGCGCTGGCGGTCATCATGCGCCGGAGGCTGCTGGGTGCCGTGCTCGACACCCAGCTCGCCGCCGCCGCGGCCAGAGCCGCCAACCTCCTCGCGCTCAGGCTCGGAGGGCATGGTTAGCGGCCCTCGTCGACGACTTCAGCGTCCACCACGTCCTCATCCTCGCCGCCCCTGGCGCCGCCAGAGCCGGCACCACCGTCAGAGTCGAAGTCGGGTGCGCCACCAGCGCTGGACGTCTGCTCCTGCACACGCTGGTACATGGCCTCTGAGACCTTGTGGAACGCCTCGTTGAGCGCGTCACGGCGACGGCGGATCTCAGCGGCATCCTCACCGGTGAGCGCCTCACGGACCGCTTTGATACCGGCTTCGATCTCGCTGCGCGAAGTCTCGTCAACCTGCTCGCCGAGATCTTTGAGCTGACGCTCAGCCTGGTAGGCGGAGTGCTCAGCATCGTTGCGAGCCTCGGCGAGCTCACGCTGACGCTTGTCGTCGTCGGCGTGAGCCTCGGCGTCGTTGACCATCTGCTTAATCTCAGTGTCTGAGAGCCCCGAGCCAGAACGGATCTCGATCTTCTGCTCCTTGCCGGTCCCGAGATCCTTGGCGGAGACGTTCAGAATGCCGTTGGCGTCGATGTCAAAGGCCACTTCGATCTGCGGCACGCCACGCGGCGCAGGCGGAATGCCGGTCAGCTGGAACTTGCCCAGGGACTTGTTGTAGTGGGCCATCTCCCGCTCGCCCTGCAGAACGTGAATCTCAACGCTCGGCTGGTTGTCATCAGCGGTTGAAAACACCTCTGATTTGCGCGTCGGGATGGTCGTGTTGCGCTCAATCAGCTTGGTCATGACGCCGCCCTTGGTCTCAATGCCAAGCGTCAGCGGTGTGACGTCCAAAAGCAGGACATCCTTGACCTCACCGGCCAGCACGCCGGCCTGGATCGCCGCGCCGACCGCCACGACCTCATCCGGGTTAACGCCGCGGTGCGGCTCTTTCCCGGTCAGGTCCTTGACCTTCTCCTGAACGGCCGGCATGCGGGTCATGCCACCCACCAGCACAACATGGTCAATGGCGCCGGCCCCCTTATCCTTGGCGTCGTTGAGCGCCTGGCGCACGGGTGCGACGGTGCGGTCGATCAGCACAGCGGTCAGCTCGTTGAGTTTCGCGCGCGTCAGTCGCATGTCAAGGTGCTTGGGGCCGCTTGAGTCAGCTGTGATGAACGGCAGGTTGATCTGTGACTCCTGCGTGGTGGACAGCTCGATCTTGGCCCGCTCGGCGGCCTCATAGAGGCGCTGCAGCGCCATCGGATCGGCGGCCAGGTCGATGCCCTGGGACTTCTTGAACTCGGTCACCAGCCAATCGACAATCGCCTTGTCGAAGTTGTCACCGCCCAGATGGTTGTCGCCGGCCGTTGACTTGACTTCGAAGACACCGTCGCCGATCTCAAGCACCGAGACATCGAAGGTGCCACCGCCGAGGTCAAAGACAAGGATCGTCTGGTCGGTCTCCTTGTCAAGGCCGTATGCCAACGACGCGGCGGTCGGCTCGTTGATGATGCGCTTGACCTCCAGACCGGCGATCTTGCCCGCGTCCTTGGTCGCCTGGCGCTGATCATCGTTGAAGTACGCCGGCACGGTGATCACCGCGCTGTCCACCGTCTCACCGAGATAAGCCTCAGCGTCACCTTTGAGCTTCTGCAGGATCATCGCGCTGATCTCAGGGGCGGAGTACAGCTTGCCATCGATATCGATCCGGACATCGCCCCCCGGTCCAGAGGTGACCTTGTAAGGGACGATCGCCTCCTCATCATGCACCTCTGACTCCTTGCGCCCCATGAAGCGCTTGATCGAGGAGATGGTGTTCTGCGGGTTGGTGACCGCCTGGCGCTTGGCGACCGTGCCGACCAGCCGCTCACCAGCTTGAGTGAATGCGACCACGGACGGGGTGGTACGACCACCCTCAGCGTTCTCGATCACCGTCGGGTCGCCACCTTCGAGCACGGCCATGCAGCTGTTGGTCGTACCTAGGTCAATACCGATTGTCTTGCCCATCGCGTTCGTTCTGCTCCTGTGTGGTCGTAAAAATCTAAGCCAGAACATAGCAGATCTATCAAGCCGTGAAGCCTGTATCGAGCCGCGTCTGCCACGCGCCTGAGCAGGCCGGCGCAGGCTCTCAGGCCGCAGGTGCAGGCCCTCAACGCCGCAGGTGCAGGCTGACGCTCGGCCTCAGGCCGCCGACACGGAGCGCGGCGAGGGCTCCGCGCCAGGGTCGCGGCGGGCCAGCTGGCCCGGCCACCACAGCCAGGAGCCGACGTCGATCGCGAGAGCCGGCAGCAACGCTGAACGGACCAGCACGGTGTCCACCAGCACACCAAAGGCGACCAGGAAGCCGACCTCGGTCAGAGCGATCAGCGGCAGCACGCCGAGCACCGCAAAGGTTGCCGCCAGCACGAAACCAGCCGAGGTGATCACGGCGCCGGTCACCGCCAGGCCACGGGTCACAGCTGCGGTCGTGCCGGCCAGTGCCTCCTCCTTGACACGCACCATCAAAAAGACGTTGTAATCCACCCCCAGGGCCACCAGGAAGACAAACCCGAGGATCGGCACGGTCGGGTCAAATCCAGGGAACGCGAAGATGTAGCGGAACACGAGCGCCGAGACCCCGAGCGAGCCGGCGTAGGAGAGCAGTACGGTGGCGACCAGGAGCAGTGGCGCCACCAGCGAGGAGAGCAGCACGCCCAGCATCACCATCACCACGCCCAGGATCACCGGCAGCAGCAGCTCGCGATCATGGCCGGCAGCCGCGGCCAGGTCGACGTTGGTCGCCGTCTCGCCGCCCACCAGCGTGCGGGGGCCGGCCGCGGCCAGGAGCCGGCGGCGCAGCGTAAGCACGGTGCGTTGGGCCGCGGCTGATGTCGGGGAGTTGGCCAGCGTGGCGTCGATCAGCCTCGCGCGGCCGACCGCGACGGGCGTCGAGACGAACTTCACGCCTGCCGTCGCTCTTGCTGCCGCCGCCGCTGCGGCGGCGGCAGCAGCAGGCCGCACCAGGATCTGCACCGGCGCGGCCATCCCGGCGGCAAAGTTCGCGGCCAGGATCTGCTGGGCGGCAACCGAGCCGACACGGCCGCGAAAACCGTTCTGTTGATCGACGCCGCCGCGGTATGCGATCAGACCCAGGGCCCCGGCGGCCAGCACAGCCGTGAGGGCAACCCAGATCATTCGCCGGTGGCCCGGGATCGCAGCGGCGATCTTCAGCCACAGCCCGCCGGCCGTTTCAGGTCCGCCGGCCGGCCTCGGGATGAAGGGCCAGAACACGCGCCGTCCGAGCACCAACAGCAGCGCCGGCAGCACGATCAGCTGGGCTGCCAGAGCACACAGGATGCCGGCCGCGCATGCGGGTCCAAGTGCGGCGATGTCATTGAGCCGGGCCAGCAGCAGGCAGAGCAGCGCGAACATGACGGTCAGCCCGGAGGCGAGGATCGCCGGGCCAGAGCGCCGCAGCGCAACGGCCATGGCCTGGCTTGTGCGCTCGTGCCGGCGCAGCTCCTCCCGGTAGCGGGCGAGCAGCAGCAGCGCGTAGTCGGTGCCGGCGCCAAAGACCAGCACGGTGAGGATGCCGACCGTCATCCCGTTGATCACAAAGCCGCTCTTGGCCAGCAGATAAGCGACACCCTGTGACCACCCGGCAGCGAACATAACTGAGACCAACGGCACCAACCAGAGCAGCGGGCTGCGGTAGACGAGCAGCAGGATCAGCGCAACCACCGCGATGGTCACGGCCAAGAGCTTTCCGTCGATGCCGGAGAAGGCGTTCAGCGCGTCCGCCGCCGCGCCAGCCGGTCCGCCGACGGCGACCCTGAGGGTCCGGCTCGCCGAGCTGCTGGTCGCGGGAGTCGCAAGACGCGCCAGGATCCTGCGCATCACCACAATGTCGTTGGCGCTCGTGGCAGCCGCCGTGTGTGCCGCGACCGGCACCAGAAAGTACGCCGCCCGCCGATCGCGGGAGACCACCACCGGACCTGGGCGCCCGACGCCTTGAAGCCCGCGCGCCGCGAGCGCGCGGCGCGCGGCAAAGATCGTGCTCAGCTCACCGGTGCGCAGGCGTCCCGGCGCTGCAAAGACCACCAGGGCGGGGCTGCTCGACGCCCGCGAATGCGCGAGCAGGTAGCTGGTCACGATGGTTGAGGGCGCCCGCCCGTGACCAGGGACACGATCATGGCGCCCAGCGAGCGCGCCGCCTGCCCGAGTGCCACAGGCCACGACCGCACCGCTGCCATCGGGGGATAATGTTCGTTACGGCCAGTCACAGATCCAACACTATGTCAGACCCTCGACACTCTGTAAAGGGCGCTGCCGCGAACCGCTGGGCCGACACCCTCGACGAGCACCGGACCGTGCAGCGCGACCACATCCTCACGGTGGCCTTCGAGCTGCTCAAAGAGCGGGGGATGACGACCATGAGCATGTCCGCCGTGGCCGCGCGCGCCGGCATCTCCAGAGCCACCCTTTACCACTACTTCCCGGACATGGACGCGCTGCTGAGCGCCTGGGTCGGGCGAGAGATCGGCGCCTCGGTGACCGAGATGGTGCGCAGCGCTCGCGCAATCCCCGACCCGCTGGCGCGCATCGAGCAGATCGTGACCGCCCAGACATCGATCTTCTCAAGCAGCGACCACCGGCTTTCAGCCGAGCACTTCGAGTCTGAGGCCGGCTCGCCGACGGTGCGCAGCGAGGTGGCAAACCAGATGGCGCCGCTGCGCGAGCTCCTGGCCGAGACGCTCGATGAAGCCCATGCCGCCGGACTGCTGCGCGCCGAGCTTGAGCCGAGGCTGGCGGCGGATCTCGTGCTGGGGATGTTGGGCGCCGCGCGCCGCCACATCGTGGCCGGCAACGTCTCCGCGCAGACCGCCGCCGCCGCGGTTATCGGGCTCGTGAGGCGCGGGTGGTTTGCAGCGTGACCAAGCTCGCCCTTCAGCCAGCCGGAATCCGGGGCTAGGCTGGCCATGGAGGCAGAATCGTTGCCCGACCTGCAGCTGACAGACCCCGACGCCGTGCTGACAGACCCCGACGCCGTGCTGTTCGACCTCGACGGGACGCTGATCGACTCGCGCACCGCCTTCGTGCACTGCATGAACCACGCCCTGACGGCGGTCGGCCTGGCGCCGCGCACGGCTGCGGAGCTGCACGACTATCTGGGACCGCCGATCCATGAGACGCTGACCGATCACATGCGCGTGCCAGGCGAGCTGGTCCACGCGATCGTCTCCGCCTACCGGGAGCGCTACGCCGTCCACGGGGTAGCTGAGACCGCCGTCTACCCGGGCATCGTCGCAATGCTGGAGCTGCTGCACGGGCACGTGCGCCTTGCGGTCGCAACCTCCAAGCCAGGACCAAGCGCGGCACACATGCTCCACGAGCTCGGTCTGGACGGCTTCTTCGAAGCGATCTGTGGCCCCGGACTGGAAGCTGTCAACGAGTCAAAGGCCGTCACGGTCGGTCGTGCCCTGGAGACGCTCGCAAAGCGGGCGGCGCTGACACGCGCCGTGATGGTCGGCGACCGTCTCTACGACGTGCTCGGCGCCCGTCAGCACGGCCTGCCGACGATCGGCGTGCTGTGGGGCTTCGGCAGCGAAGCCGAGCTGCGCGCAGCCGGCGCAGCCGCGCTGGTCGCCACGCCGGCCGCGATCCCCGCGCTGATCGGCCTTTAGGTTCGCCGGCTACACGCACCCCGGCGACTGGATCGAACGTCGCGTTCAGGTAGACACTGGGGACAGGCACGACGACCGGGGCCATGGTCGCCGGCCCGTCCCCAGCTCGCTGATCGAGCCTCGGTTGGGCTGGGGGGGCAGCGGAGACTCGGATCAGATCGCGTTCAATTGATCAGGCGGGGATCAGCACCCGGTTGATGATGTGAACGATGCCATTTGACGCCATCACGTTGGCCTTGATCACCTCGGCGTTGTTGACGAACGCGTGCCCTCCCTTGACCTTGAACTGCACGCGCTGGCCCTCCAGCGTCTTTGCCGAGTGCAGCATCTCGACCTTCGCGGCCGGCAACGAGCCGGAGACGACGTGGTACTCCAGGACCTTGACGAGCAGCGCCTTGTCCTTGTCGAGCTTGGCAAGGGTGGCCTTGGGTACGAGCTTGAACGCCGCATTGGTGGGAGCGAACACGGTCAGCTTGGCCTTGCCGCTGAGCGCACCAACCAGGCCGGCCTTCTTGACCAGCGAGACCAGAGTGGAGAGCTGAGGGTCAGACGCGGCCAGCTTGACGATGTTCTGCTTGGCGTTCATCGTTGACGAGGCCTGTGCGAGCCCTGGCGCGGCGGTCGCGGCGACGGGAACGGCGAACGCCGCAACGGTGGCGAATGAGATGAGTAGGCGCTTCATAATTCCTCCGCAGGAGTTGTTTGATGTTGCTTTCACAGATACGGGCAAACTCGCCTTGCGGTTGATCAACCGATCGCGGCACTTCTCTCGTATAGGTCCAGATGGCTCTCTCCGGCACAGCCAGATTCAGCGCACACCGCGACCCTTCCTCGGCGCGTCAGCGTCGTCGCCAGGATCAGCGCACCGTCAGAGCGCTGCGCGACCACGCACCAGAGGCCATGGCCTACGTGATGGAGTCCCACGGACGCGCGGTGCTCGGGTTCCTGACCAACATCCTCGGGAACGCAGCCACCGCCGAGGATGTGCTTCAGCAGGTGCTGCTGGAGGTCTGGCAGCGCGCCGCAGAGTACGACCCGGATCGCGCCGGCCTGCTCACCTGGGTACTCACAATCGCGCGCTCGCGTGCGATCGACGAGCTGCGCCGGCGTGTACCCGAACCTGTGGACCCGACCGGCGCCGCGCTTGAGACCCGCGTCGGCGCGGCAGCCGACAGCGAGATCGACCAGCTGCTCGAGCAGTGGCGCATGGCCGGTCTGCTCGCGCGGCTGCCGCGCGAAGAGGCCGAGCTGCTGCGCCTGCGCTTCTATGAAGGGCTGTCGCAGAGCGAGATCGCCGACAGCACCGGCGTGGCCCTCGGCACGGTCAAGGCCCGCATGGTCAAGGGTCTCTGCCAACTGCGCTCGCTACTCGAAGTGGAGGAGGGACTGGTGGCCCAGCCATGAACGCACCGCACCTGACACTCAAGCGGCACCGGTTATCACGTGCGCGACGTTTGGCGGCGCAGCGCGTTCTCGACGAGTTTACGCCCGGGCAGCCGACCGGCCACTCCGGTCAGGACGACGCGCAGGTTGATTCCGAACTTGCGCAGATGCAGCGAGTCGCAGCGGTCCTCCGGCAGATGCCAGAGAGCGCCTGGCCGACGCCTGCGTTGCCGCAGACGCGAGCGGCCGGCGCTGCGCAGCGGTTCTCGCGCCTGCGGCCGATCCCCAGCGTGGCGGTCGTGCTCGCCTTCGCGACCCTGGCGCTGGCCTTCCTGGCCGGCTCGCTCACCCACCCGCTGACGGGGTCCGGCAGCCCCGCTGGCACCGCTGCACACCAGCACGCCCCGCATGTGGTGCTCTCCCCGGTGTCGCCAGGCGCCAGCGCACACGGCACGGCGGTCGCCTACATGACCGGCGGCGCACACATGACACTGACGCTCAAAGGACTGCCAAGCTCGGCTCCCGGAACCTACTACGAGCTGTGGCTGATGACCAGCTACACGCGGCTTGTGCCTGTCGCGAGCTTCCGGGTGGGGACAAGCGGCGGCGGCACCCTGCGACTGCTTTTGCCGGACAACCCCCACGCATACCGTTACCTGGACATCTCGGTGCAACGCCTTGGCGCCGGCAGCGCGATCTCCCGGCAGAGCGTGCTGCGCGGCGCCATCCCGGCCTGAGCACGCCCACTGGCGCCAGGGCGGCGCCGTGAACGCGATCGACAAGGCCGCCGTGGTGCTCGACACGATCGCGGTCATGTTCCTGCCCGTCCAGGCTGACGCCGATGGGGGCGGCGCACATGTGCGCCGTGAGGTTCAGGAGCGGATTCTCGCCTTCTGCGCCGCCCACGACGACTGGCTGGCGGAGCACCCGCCGAGCTTTGAGTGGTGGCCGAGCCCAGTGATGCCGATGGAAACCTCCGAGCTCCAGCCGATCGTCGCGACGGTGCGCGCCGCCAGTGCCGACGTGGGCCGGGGCAGCGCACTGGGCGGTCTTGACTCCTGGTTTGACGGGGCGACGCTCACGCAGCTGCGCGGCATCCCGGCGGTCGGCTACGGGCCGCCGGGCTTTGACCCCTCGGGTGTGAGCGTCGCGCACATGGTCGACGAGTACGTCCCGGTGGATGGCCTCATCGCCTGCGCGCAGGCGATGGCGGTCACGGCGATGCGCCACTGCGGCCTGGCATGAGCGACCTGGCGCCAGCCGCTCGTGCTTGACAGCCAGGCGCCCAGCTCGAGCGGATATAGCCGCGAGCGCAGCTTGCGCTAGGCCGCACCGAGATGTAAGCTGGGAAGTCAGTAAAGGCTACGGCGCAGGCTGGAGGTGAGCGAGCGACATGGGTCTGAGAACGGGGGTCATTCTCGCAACCGCAGTGCTGGCTGGTGTTCTGGTGTTCGGCGCGGCCCCGAGCATGGCGGCCCCCCGCGAAGGACAAAAGAGACGGTAACGTCTCCTTTACTGACGCAAGCTCTGGCTAACCCCGCAGCAGCACAGGTGGTCACGGAGCCGATGTGGAGTCGAGCGTGCGTTCCTGCTTGCGATTTCGCCGTTACTGTCGGCGACCTCCATAGGCGAGGTGGCGCCAAGAACACCGCCGAAGCGGTCGTCAAGGTTGTGGCCGGAAGCGGCGGGGGACTCATAGGCGTAGGCAGCACCCTTCTGTGTGTCGCAGCCTTTTCTGAACCAGAGCTTGAAGTACTTGAGTTCGGGCACTGCGTTCTCGGTCCTGGCAGTGCCGCCGTCTCCAGCCTCGTGGTGTTGGGTGATGGGCTCTACAACCTCGCAGGAAAGATCTTTTGAGCGGTTGGTTGACACCTCCCCAAGCTGGCAGCACGCGAAGGGAACGTTTCATCTGGCTGCGGAGGCTATGTGTGGTGGTCCTGTTGCCCGTGGTGGCGCTGGAAGTGATTGCAGCGGCCCTGGTAGGCAACGCAGGCAAAGGCGTGTCGATACTCATCTACGCGTCCGCCGCACTGCTGGTGATAACGATCATTGACCTCACCGCTTTCATCGCTTGGGAGCGACGGAAGCCGCCTGAACCACCACGCCAAACCCCGCCGCCAGACGACCGTCAGGCCTGAGCGTCGAGTCGGCGCGCACCGTTTGCGACGGTCCACCGGACAAACCACCTGCCGGTGCCGGGCGCGCACATAATAGGCCCCCTGGCGCCCAGCCTAATCCTCCCCTCGGGCGGTGGGCCCGCGGGCAAGCAGCGCGAGCTGCCGTTCAGCCCTCTACCCGCTGCGCGAACTCGATGCCCTAGATCCTCCAATCCCCGGCCCTTTCTGGCGTTGGCTCCGTCTTGGATTTCAGCGATCCAAGCTCTTGTCGCCTCGACATCTATCTCTGCCACGCGATTCATTGTCCGCCAGCGAGGGAGCTCTTGGCGGCGACAGCGTTAGCGTGCACCCGCCATGCGTCCGCCGGGAAGGTTGGCGATCATGCTCAGCACGAGCCCGCGGTCCTGCTGCCGGCCCTCGGCAACCTGTTGCTCGTCGTCGTCGAGTTCAGCGATCCATTGGTGCAGCCTCGACAGGTCTTTCCCGAGATCGTTGAGGTCGGGCGGCGGCACGGTCAGCAGGCCGATGACCTCGTCGTCGAAGTCCGCGGCGATGCGCGGCGAAAGCCAGCGCTCGGCGTCGAACGGTCGCGCGCCTGGCAGTGGCGCCGCCCAGCGTGCGTTCTCCGTATGCAGACCGTGAAGGTCGACCCAGGACTTGAGCACCACCAGCCGGCGGATCAGCGCGCGGTCCAGATCAAGTCCCGGGGTGCCAGCGAGCCAAACGAGGTCGTACGCGTCCCGCGCGGGACTGCGACGGTTCAGACGCGCGATCTTCTCAGCGACGTTCTCAGCGAGGCTGACCACCGGCAGCGACGGCAACGGCCCGCCGTAACGGGCGTGGATCGGCACCTCGACCCATGACCGGATGACCGGCTCAAGCCACGGGGGCGGGCCGACATCGAGCTTGGACTGGAGCTGCTGGCCCGGATCCGGCCCAAGCTCGCTGCGATAAGTGATCGTGTGGCGGTTACGCCGGGTCTCGATCCCGAACGTGAAGGGACCGAGCTGGGTGCCATCGATCTCATCGACAAACAGCTGAATGACGGCGTCGGGATCGTCGTCCAGCGAGGCGACCGCGAAGTCGAGGTCGGTTGAGAATCGTCCCGCAGCGCCGGCGTAGACCTTGCGCAGCGCGGTCCCGCCTTTGAACGCGACGAGCATCAGCACGCCCTGCTCTGACAGATACCGAAGCAGAAGGTCCTGGGCGATGTCGATCAGGGCCGCGCCGCGTCCCTGTGATGACTGTGCAGGTGCATGACGTAGCACGTGGCCCTGGGTGAGCGCCACGTCGTAGGTTGCAGGAGTCACTGGTTCGGCACCAGCGTGCCGGGGTCAAACGGCAGCAACGTGTCGGCGACCGCGAACCGCGAGTTGTGGCGCCTCAGGCTCGCTCGCGGTCCGAACCACACCTTCGCCGACGACCGTCCACCCTCCTGCGGTGGAAGCAGATGATCGGCCAACTGCGGTGAGACGCCGTGGACGAGGTAGGCAAGGCGCGCCCGAACCGATCGGGCGCGACCCGCAAGCTCGGCGTCGAGATCCGCGATCGAGATCGTATCCACGAGATCGGGGAGAGCGTCAGCGACCGCCCCCCAGCCGCTCACGTCAGCCGGGCGAGCGGCGACGTGCACGAGGATCGTGGACGGCTGGTGGATCGGCACCCCCTGCGACCGAACCGGGGTGAGGTTCGCCGCGAAGATCACCACGCGGGCGCCGCGGCGCAGCCCGTCCGGGACCTCGCGGCTTCTGGGTACGGCGACCTCGAGACGGTCCGGTGCGCGATCGCTGAGTCCCTGCGCCGCAAGCGCCGAAAGCAGACAGACCGAGGCGTTCAGCGTCGGTCGTGCGGCCAGCGCGGCGCGCAACTCCAGGTACTGGTCGCCGTGTCCGACCGGTCCCGCGTGCGAGCCGGGAGCGAACTCCCAAACCCCGGCGGTTGCCGTCGGCAACAGCCAGCCGAGGCGCCGCAACCGATCGGCAACCACCCGCGGCTCGGTGTGGATCCCGGCGCGCTGGACCAAGGCGGTGAGCTCGGTGATCGTCACGACCCGCGCCGACTCGAGCTCCAACTCGGTCAGGATGGGGCTCAGAGACGGCGGAATCGCGCGTGTCAGGCGATCGCCGAGAGTATCTGCTCCTGATACATCTGGCGCTTTCATGACACTCAGCGTACTCGCATCGACCAGTCCGTCAAGCGCGACTAGCTTGATGCTGCGGGCGGCTGCTCCAACTTGGGTGCACGCTCCCGCGGGAAGTCGGTCCCATCGAAACGCTGGGCCGTTGACGGACTTCCCGGACTCGGATCGTCCCACGTTACCGGCACGCGCGCTCGGATCGGAGGTCGCCTGCCGACGGATCGTCGCGCGTCGCATTCTCAACTCGGGAGTTCGCACAAGCCGAGCCGCGCTACCTCGGGCCAGGCGATCTGACCAAGCCGAACCCGAGTCTGGGACGGGGTCAGCCAGATGCCTTCGCGGCACTGGCCGTGCCATTGCGACGCCGCGCGGTTCGCGCCTTTGGGGTCGGCGCGATCTCGCTGATGCCCTTGGCGGCTCTCTTCGATGCCTTGTCGAAGACCGCCTTGGCGTCAGCGCGAACTTCAGCGCTGCCGGTGACGACGCGAATCCCGTATGGATTGCTGCTATCGAGCGGACTTGTCATAGATCAACCATATGCTGGCATCGGACGGATCGAGTATTGGGCGATGGGAGCGACATCTAACTCCAGAGGCGCACGAGTTCGCCTGCGAGGCTTGCCTCGACGGTCGCCATGACGCCCGGCGCGTTCTTTTCGGCGGTGTCGAACACGGAATCTCCCGCTGGGTTGGTTGTGGTGAGCGTGGCGGCACCGACGATGATGCGTTCGTCTTGTTTCGGTCCAGTCCAGACCAGCGGTATGCCGCGGACCGACCGCCAGCGGCTGGCGTAGACGCGCGGATCACGTTCGACGACGGTTCCGCCGGTGATTGCCTCAACTGCTACCCATTCTGAACTCCAGGCTAGCGGCACCGCCTGAACGGTTGATGGATCGGTGTGAACCCGATCCGATAACGCAAGGCAGAGCACTTCACGGTTCTCGTAGTCCAAGCCCCAAAGGCCAAGTCCCAGTACATGGTTGGAGGTATCTACGCCAGCGGTGGTCGTTAGTACCTCACGCACGGCGCTGAGCTGGTCAGCGAGAATTGCCCGCACCTTCTGTTGTCGGGCGACGAACAGAGTGCCGCCCGGAAAGCAACGCTGGCGACCTTTCAACGCGCGGGACTGAGCTCGTTTGGCGTAGCTGGTCGGAGGTCGGCCGGGACCTCGGCGTCGTCGTGCCTCGTGCATGAGCTGCACCGCCTCCGCGTAGAAATCCGCCCAGTAGACGCGAACTCCGGCTTGATCGAAGCGTGCGCGTGTTGCGACTTCCAGCTCTTCCCTTACGCCGAGTGAAAGCCGTGGAGAGCTTTGTCTGGAGAAGACGGCGAGATGTCCGTCGCCGTTCTGTTGATAGATCCAGCGGAGCAGATTTTGGTCTGTGAACGAGAGGCCAAGAAAGACGCACACGCCCTTGAGTGCGTCCTGCATGAAATTGTCCTGCCAGTCGCCGGCAGGCCACCGTGCGTAATCGGCCTCAGTCAGAACCAGCGCGTTGTGGGCAGGATCACCGGTCAAGGCACCGTGCAGGTGGCGGACATACGCTTCCCCGCCGGGTTCAGGTTCGTCGTCGAGCTTGCAAGTCGCAGTAAGGCCCGCCTGGGTGAGAGCGCTCTCAAGGAGCTGGTCGTAGTTGAAGATCGCAAGCCGAATATCTGGGTAGGCCTGCTTACAAGCTGCAATCTCTCGCGCCAGCGGCCCGGGCTGGAACTGGTTCGGAGCCTTACCCTCGAATAGGACAGATGGGTCCTCCATCTCAATGCAGTGACCCGGGTTGATCGCCGTTTGCGCCTGA
>JBMFHK010000002.1:56140-63910 GCA_049976865.1 Solirubrobacteraceae bacterium | reverse complement strand
TCCGCGCCCCGGCCAGCCCGGGGCGCGGCGCGTTAATGACTAGTCCGGGCCAGTGAAGGCTCTTTGACAGGGTGCCCAGGCGGTATATCCGCGGGTCCAGGGTTGGCGGACGGCCGCTAGCCATTTGGCCAAGACACGGTCAGAGCCGTAGTTACCAGACCTGTTGCTGAGGTCTGGCGGGGTGGTTGCGTGGCTGAATGGGGAGCCTTGGCAGGCGGAGTGCCGGAGCGGGGTGGGGACCCGCGTGATCTGTCAGAGGCCGGTTCCCAGCCAGCTGACCGGCTGGAACCTGACCACGGGGGTGCCAACATCGATCTGAATGACGGCGTGCTCACGTAGCGGAACGCCGCCTGGGGGGGCGTTCCAGTGCTTGCCGTTGAGGGTGACTGTCAAGTGGCCGCGGGCGTCCGCAATGCGGTTTCTGGTCAGCGGCTGGTTCCAGATCCTGAACAGATCTCCAAGTGTGAACCGGCGCGGTACCGGTGACTGGATCTGTATGACGCCGTCATCTGCGCGGGTGTGCAGCCAGTACATGCAGGTGCTGGCACGGTAAACGAACCCTTGGGCGGTCAGCCTGGGAACCTCATTCACAAGGCCGATGCCGCCAGGCAGTGTGCGCGGGTGCCCGTTGACGTAGACCTGCAGATGAGCGTAGGCGGTGTAGGCGTGCTGTGCCATGGGCTGACACTGGATCCCGTCGACCACTGGCCCCAGCGTGGAGGTGAGCGGCGAGGCCAAGAACGGTCCGGTCTCCACCGGTAGGCCTTCGGGTCCAAGGTAAGCCTTGTTGACAGGTGCGGGCGTAGTGCCGGTGGGAGTGGTGAGGGTGGCTGAGAAGGTCACCGGCACAGTGTCGTAATAGGCATGTGGGGTGCTTCCGCAACCGGCCACGGCCGCGCTCGTGATGAGCGCGGCCAGAATTACTTTCCGCACCGGTCTATGGGAGGACCGGGCTCTGGTTGAGCCTGACCAATCAGCGGCGCGTGGAACCGCCGCCGAACAGGCTCAGCAAGAGCAAAAACACGTTGAGGACGTCAAGGAAAATGCCGGCGGCGATGGGCACGGCGCTCTGGTAGGTCCCGCGTGTCGCCAGGCGGTTAAAGTCAAACACCGTGAATCCTCCGAACACAAGCAGCATGCCGACGCAGTAAATGATGTTTGAGCCGGGGATCACCACAAATAATGTCAGCAGCCCGAACACGAAGATCACGCCAAAGGCGATCAGAAACGGTTTGACGTACCGCGAGAGATCACGTCGCGTCGCGTATCCGAAACTGCCCAACGCGCCGACGAACAGGGCGGTGGAACCAGCGGCTTCATAAACCACGCCGGGGTTGGCGTTCGCGTAGTAAACGATGATCGGGGAGATTGCCAGGCCCAACAGCAGTGCCATCCCGAACAGCAAACCGATCGCCAACTGCTCATGTCCACGTGCCGCGGCTGCCCGCAGGCCGAAGATGCATGCAAAGGCGCCTAGGAAGAAGATCAGGCCGCCGGTTTGCATGTTGCGGCCGACATAGGCACCGAGCGCTGCGAATCCGAGCGCAAATGCGACTAGTCCCATGACGTGCCCAAACACCGCGCGGGCACGGTCACCGGTGAGTGCGGCTCCTTGGCCGAAACCCAGTTGTTCGTAGGTGGGCATAAGTGTTCAGTATCTCCTCAGGCTTATTTCATAGATCCCAGCGGCGTTAAAGGTAGTGCATCCGGATGCAGCCACCCTAAGAACATCTTCAGTTGGAGGTTATATGAACGCGTGCCGGGCAGCCTCAGCTAACGCTGGGCCCGGCAGTGATCATGACGGCTTACGGCAGGGACACGGACCTGGTCGGTATCCGCGACGGCTGGAACTCTGCCAGCAGCTCACGTGCGCTGGCGACCCGGTGCGCCTCGCCGGCCAGTCCGATGCTGTGGGCGAGCCACGCGAGCGTCATGCTGGGCGGTTCGTGGCGGTCTTTCAGCGTGACGGCGCCGTCACGCTTGGCCAGACGCTGGCCGCCGTGGCTGAGCACAAGCGGGACGTGGGCGTAGCTCGGGGTCGGCAGGCCAAGCAGCTGTTGCAGCAGGATTTGGCGTGGTGTTGACGGCGCCAGATCGACGCCTCGCACTACCTGGCCGATTCCCTGCTCGGCGTCGTCGACCACCACCGCCAGTTGGTAGGCATGCACTCCGTCTGAGCGCACCACCACAAAATCATCCACGATGCCTCCCTGGCGCCCTGCAAGCAGGTCATCAAACTCGATCCGCACCGCCTCGGCGCGCAGGCGCAATGCATGGCGCTCGCCGGCTGTCACCCGTGCGGACGCCTGGGCGGCGGACAGTCGTGCGCACGTGCCCGGATAGGCCCCGTCCGGCATGTCACCATGAGGTGCGCTGGCCGCGGCCTGAACCTCTGCGCGGGTGCAAAAGCACGGGTACAAGCGTCCTTGGGCTAGCAGTCGCTGCACGGCCTGCGCGTAAAGCTCGGTGCGCTGTGATTGGCGCACTGGTTCTCCATCCCAGTCGATCCCCAGTGATCTCAGGTCGGCCAGCTGGCGGGCCACGAACTTCTCGCGAGAGCGTTGTGGATCCAGATCGTCGATGCGCAGCAAAAACCGGGCTTGTGCTGACCGCGCCATCAGCCATGCGATCAGCGCTGTGCGCAGACTGCCCAAGTGCAGGTCACCGGTGGGGCTTGGCGCAAAGCGACCGTCAGCGTTCATGTCGGGACGCTTGCCAGAACCGAAACAGTTCAAACGCGCTGGTGCGCGGCTGCCGGACAGTGCCGGCGCGTCGGCTGAAGGCAAGGGGAGGGGCCGGTCCCGCTGGACCGGCCCCTCCCCTTGATCACAGTTCGGGCCTTGCCGAGCGTGCTGGCGGTTTGGTGCGGCCCTTGTTGGGCCGTTTGCCAAGGAGCTTCATGAGTGGGTCGTAACGCTGGTCAACCACGCGCTCCTTCAGCGGGATGATCGCGTTATCTGTTATGTGAATTCCCTCCGGGCAGACTTCGGTGCAGCATTTGGTGATGTTGCACAGGCCGATGCCGCCTTCGTCGGCGATCTGGTCAAGCCGGTCGATGCCGTCAAGCGGGTGCATGTCCAGGCTCGCCATCCGGATCATGAAACGGGGTCCGTAGTAACGGTCATGTAACTTGGCGTCGCGCAGGACGTGACAGACGTCCTGGCACATGAAGCACTCGATGCACTTACGGAACTCACTCATCCGGTCCGTGTCCACCTGGTCGATCAGGAAGTCACCGTCCTTGATATCCACGCCCTCCTTGAGGTTTTCGCGGGGCGTAAACGGTGTGATCTGCTCGTTTACACGGAAATTCCATGAGACGTCGGTCACGAGGTCTTGGACCGGCGGGAACGTTCTCATCGGTTCCACCGTGATCGGTTCGTCGGCGGGCAGGTGGTCAAGCCGTGTCTTGCACATCAGCTGCGGCTTGCCGTTTATCTCGGCGCTGCAGGAGCCGCACTTGGCGGCTTTGCAGTTCCAGCGCACAGCCAGATCCGGTGCCTGTGTGCTCTGAATCGCCAGGACGGCGTCCAATACGACCATGCCCGGTTCGGTTTCCACCTCGTACTCAACCAGCTCACCGCTGGTCTCATCGCCACGCCAGATCTGGAGCTTGCGGGTGCCACCCGCCGCCAGCTCTTCACTCATGCTGTCTTCTCCGATTCCTTGCGAGCTTCCACCAGCTCGCTCAGCTCGTCTCGCTTGATCACGGGTGTCGGCGTCAACGTCATGTCGAGCCCGTCGTGTTGATTGACGACGATGTTGTGTTCGGCCCAGTAGTCGTCGTAATGCGCGAAGTCCAGCCGGCTGTGTCCACCGCGGCTTTCCTCACGCATCAGTGCAGCCTGCGCGACCATCAGGGAGACCGTGAGCATGTTGTGCATCTCGCGGCTCAGCTGCAGGCCGGGGTTGTAGGTCAGGCGGTCGTACGGTGCCTTGACGTTCGCGACCCGCCCGGCCAGCTGCTCGAGCTTGGTGATCGCGTCGGTCAGGCCCTCCTTGTCGCGGAAGATGCCCACGCCGTCACCCATGATCGTGCGCAGCTCATTGTGCAGCTGGAACGGGTTTTGGTTGCCGGGGCCGTGCAGGTAGCGCTCGATCTCTGCCTGTGCGGCTGCGACCTCTTCGGCCGGCAGGGTGACTGGCTCAAGCTTGTTTGCCACCTCCGCCGCACCGGTTCCGGCCCTGCGGCCGAACACCAGCAGGTCGCCGAGCGAGTTACCGCCCAGCCTATTGGCGCCGTTCATGCCGCCGCTCGCTTCGCCGGTGGCGAACAGCCCCGGGACGCGGGTGGCACCTGTGTCTGCTTCGACCTTGATGCCACCCATGAAGTAGTGGCAGGTCGGACCGACCTGCATGGGCTCCTTGGTGATGTCCACGCCTGCCAGCTCCATGAACTGGTCGTACATGCTCGGCAGCTTGCGTTTCACATACTCTGGGTCCAGATGGCTGACGTCGAGGTAAGCGCCGCCGTGCGGCGTACCGCGACCCTCCTTGACCTCGGTGTAGATCGAGCGAGCCACAACGTCGCGGGTCGAGAGCTCCATTCGCTTGGGGTCGTACTTCTCCATGAAGCGTTCACCCAGCGCGTTGCGCAGAATGCCGCCTTCACCGCGAACCGCCTCCGTGACCAAGAGCCCGGCTACTCCGGGTGGGTAGACCATGCCGGTGGGGTGAAACTGGACAAACTCCATATCCACCAGCTCCGCTCCCGCCTCGTAGGCCAAGGCGTAACCGTCACCCGTGCAGTCCTGCGAGTTGGATGTGACCTTGAAGATCCGGCCACTGCCGCCGGTGGCAAGAACCAGCGCCCTGGAGCTGAAGCTGACCGGTTCGCCGGTCTGCCGACGGTATCCAAAGCAGCCGACGACACGGTCGCCATCCTTGATCAAGCGCGTGACGGTCAGCTCCATGAAGACGTCAACCGCGGAATGAACGGTCTTGTCCTGCAGCGTGCGGATCATCTCAAGGCCGGTGCGGTCACCGATGTGAACAAGCCGGTTGTAGGTGTGGCCGCCGAAGGCCCGCTGTGACATCAGCCGCTCTGGTGTGCGGTCAAACACAGCGCCCCAGTGCTCAAGCTCACGGACGCGGTCAGGCGCCTCTTTGGCGTGAAGCTCGGCCATCCGCCAGTTGTTCAGGTACTTGCCGCCGAACATGGTGTCTTGGAAGTGTGTGCTCCAGTTATCACGGGGGTCGACGTTGCCCAATGAGGCGGCGACGCCGCCCTCCGCCATGACGGTGTGGGCCTTACCGAGTAGTGACTTGCAGATCAGTCCGGTTCGCGCTCCGGCTTCCGTGGCGGCGATCGCCGCTCGCAATCCAGACCCGCCGGAGCCGAGGATCAGGACGTCATAGTCGTGGTGTTCAACAGGCATCAGAAAACGTGGTGGGGGTCGGAGAAAACGCCCGATGAGACCAGCCAGATGTAAAGATCGGTGAGCAGCACGCTGAACATGCTGACCCAGGCCCACATCTGGTGGTGAGCGTTGAGGATGGAGACTTTCTTCCAGATGCCATGTCGCACCTTAGCCTGCGTCGAGCAGGAGAAGCAGTTGATCTTGCCGCCGATGATGTGACGCCAAGAGTTGCAGCCGAACGTGAACGCGGACAGCAAGACTACGTTGGCGAACATAATGCCGTTTCCGACGCCGAAGCCGAAGCCGCCTGTGTAGAACAGGCCGCGGATAGCGTCGTACCAGAGAAACCCCATCACGATAACTGCCACGTAGAACAGGAAGCGGTGCAGGTTATTGAGTACGAGCGGGAATTTCGTCTCGCCCTGATACTTGCGCCGGGCGGTGCCGTGCACTGCGCAGGATGGTGGAGCTAGAAAGAACGCGCGGTAGTAAGACTTGCGGTAGTAATAACACGTGCTGCGCAAGCCCAGCGGTGCCCACAGGACCAGTAGCGCCCAGGGCCAGTTGGCCTTGAACGAGAACAGTCCGGGAAGGTCAGGTGAGAAGAACGGCGACTCCAGATGGGCGCCGCCGGCGGTGATCGCGTAGTACTTGCCGACCAGTACGTGCACGAGGGTGTATGCGGCGAACAGCGTCAGCGACACGGCGACCAGGACTGGCTGGATCCACCAGCGGTCCCGTCGCATAGTCGCTCCGACGCGGTCCGACGATGCTGCAACAGTGGTCATCGAGGTCACATTCAGGTTGGAATGGGGATGGTCTTCGCGTTCATTATCAATCACCGCTCGGCGAGACGCAGTCTGCAGGACGGCCTCATGACGCAAGCGCGCAGCGTAGATTGCCGCAGCGCATCTGCGCCGACGGTGCGTTGAGAACCACCTCTGCACTGCCTAAACTCATTGCATGGTGGCAGGGGACCGGGAATTTCAGACCGTGATAATCGGTGCGGGAGTTGCCGGGCTTGAGGCTGCGCTGACGCTGCGGGACCTGGCGCCCGAGTACATGCAGATAACACTGGTCGAGCCGCGTGAGGAGTTTCACTTCCGGCCAATGGCCGTGAGCGAGCCGTTCAGCGGTGTCCCGATGACCGCCTACTCGATCGCTGAAATCCTTGTCGGCGGAAACATCACGATCGTCGCCGACAGTTTCAGGCGACTTGATCCGGAACGGCGCGTGCTGCACACGGAGGGCGGGCAAAAGCTCACCTACGATGCGCTGCTTCTGTCGTTGGGCGCGCGTTCGCACCCCCGCTATCGTGACGTGGTGACGGTCGATGCCACTCGCATTGGTGACCAGCTGACTGGCTTTGTGTCGGAGCTTGACGAGGGCAGGCTGCGCAGTGTCGCCTTTGTGGTACCGTCTCTGCCGATCTGGTCGCTGCCGGCCTATGAGCTTGCGCTGATGACCGCCGCGCGCGCCGCACAGCACGGTCAGCGTCTGGATGTGGCCCTGGTGACCCCTGAGAATGTGCCGCTTGCCGGCCTGGGCGTTGGACCGTCGAAAGCTGTGAGCGGCCTTCTCAAAGATGGTGGGGTCACGATGATCACCTCCGCGCGGCCTCAGGTCCGCGACCCTCGCACGATTGAGCTGCATCCGTCTTGTCGGGCGCTGTCTGTCGACCGGATCGTTGCGCTGCCGGAGCTGTTCGCGCCGTCACTGCCCGGCGTTCCTGCCAACGCTGACCGAGGCTTTATCAGTATTGACGCTTACGGTGCCGTTCGCGGCTTACGGCGCGTGTACGCGGCTGGCGACATCACTGACACTGCTGTCAAAAACGGCGGCCTAGCCGCAGCTCAGGGGGTGGCGGCGGCTGAGGCGATGGCCATGCTGGCTGGTGCGGAGGTCACCCGCAGCGTGCCGACACCGTTGCTGGGTGTCATGCTGGTCGGCGGGCCAAGGACGCTCTACATCAGCTCACGGATGTCTGGTGTGCACGGAGTCGAGGTGGTGGCCAGCGAGGAAGCGCTGTGGGAGCCATCCGGCAAGCCGCACGCTGCTCATCTTGGTGCGCGGCTGTCAGCCATTGACGCTGCCCGCGAGTCCGCTGTGCATGCTGTTGCGCACTGAGAGAGCTTGTTGATCGCGGTGGGGTTGCCTGCCGGTATGGGCGACGCCCGTTAGGGATCTGAGGCCAGCCGTCCTGCGTGGGCTAGTCGCGGCCCGAAGCTGGTCGGCTGGCTAACTGCTGTGAGCGGCCCGCCAGCTGGCGGGCCGCTCACCGGGATGGCTGGTGGCGCCGACGGCGCGTGTCGTGGTTGTTACTACGCTGCAGCGTTTTTGGCTGCGTGCGCGGCAGCGGTTACGCACTGGCTAAACGGGGTGCCCTTCTGGCCGGCAACGTGTTTTTTGC
>JBMFHK010000002.1:0-56040 GCA_049976865.1 Solirubrobacteraceae bacterium | reverse complement strand
GCGGTTACGCACTGGCTAAACGGGGTGCCCTTCTGGCCGGCAACGTGTTTTTTGCTCTCGCCCTTGCAGTACTTGCCGTACGCTTTGGCGGCGCCGTTGCCGCGGACTGCGGTGGTGGTTGTGCTGTGGCCCGGTGCGGTGCCGGACTTGCCGTGCCCGCTGGCCAGCGCGACCGCTGGTGCAAAGCCCATGGCCAGCGCGGCTGCGAGTGTGATGACATACCTCTTGGTGTTCATTGCCCCTCCGGTGGTTGGTGGTCTGCGTGAATCTGCATCCATTTGCTCTGCTGGACTGATCCGTTAACGCGGGGGCGCTCCCAGAGTTAGGAGGCACTCCGCAAGTTCTTGCTCAGCTGGCCGGGAGGCAGTGTTTTGCTGGTTTGCAAGCCTTGCGTGCCCGGCGTTGACGGTGTGGGGCTGACCGCTGTGGAGCTTGACGGGGTAGCCACGGTAGATTTGCTGTTGGGGCGAGCAGCTTCTTTCCGGTGTCTGCCTTTGTTTTTGTGTTTCCGTTTTACGGTGGTGGCGGATGGCGAGCTGTGCTTAATGTGATGCTGCGCTTGCCTGCGGTGATGAGCCTTGGCGTGATCGGTGGGTTTTATCGGGTGCGCGTGCTGCGTTTGATGGCGCGTTGCTGCAGCGATCGTTGGCTTCAAAGCGCGCCCGTGGGATGGGTGTTCGGCTTGGCCTGCCGACCTCACGGCACGCGGTGCCGGTTGCACGGTGGCGGCACGGTTGCTGCTGGCGCCTAATCCAAGTGCTTGGCCTCCGCGGGTCGCTGAATGCATGTGCAGCGGGTGACGCTGTGAGCCTTGCTGTCGGCTTCGCGAGTGTTTGGCAGAGGCCCTTCGTGAGAGTGTCCCGGCAAGGGGTCTGCTTGCTGGTGGCGGGTCGGCCTGCGGGGACTGCGCGAGGTGACTGGGGGCTGAGAGCTGGTGGACGGCTGGGGTTCTGCCATGGCTTGCGAAGTGATGTTTCACCGCCGCCAGGCCGGCACCCGCGGCGGCGATCACAGCCACTCCGGCGACGGCAGTCTTGATGGAGACTGCCGTGCCAACTCCCTTTGCGGCGGAGCCCGCAGCCAGACCTGTGCCGGCGCCGTGGCTGGTGCCCGTGCCTGTGAGCCTGCCGAGCAGCGTGGCTGCACCGGTGGCGGGTAGGATGGGCCAGAGCGCCATCATGGCTGCACGCCGCTGCGGCATGGCGTCCTTGAAGGCCGCGCAGGACGAGCAGTTGCGCAGGTGGGCGCGCACGCGGCGGCTGCGCAGGGAGCGGCCGTCCGCGTCGGAGATGATCTGCTGGACGCGCTCACAGGACATGGCCCGTCCCTCCGCTGACTCTGCCAGAGACCGCCTGGCCTCCAGGATTGACTGCTTTACAGACGCGACCGAAGTTTGCTGTGCCTGCGCGATCTCCTGGTGGCTTAAACCACTGAACTCCCGCATCACCAGTGCGGCGCGTTGTCTTTCCGGCAACTCCTGAAGATCGCGGACGAGGGTCGCCAGCCGCTCTCTGAGTTCGGCGGATTGCTGCACGCCACCGAGCGCTTCGATCTCGGGAGGGATCTCTGTATGCTCCCGGCGTGTGCGCAGCAGCGAAACTGATTCGTTGTGTGCGATCCGGTAGAGCCAGGGGCGCAGCGGAGCGTCTCTCTGGGCGGCGCGCAGGGCGACAAGCGCCTTGGTGAACGTCGTCTGCAGAACATCCTGAGCGTCCTCGTCGCGGCCCACCAGCGACCGGCAATACCTGTAAAGCGGCTGGTGATAGCGGCTGAACAGTGTGGTGAAGGCGCTTTGGCTCCCGGATCCGATCGCCCGTGCCAGCCGCTCGTCGCTGAGCAGCCTGGCCGGTAGGCTGACCGGCCAAGAGTGAGCGCCAGCTGCGGGCAGCGAGGACTCCATGACTCATCCTATCGACTACGGTTCTGGCGCCCTGAAGTTAGGGACAATCGCTGGACAGATACATGAATCGGCCAGTAGTACGGGGCTCGCCTGTGCTTTTGGGCTCTACGACGGCGTAACCCGACCAGGCCGGGCAAGACCAGGAAACTGTTCTGTTGATCGCCTCAACCCTGATTTTGCCGTGCTTGCTCGAGCGTGAGTGCAAGCTCTGCCAGCTCCTTGGGCGGCATCGTTTGCTCGATCACCGGAAACAGTTCGCGCTCCTCCAGTCGGACGTGTGCGGTCAGCCGCGCGGCGAGGCGGTGCAGGGTGTCTGCGTTGGAATCTGGCTGGGTAATCAGCCCGGCTGCCTGCGCGCGGATGACAACGTGATCACCGAGCATGCGCAAGACGAGCGGGTCGTAGGCGTCACCAAAGACGGCGTAGGCAGGCAGGAGCAGCTCCTCCTCCTGTCGGAAGTGGTTCTGGCCTTCGCGCTCCCAAAACTCCAGAAAGAGCCTGCGCGCCTGCGCAGCGTCAGCGTCGTCGGCTCGTCTGAGTGCACTGGCGACCACCAGCGCTTGGTGGTGGTCGCGAGAGAGGATCGCCAGCGCTTTGCTACGTCTCATGCGACAGCCCGCGGTGTGGTGGCTACGTCCCGTGCGGCGATTGGGCCACGGATACTGATCAGGCAGCCGGCCTGGCCGGGGGTTTTTGCGTCAAAACCGGCCAGCGCGTTGTGCGGATCGATCGCCTGCAGCCATCCGTTGGTTAGGCCTCGGTGCAGGGCGCACACCAGCCGGGCCTGTTCGTGTACGGCTACGCGGTACGGGCAGTTGCGCAGTCGGTAGGTTGCTTGGGTTCCGGTCGATGGCTCCCGTACCGGTTGAAACCCCATGGCTGTAAGCCAGTCAAACAGCGTGAGCTCATTGGCGCGCAAGCCTTGGCGTTCAGCTGCCAGGCCGTGTCCGATCTGTTGCCCGGTTACCTCCATTTCGCGCACGTGTGCGCCACTGACCACCAGCGCGCGGACGAGCCAGCGGGCCAGCGCGGTGTATGCCGTGGGCGCGGCGCCACCGGGAGTGGCGTTGGGGCTGATCGTCCATGTGTCCCGCGGACGCCCGCGGACCATGTGCTCGCGGCGGCGCTCCACCAGCCCTGCCGCGAGCAGGCGTTCAAGGTGGATGCGCACGCCGTTGGGATGCAAGTCAAGTGCTCGCGCGACTTCCTCGGTGCCAGCCGGACGATGCAGCGCGCCAAGCAGCGCAAACACGCGTGCACGAGTTGGCTGAGCGAGCACGTCTCCCGCTAATAGCGGCACGTCCAGGGCTGTCACGGTTAGCTCGGCGGGGCTCAGTGCAGATTGCCGGGACGAGTGCGTTGAGGCCCGGAAGGGCGGTGTTGGCGCTTGGCTCCGGCTGCTCGCTGAGACTGTGCGTACTCGCAGGCGGTGCGGTAGCTGGTCTTGATGCTGATCGCGTTCAACTTCCACCGTGACGGAAATGGTCGGCATTAAGCTGCGCGTAGTGTTGCCACTCCGACGGTAACTGGTCTTCGGCGAAGATTGCGTCAACCGGACACGTTTCCACGCAGGCATCACAGTCGATGCACTCGTCGGGGTCGATGAAGAGCTGCTCAGCTTCGGCGTGCCCCGGCTCATCCGGGGTTGGGTGGATGCAGTCCACGGGGCAGACCTCAACGCATGAGCTGTCTTTGACGCCAATACAGGGTTCTGCGATCACATAGGTCAAAACGACTCCTTTTTCACAGGGTCCATGGAAAATATCATGTTCGCTGTGCCTCACTCAGAGAGCGGACCAAACCCGAGCACTTGAGCGGCCTCGTTGCCAACCGCTGATCACCTCGATCGACCCGCGTTGCGGCGACCACTGCAGTTCGCCCAGCGGTCGTGGGCAGGTTGCCGAGAGGCCCCACAAACGAGAAAAGGCCTGTGCTTGCAGACCTCTCCCACTGATGGGCACGGGTGGTTTCGAACCACCGACCTCTCGCGTGTGAAGCGAGCGCTCTCCCACTGAGCTACGCGCCCTGGTTGCTGAAATATAGGGCTCTTGGCCCGATGTCTGACGTCTGGTGGCCGTGTTGAGAACGATGACTTCGCTTGCCCCGTCGCACTGGGGCCAAATCAGACCGGGCGGATTCGAGTGATCGTCGCAACACCACCACGGTTTGGGGGTTGCGATGTCAGGAGAGAGACGGTCACCGGGGCCGGCGCCGCAGGCTGAGAAGCGGGCTCGTTGGGCTGTGCTGATCGCTGCGGGTGTGAGCAACAGTGAGGCGTGCCGGCTGGTTGGTGTTGATCGCAAGACTGGTGTGAGGTGGCGTCATGGGCGGACGGTCCGGTCTGCTGTCGGGCGCTCTCGCCACTATCCGCCGGTGAGGATCATTGAGCAAAAGGCGCGTAGCGACCGGTATTTGAGCGAGGGGGAGCGGGTGCAGCTCGCGGATTTGCGTGGCGAGGGGCTGGGTGTGTGTGAGATCGCCCGTCGGATCGGGCGTTGCGCGTCGACGGTCAGCCGGGAGCTGTCCCGTAATGGCGGTGAGGATGGTTCCTATCGGCCGCATGCGGCAGAACAGGCCGCGATGGCGCGGATGCGCAGGCCGCGTGAGCGTCGGGTCGCTACCGACAGTGGGCTGCACGACACGGTTGCGGGGCTGCTTGCCAAGCGTTTCAGCCCCGAGCAGGTCTCCCACGAGCTGCACGCCCTGTTTCCGGGTGAGCGCGCTCGGCAGTTGTGCACGGAGTCGGTTTATCAGGCGATCTATGACCCGTTGGTGGATATCACGCGTCCGTGCCGTAGACGGCGGCGTAAGCGGCGCCTGCGCCCGGACCAGCGTCATCAACGACCCGCCGGGATGCGGATGATCGACCAGCGCCCGCAGGAGGCGCTGGACCGCAGCATTGCCGGGCATTGGGAGGGTGATCTGATCAAGGGCGCGTACAACCGCAGTGCGATCGGCACGCTGGTTGAGCGCAAAACCCGGTTTGTGGTGTTGCTTGGCCTGGACGGCGGGCAAGGCGCCCAGGCGCTGAACGCCGCGCTTGAGCACAAGCTCTCAACACTGCCGGAGCCTTTGCGCCGGTCGCTGACCTGGGATCAAGGAACCGAGATGGCAGGCCATGAGCAGGTCACGGCCAGCACCGGCACAAGCGTGTTCTTCTGCGAGGCTCACAGCCCGTGGCAGCGTGCATCCAACGAGAACATGAACGGTGTTCTGCGGGACTACTTCCCGAAAGGCAGCGACCTCTCCCAGCACAGCCCGGATAATCTTGAGCGTGTCGCTGCGGAGATAAACGGCCGGCCACGCAGAACGCTGGGGTGGCACACCCCCGCGCAACTGTTGGACATGGAGCTTGAGCAGCTCGCCGCATAGACATCGAGCGCAGCACCACACCCGCCCATAGCGCGTTGACGGCCTGTTCGCCGGTCGCTGCCGGCTTTCCCGGCACGGCGCGCACAGCACGTGTGCGGCATGCGCAGCGACGTGCCCTGCCCCAAACTTCGCTGCCGGCGACGCCGGCCGCTGCCGTACCCCGGGGGCGCCGGCCACGCCCGCAGCTGGGTCAGAGCCCGCGACGGTCACGGCCAGCAACATCCCGCCACACGCCTGACCGGGCATCAGTGCACCAGCGCGCGCTCACACGCTGGCGCCCGCTATCCCCACGCACGGCCAACGGCCGTGCACAGCAGCAAGCGCCCGTCCGGCGTGGTGTGCAGGACACCACGTGCCCCCGCCCGGCAGCCGCGCCCGTGGCGGGGTGAGAGCCATCGCCCCTCCGTGGCTCCTGCTCCCACCCCGCCACGGCACCCCGGTCTGTAGCGCTCCGCCACCCCAACCGGTAGGGTTGACCTGTCAACTGTTGCGACGTTGACTGGAACTCGCCCCCGGCGTTCTCACGTGTCTCTCCCTTGACAGCGCTCCAGTCAGGCGACGATCGACACTTTTTGCTGGAGCGCAGTAGATCCAGAAGCGTGAATGTGGCGTCGCTTGCTGTCAGATCGCCGTCTAGAACCAGCGCAAATGTAGTAACATCTAGATATATGCATCTAACAATGGATGGTCTAAGGGTGCTCTGTGATGGCGACAGCTGAAGCACTCTCGGCGCCGTTGGATCTGACCGAGGCTCAGGCGCTAGCCGAGCTATTGCAGGCGCTCGGTGATCCCACGCGGCTGCGGATCCTCTCCGCGCTTGACATGGCGTGCGTCTCGGTGGGAGCGCTCGTTCAGGCGACCGGGTTGCGTCAGCCGACGATCTCACACCATCTGCGGATCCTGCGCGACCGTGGGGTGGTCCGCGCCGAGCGTCGCGGGACCTACATCTACTACTGTGCGGTCAGCGAGGCGCTGCGTCCGACGCTGAATGCCGCGCACGCGCTACTTGATGCCCGGAGCGTCCGGTGAGGTCGCATGTCCTTATATTCCGCACCGACCGCCCGGCTCGTCGCAGCGTCGCCTTGGCGCTCTCCCTCGGCCAGATCCCGGGCTCGCCGGACGGCGACGCTGACAACCACATGATGCAGCAGGAGGAAACCAGATGATGCACATGGGATACGGCTTTCCCTGGCCGCTGGCGATGCTGGCGGTGATGGTGATCGTGGCGCTGGTCATGATGGGCCTTGCCCGGGTAGGGCTGAGACGCGTCGGACAGGCGCCACGCTGCGGCCCGGGCAGCGCCAGACGCACCGCTGTCGAGCCGTCCGTCACACAGGCGGGCCCGGATCCGCTGGTCATCCTGAGAGACCGCTACGCGCGTGGTGAGATCGATATTGAGGAGTTCGAACGCCGCGTCGACGGGCTGCTGCGTACCGAACCCGACCAGATGACCGGCAGGGTCCGGCCATGAGCGAAGGTCAGCTACCCGAGAGCCGGCGACGATCGGAAACCGCACGCCGGCTGACAGTGCCGCAGCGCTGATCGGCGATCAGCGCTGCGGCACTGTCAGCCCACCCTGACCGCCCGGTCCGGGATGTACGGAGCGCAGACAAGCCAGCCCGGACGGTACGCGATCCAGCGCTCCCGTTTGTCGATCGCGGAGAGCTTCGCGCTGTAGGACATCCTCGTCTTTGAGGAAGGTGCCCTCTGCCGCCGACTGTGGCAGATCACGATGCGCCGGCTATGAGCACACCAGCGCCCGCCGCGAGCGCGCGTAACGTAAGCTGGACCGCTACGGTGTCTGGACGCGCACGACTCTGTGCGTGCGCCTGTTTTTGGTCTGTTTGGCTCAAGTAGCTTGGCAATGCGGCCGACTAGCCTTCTAGTTCAACCCAGAGGCGTCACCGTGCGCCCTTCACTGTAATGGCGATAACCGACCAACCGGCGGCGTCAAGATCATGATGCCTGCAGCGCCTGAAGATTTGGCGCGCCAGATGACAAGCGTGCGCTCCATGTACTTGGAAGAGCCGGAGAAGTCGCTGGCCTTAGCGTTGATCTATGAGAAGCTGGCCGCTCGGTCGGGTGACCAGGCTACGGTGGCGCGTTCGCTTGCGCTGCAGGGACAGATTGCCCTGCGTGCCGGGGATGTTGAAGGCGGCTTGAGGCTGGCGGCCGACGCCGAGCGTGTGATTGCCGGTGTTGACGACACGCTTGCAGCGGTGGAGGTGGTGGCACTGCGTTCCAGCGCCAGCTTCTTCACTGCCGCCTATGCACAGGCGGTGGCGAGCGCTGAACGGAGTATCCGGCTGGCGGACCGTACCGGCGACCGGGCGCTGATGATCTATGCGCGGCGCACAGCCTTCCTGGTGCTCGGCACATTGCTGGTCAAGGACATCCGGGAACGGTTGCAGCAGCTGCTTGAGCTCACGGTTGCGGCAGGAGACTACTGGGAGCAAGCGATCGCGCACAATGACATAGCCGCCCACCTTGAGGAGACCGGTGACCCTGAGGGCGCGCGTGCGCAGATTCAACGAGCGCTCGAGGTCGTGCAGCACGCTCACCCCAACCGTTTCGCGCTGGCGGTCATCCACTCTACGGCTGCAGATGTTGAACTGCGCCTGGAAAATCCCGCGGCTGCACTGCAGCATGCGGAGCTTTCCATTGAGATGCTTTCCGGCTTCCGTCAGCCGAGTCCCTACGTGCTCGGGTCTACTGTCCGCGCGCAGGTGCACGCACAGGTCGCACTCGGCCACTGGGAGGACGCTCGCGAGGCGGGCGAGCAGGCGCTTGCCCAGTTGGGCGACCGGCTGCCGCGCACGCGTAGTCTTGTGCTTGTCGCGCTGGCGACTGCACTGCGCCGGGCCGGGAAACTTGAGCAGGCGTACGAGGCTCTTGAGCGCTCAGTCGAACTGGAGCGCCAGGGCGCCACCGAGATATCTGAGCTGCTGGTCAGACTTGAGCAGGCCAAGCTTGCTGAAAGCATGGCGCGCAGCGAAAGCGAGGAACTTGCCGAGAAGAACCGTCAGCTGGCCGAGGCGCACGACGAGCTTGAGGTCCGGACCAGACAGCTGGAAGCGCTCCAGGAGCAGCTACGTGACCAGGCCGAGCGTGACTGGCTTACCGGTGTGCACAACCGTCGCTATCTGGCGCGCGAGCTCTCTCAGTCAGCGGCTGAGCGGCTGGGCCCTGTGTTCAGCGTGGCAGCGCTGGATCTCGACCACTTCAAACTGATCAACGATCGCTATGGCCACGCGGCCGGCGACCAAGTGCTGATCGGTATCGCGTCACTTTTGAGCAACCTCTCGCGTGCCTCCGACATCGTTGTGCGCAGCGGTGGTGAGGAGTTTCTGATGGTGATGCCGGCCACCAGTGAGTCGGCAGCGGTCGCTTGCTGTCAGCGGGTGTGCGATGCGGTCCATGATGCCTTGTGGGATGAGGTGGCGCCCGGTCTTGCGCTCACCACCAGTATTGGTGTTGCCAGCACTGATCACGGCGCCGCCTTTGAGACGGTGGCCCGGCTGGCCGATCGGTTGCTCTACGCGGCCAAGCAGGCTGGTCGTGACCGCGTGATGGGCGGCAACGATCGCCGAACCGCGTTTGACCAGGTCTCACCGCAGGTTCACGGCTCCGGCGAGACCACCGGCCTCAGTACCTTTATGCCTGGAGCGTGATTGCCCGTTCACGGCTCGGGACCGACCGCCACTGTGAGGGTCGGATCTGCAGACCACGCCGACCAAGAGCCGGGGTAGAGCACCGCGTTAAAACCTGCCAGCGCGAGCGCTACGATCTCGTGCGCGGCGGTGATGCCGGAGCCGCAGTACACGGCAACCGGCGTGCCGTCTCTGACTCCGAGCGCCGCAAAGCGGGCCCGCAGCTGGCCCGGCGACAGGAAGCGGTCGGTAACGTCGAGGTTCTCATCGGTGGGTGCGCTCAACGCTCCCGGGATGTGGCCGGCGCGTGGGTCAAACGGCTCGACCTCACCGCGATAACGCTCCGCTGCGCGGGCGTCCAGCAGGACGCCCGCCGTGGCAAACTCGGCGATCTGCTCGGTGTGGATCGTTGGCATGGCGCCCGGGGTCAAGACCACGTTGCCGGGTGTGGCCGGTGGCTGGCCAGCTTCCAGCGGCAGGTTGAGCGCACGCCACCGCGCGAGGCCGCCGTCCAGCAGGCGGACGTCATTCAACCCTGCCCAGCGCAGCAGCCACCAGGCGCGCGCGGCCGACATGCCACCAAAGTCGTCATAAACCACTACGGTGCTGCCACTGTGAACGCCCCAGCGGCGCACCGACGCCTGAAGGTCGGAGATCGCCGGCAGCGGATGGCGGCCTCCGGACGCGGTCGGTGGTGATGAAAGCTCTGTTTCAAGGTCCACGTAGAGGGCGCCGGGAAGGTGGGCGGCGAGGTAGTCGCTTCGGCCGTTGCGCTGGTCGATCCGCCAGCGGATGTCAAGCAGGACCGGCGGACTGGTGCTGGTGAGTGAGTCCAGCAGCGACCTGGCGTCCACCAACACCATGCCCGGCGTTTACAACCGCACGAGGTTCTCGCTGGTGATCCCGCGGGTAACTCCGCGCAGGTCGACAAACAGCGCGGCCGACCGGGCGACGGCGACGTGATCCAGGCCTGGGTGGGCCGTGACCAACACAACCGCGTCCGCGCCGGCCAGCGCGTCCTTTAGTTCAACGCTCTCAAGCTCAAGGCTCTGCAGCACAGGTACGTAAGGGTCGTGATAGACGACATTGGCGCCGCGCGAGCGCAACACCTCAATGATCCGTAGGGCCGGTGACTCGCGGATGTCCCCAACGCCGCCCTTGTAGGCGACTCCCAGAAGCGCGATCTTGGATCCCCGGATCGGCTTAAGGACGTTGTTGAGCGCCAGCTCGATCCGCTCAACGCAGTAGTGCGGCATCTCCTGGTTGATTTTGCCGGCCAGCTCGATGAACTCGGTGGACATCTGAAACTCGCGTGCCCGCCAGGTCAGGTAGAACGGGTCAACGGGCAGGCAGTGACCGCCCATCCCGGGCCCGGGTTCAAACCGCATAAAGCCGTAGGGCTTGGTGCTGGCGGCGTCAACGACCTCCCAGATGTCGATGCCCATGCGGTGGGCAACCATGGCCATCTCGTTGACAAGCGCGATGTTGACGGATCGGAAAATGTTCTCCAGCAGCTTTGTCATCTCGGCGGCTTCAGGGCTTGATACACGCACGACCTCTTGGCACACCCGTCCATAAAGCTCGGCGGCACGGTTGGCACAGGCGTCGGTCATGCCGCCAACCACCTTGGGCGTGTTGCCAAGTGTGAAGTCGACCCTCCCCGGGTCCACGCGCTCCGGGGAGAAGGCGACGTTCAGGTCGACTCCCACTCGTAACCCCGATCGGGATTCGAGCGCCGGCACCAGCAACTCCCGGGTTGTCCCTGGGTAGGAGGTGGACTGGAGCACCACCAGCTGCCCCGCGCGGACCACGCCTGCAAGCGCGGCTGCTGACGCGCGCAACGGATCCAGGTCAGGCTCGCGATTGGTGGTCAGTGGTGTGGGCACGCAGATGATGATCGCCTCGGCGTCCGCCAACGGCCCGTAGTCAGTCGTTGCTGTAACGCTGCCTAAGACCGACTGAAGCAGTGTGGAGGGGATGTCCTCCACATATGACTGGCCGGCGTTGACCGCGGTGACCTTGCGCTGGTCGGTGTCCACCGCCACAACCTGCTCACCTGTCTGCGCAAATGCCACTACCAAGGGCAGGCCGACATATCCAAGACCGACTACACCGATTGACACGGGGATCAGGCTAGCGAGGCGAGCGCTCGGTTGTTGCGACGTGCGCTGCCGACCCAGTACGATCACCGTATCCGACCCTGCTGCGCAACGTCCAGCCGGTGTCGTGGTGGTGATGGTCTGGTCCCACAGCGATGGAGGCCTGTGAACCAGGTCAGGTCCGGAAGGAAGCAGCCTTAAGCGGTACCCTTCAGGCGCGCCGGGCGCCGGGCCATCACCACCAGGGCACCGCTGGGGCGGCGGCGGTCCCACTGGCTGTCAACGGATCTGTCGCTCTCAGGCGGCCAAGGTAGCTGTCGCCCGCAGGCGGCCAAAACACCTGTCGCCCGCAGGCCGGGTCTGGCCAGGCCGGCTGTGGACGGTCGGCAACGTTCGTCCGGGCAGCTGGTCTAGACTCAAAGGCCCGTGTCCGCTGGCCTTTCCCTGTACCGACGCCACCGCCCGCGCACCTTCGCCGATGTGGTCGGGCAGGAGCACGTGGTGCGCACGCTCGCGCACGCTGTTGAGCGCGACCAGATCCATCATGCCTACCTGTTCGTTGGCTCGCGTGGCACTGGCAAGACGAGCATGGCCAAGATCCTCGCGGCCTGTCTGAACTGCATCAACGGTCCTACCACCACTCCCTGCGGCGTCTGTGACTCGTGTGTCTCAATCGCCAACGCCACGTCACTGGATGTGATCGAGATGGACGCCGCGTCCAACAACTCCGTGGATGACATACGCGAGTTGCGTGAGAAGGTGGGGTTTGCGCCTGTCTCCGGCCGGCACAAGGTCTACATTCTTGACGAGGCGCACATGCTCTCGACGCAGGCATGGAACGCGTTTCTGAAAACGCTTGAGGAGCCTCCACCGCGCACCGTGTTTGTGCTGGCCACCACCGAAGCGCAGAAGGTTCTGCCGACCGTCGTTGACCGCTGCCATCGCTTTGACTTCGGGCGTCCGACCGCCGAGCAGATCGCCACGGTCGTACGCCGGGTCGCTGAACGGGAGTCCATCGACATTGAGGATGGCGCCACGGCTCTGATCGCCCGCCATGCGACCGGCTCGTTCCGCGATGCCCTTGGCATGCTTGAGCAGCTTCTCACCTATGCCGGTGACGCTCGCATCACCGGCGACGATGTCCTCGCGGTGCTTGGCGTCACGGATGGGGAGCAGCTGTTTGCAGCCGTGGACGCGGTCCTAGCCGCGGATCCAAGGACGGCGTTGCGGTGTGTTGCAGGTTTGGCGGCAACCGGCCGCGATCCCGGGCAGATTCTGCGTGACCTTGAGACGCTCGCTCGGGAATTGCTGACGGTGCAGATCGTCGGCGAGGTGCCAGGCGAGCTGCGCGTCACCGCCGAGCGCGACGAGCGTCTGCGCCAACAGGCGCAGACGCTCGCCCCGACCGATGCCGTCCGCCTGATTGAGCTGGTCACTTCGGCACTGAACGCAACGGCCAACGGCGCGCAGGCCCGCATCCAGCTTGAGCTTGCGCTTGTCAAGGCTGCGGCCCCGGAGATGGACCCGTCGCTTGGGGCCCTGCTGGCCCGGATAGCAAACCTGGAGAAGCGCGGGATCGCTTTGACGGCAGGGACGTCCACGGGCTCAACTAAACCTGCAGTAGAGCCTGAGCCTAAGTTAACGGCCGCCAGTGATCACGCTCTCCACAGCGAGCTGGCCGCTGAGCCTGTCAGGCCGCTGTCGCCGCCCGCTGCTCAAACCCCGCCGGCCGCTGCTCAAACCCCGCCGGCCGCACCGGTGGCGCCCACCCTGGCGGAAATACGCCGTGCCTGGCCGGCGGTCCTTGAGTTGGTCAGAGCCAGCAACACGATGCTCGCCGTTCTGTTGGAGAGTGCGCGGCCGACCTCGGTGGGCGAGCATGAGCTTGTGCTCAGCTTTCCGGCTGCTGCTGCGTTCTACAAGCGTAAGGCGGAGCAGGATGACTACCGACGGACCACCGCCGACGCGGTGCGCAATCTCACCGGTGTGGCGCTCACGCTGCGCTATGAGCTGGCCGACGCGTCGCAGGAAGCTGACGGCCCCCAAACTGTGCCCGAACCACAACCAACCCCGATGAGCGGTGATGAACTCGTCCAGAAATTTATGGACGAGTTTGACGCCGAGGAGATCTCGGAAGACAACGAGGTGGAGAGCTGATGCCCCAACCAAACATGCAGCAGATGCTCAAGGAAGTCCAGAAGATGCAGGCTGAGATGGTCAAGGCTCAGCAAGAGCTCAAGGAGCAGACGGTTCATGCAACGGTCGGCGGTGGTGCCGTCACGGTTGAGGTCAGTGGCGAGCTTGTTTTTAAGTCGATCAAGATCGCGCCTGAAGCGGTCGACCCGGATGATGTGGAGATGCTCTCAGATCTGGTTCTCGCAGCCGTCAACCAGGGGCTGCAGGCGGCCCAGGAGCTTGCCGCTGAGAAATTGGGCGCTGCCACCGGCGGCCTGGGCGGCCTTGGTGGCCTTGCTGGTCCCGGCGGCCTGAGCGGTCTCGGCATCCCCGGCTTCTAGGGTGCCGTGTATCTACAACCATTCCCGCAAACGGCTTGAGCAGCTACGCACCAGCGCTACAGCGTCTCATAACGGAGTTCAGCAAGCTCCCGGGGGTTGGCGGGCGTACTGCGCAGCGCCTTGCGTTTCACATCCTCCGAGTCAGTGAGCAGGACGCGCTGGCGTTGGCGGATGCGATCCGGGACGTCAAACTGAAGATCGGGTTCTGTGAGGTCTGCTTCAACCTTGCAGAAGGCCCGCGCTGCCGGATCTGTGAAGACGAGCGACGCGAGGCAGATCTGATCTGCGTGGTGGAGGAGCCGGTCGATGTGATCTCAATTGAGCGCACGCATGAGTTTCGTGGCCGTTACCACGTGCTGGGTGGGGCGCTCTCACCAATCGACGGGGTCGAGCCCGACGACCTCAAGATCGCCCAGCTGTATGACCGCGTGCGCGGCGGCGCTATCCGTGAGGTGGTGATCGCCACCAACCCGACGACGACCGGTGAGGCGACGGCGCTGCACATTGCCGCTGGAATCCGTGCGCTGGCGCCGCAGACCGCAGTCACCAGGCTTGCGTCTGGCCTGCCTGTCGGCGCGGACCTGGAGTACGCTGACGAACTCACGTTGGGTCGCGCCTTCGTCGGTCGTCGCGCGGTCTGACCCTGTTTGCGGACGGGTGGCCACGATGCCCGATGGCACTGCATTTGCGTAAGCTCAGTGCGGATGTTGCCCGAGTCAACGATTGTCATGAAATTTGGCGGCACATCAGTTGCCGACGCCGAGCGCATCAAGCGCGCCGCCCGCCGCATCGTGGCCAAAAAGGAGCAAGGACAACGGGTCGTAGCGGTTCTCTCTGCGCGAGGGCACACAACCGATGAGCTGATCCAGGTTGCTGAGGAGGTTTCCGCGCACCCCGACCCGCGTGAGATGGACATGCTGCTGTCAACCGGCGAACGGATCTCCTGCGCACTGTGTGCGATGGCGATCAACGACCTGGGTCACCGAGCGATCTCACTGACCGGTTCGCAAGCCGGGATCGTGACCGACACCTCCCATACCAAGGCCCGCATCCTTGACGTGCGCGCCGACCGTATCGTGGAGGCGCTTAATCAGGGAATGATCGTGCTGGTCGCCGGCTTTCAGGGTGTCTCGACCAGTCGTGACGTGACCACGCTGGGGCGTGGTGGCTCAGATACCACTGCCGTTGCGGTTGCTGCGGCGATTGGCGCCGAGGTGTGTGAGATCTACACCGATGTCAGCGGTGTCTACACCGCCGACCCGCGCCTGGTTCCAGACGCCCGCAAGCTGCCAATGGTGAGCTTCGAAGAGATGCTTGAGATGGCGGCCTCGGGCGCCAAGGTGCTGCAGTTGCGCTCAGTTGAATATGCCCGTACCCACGGCGTCAAGATTCACTGTCGGTCCGCGTTTGAGGACGGCCCCGGTACCGTTGTGATTGGAGAAGATCAGACGATGGAGCATCCGCTTATAACCGCTGTGACGCATTCCACCGAGGAGGCTCGGATCACGCTGGTTGGCGTACCGGACCGCCCTCGTGCGGCAGCCAGGATCTTCACGGCGCTCGCTGAAGCAAACGTGAACGTCGACACGATCGTGCAGAACGATCCGCACAGCGAAGGGGCCAGCGCGGAGGTCACCTTCACGGTCGCCAGTGAAGATTTGTGGGCCGCCCAGCAGGCGCTTGAGCCGGTTGTCAAGGAGCTCGGGATCGGCAAGGTCGACGCTGAGCCGGGTGTGGGCAAGGTCTCGATCATCGGCGCCGGCATGCGCTCGCATCCCGGCGTGGCCGCGAAGGTCTTTCAAGTGCTGGGCGACGCGGACGTCAACATCGACATCATCAACACCTCGCCGATCAAGATCACGTGTCTGATCAGCGCCGAAGCGGTCCCGAGCGTCGTACGGGCCCTGCACGCTGCGTTTGGCCTGGCTGAGAGCGACGTGAAAAGCGAGCGGCCTTTTGGCCAGGAGGCGCGATGAACGCCGACAGTGCTGGCGGCGGCCCGCTGGCCGCCGCCAGCGGCTACCGCATCGCGGTTGTCGGGGCGACTGGCGCTGTTGGCGCGGTGATGCTTCAGTGTCTTGCCGAGCGCGGCCTTGATCGTGACAATGAGCTGGTACTGTTTGCCACGCCGCGTTCCGCGGGTCGTGTGGTCAACGGCCGGACGGTCGTGGGCCTCGATGACTCGGCGGACCTTTCAGGGTTTGATGTTGCCCTGTTCTCTGCCGGTGGTGCCACCTCCAAGCGCTGGGCGCCGCGTTTTGTGCAGGCCGGCGCGACCGTGGTCGACAACTCCTCCGCGTTCCGTCGTGATCCCGACGTTCCGCTGGTCGTGTCGGAGGTCAACGCGCACGCGCTGCGCGCTCACCATGGACTGATCGCCAACCCGAACTGCTCGACGATGCAGCTCATGGTTGCGCTTGCGCCGATCCACCAGGCTGTGGGCATTGAGAGGATGGTTGTCTCCACCTACCAGTCGGTGTCCGGCACTGGCCAAAGGGCGCTGGAGGAACTGGATGCACAGTCCCGGGCCTCCCTGGCAGGTGAGCCGCTGCCGACGCCGAGCATCTATCCCGACCACATCGCGTTCAACGTGATCGGTGCCGCGGGGAACTTCGTTGACGACGACGACCACACCGATGAGGAGCGCAAGATGATGTTTGAGACGCGCAAGATCCTCGAGGACGAGTCCATTGGCGTCGCGGTCACCTGTGTGCGTGTGCCGGTCCGTGTTGGACATGCGGAGACCGTCAACGTTGAGACCCGTGATCATCTCACGGCTGCGCAGGCGGTTGAGCTGCTGAGCCGGGCTCCTGGCTTGGTCGTTGAGGATGTCCCCTCGCCGCTGCGTGCGCAGGGTCACGATGAGGTTTATGTGGGTCGCATCCGCCAGGACCACAGCCACCCCAACGGTCTGGCGATGTTTGTCGTGGCCGACAACCTGCGCAAGGGGGCTGCGACCAACGCTGTGCAGATCATGGAGCTTCTGATCCGCGACGGCCTGTTGTCGTCGGCCAATCACGCGTTCTGACCGTGTTTCTCCGGTGCTTGGTGTCAGCCCGTGCTTTACGTTTATAGCTCAGCGGCCGACTGGTGCGGCCGCCATCGACTCAAGGACCCTCCGTACCTGATCAAGCGTGACCACACCGCGCATGACGCCACGCTCGTCAACTGCCACCACGGCGCCCAGTAGCGCCAATTCGTTGATCCCCAAGACATCGCTCAGCGGGCGGTTCTCCAGGATCTGCAGGCGACGCGGGTCGGTCGGATCAAGGATCGATCCGACCGTATCAGCGCCGTGTCCGGTGTCGAGAAGCTGCTGGGCGCGCTCCGCTCGCGCTATGCCGATGAAGTGGTTCTCACCGTCTACCACCGGCAGCCAGTCGGCACGGAATCGCAGGAAATGCTCGTCGAGCGCCTGTTCGACGGTGCTGGTGCCATGGATCACGATGGGCTCGTGATCCATGATGTCGGCGACGCGGACGCCGCTGACGCGCAAGGCGGCAGAGGTTCCCGTGAGCGCCACGCGTGCGGCCTGCCACACCATGAAAGCAAGCAGCATCAGCCAGATCCCCTCAAAACTGTCGCCGATGGAAAGCACGAACAGACCAAACCCGGTGAGCAGCAGTGCGAACCCCTCCCCGATCTTGGCGGCTACCTGTGTACCGCGCAGCTTGTCTTTGGTGACGTGCCAGATCAGTGCACGGGCCATGCGGCCGCCATCGAGTGGATAGGCGGGCACGAGGTTGAAGACCAAGATCAAGACGTTCATTGGCAGAAGCCAGCTGAGCGCCAGCAGGACCGGTGTGATCTGCACAGTGCCGTCCAGCGCGATCGCATGTGTTAGCCGGTGCGGACCGACCACCGCAAGGTCGAGGCCCAGGCAGATGAGCACGACCAGCAGCGTGCCGAGCGGACCGGCGATGGCGATCTTGAACTCCTCGGCCGGGGTTTGGGCCTCCCGGCTCATGTACGTGGTGCCGCCAAACAGAAACAGCTCGATGCGCTGCACCACAATCCCCTCGTGCCGGGCCGCAAGGGCATGGCCCAGCTCATGGAGGATCAGTGAGCCGAAGAACAGCAGCACCGTGACCACCGTCGTAAGGTATGCCACGTAATCAGAGGAATGCAGCGCGCTGCGGAATGACCCTGAGAGCAGAAAGATCAGCAAAAACAGCATCGCAAACCAGGTGCCGTCCACACCGATCCGGATTCCCGCAACGGACATCAGCTTGACGGACCGTGAGCGCCTGAACATGCTGCAATGGTGACACAGACATGAAATGCCACGGAGGTAACTGATGGGATCCGATCTTGAGGCGCTGCGTGAATGGGCGGCGAGCCTCGCCGACCTGGATGGTGTCAGCGCGCTTCTGCACTGGGATCAGCAGACCCAAATGCCGCCTGCTGGCGCCCCTATCCGAGCCGAGCGCGTGGCGACCCTGGAGATGCTCACGCACGAGCGCTTCATCTCCGAGCACACCGGTGAACTCATCACGGCGGCCAAAGCGCAGCTGGCCGGAGCCGATCTAACCGGGGTTGACTGGCGGACGGTCGAGGAGTTCGAGCGTGACTATGAGAAGGCGCGTCGCGTTCCAGCGCGGCTGGCGGTGGAGATGTCGCGAGCGGCCTCTGACGGCTTTGACCGCTGGCAGAGCGCGCGCGCGGCTGACGACTTCAGTCTCTACGCGCCGGTGTTGGAGCGCAACGTCGAATTGACCCGCGCATACATAGCCTGTTTTGATGGTTACGAGGACCCCTATGACGTGGTTCTGGATAACTTCGCCCCGGCCATGCGAACCTCTGAGGTGGACATTCTCTTTGGTGAATTGAAGGCCGGGCTGGTCCCGCTCATCGGCGAACTGGCAGGGCGTCAGGTTGATGACTCCTGCTTGCATGTGTCCTATCCAATGGCTGGACAGCGACGGCTACTGGATCATGTCCTGCGGCTGATGGGTTACGAGGACTCCAGCTGGCGGTTGGATGAGTCGGCGCATCCGTTCTCAACGGGCATCGCGCAGCGAGACATTCGCGTGACCACTCGCTACCAGCGTGACCACTTTCCCACGGCGTTGTACGGTGCGATCCATGAGGCCGGGCACGGTCTCTACGACGCGGGTGTGGCACCTGAGTTTGAGCGGACACCGCTTGGCTCGCTGCACTCAAGCGTGTTGCACGAGTCGCAGAGCCGCCTGTGGGAGAACATTGTGGGGCGGAGCCGGCCGTTCATTGAAGCGATCACACCGAGCGTCGTAACACACTCTGCAGGTGTGCTGGACGGGCTGCAAGCGGACGAGCTGTTCCGGGCTGTCAACGTGGTTAAACCGCAGCCGATCAGGCTTGAGGCCGACGAGGTGACCTACGGCCTTCACATCGTCGTGCGCTTCGAGCTGGAGCGGGAGCTGCTGGCGGGGCGGCTGGCGGTTCGTGATCTACCAGAGGCGTGGTCGGTGCGGATGCGTGATTACCTCGGTGTTGAGGTGCGCAACGACGCCGAAGGGGTGATGCAGGACGTGCACTGGTCCGAACTGCTCTTCGGCTACTTCCCAGCCTATGCGCTGGGCACGCTGGTATCGGCACAGCTGTGGCAGGCTGCGCGCTCACAGCTGGCTGAGCTTGATACCGAGCTCGCCCGTGGCAGACTGGCGGTTCTGCGTGAGTGGTTGAGGGAGAACGTCCATCAACATGGGCGCCGTTACAGCGACGCTGAATTGCTGGAGAGGGTCACCGGGCAACGGCTCGCGGTCGGGCCGCTGCTCAGTTATCTAAAGGATAAGCTCGGCGACGTGTACGGACTGACATTGGCGTAGCATCGACAGACGCTTCGTGTCCGTGCGAGCGACGCGTACACGGTGCGTCGCCCGTTTGGTTGAGCGGGAGACGAGAGACTCCCCATAGGAGATGACATTGTGAGTAAGAAGCCCGTGAAAGTCGCGGTCACAGGTGCAGCCGGCAACATCGGCTATGCAATTCTGTTCCGCATCGCCAGTGGCGCAATGCTTGGCCCCGATACCGAGGTTGAGCTTTCATTGCTTGAAATCCCCGCGGCGGTCAAGGCAGCTGAAGGGACCGCAATGGAACTGGACGACTGTGCATTTCCGCTGCTGGTCGGGGTTGACATCAGCGATGACCCCAACAAGGCGTTTGATGGCGTCAACATCGCGATTCTGGTCGGGGCTCGTCCCCGTACGGCCGGGATGGAGCGCGGAGACCTGCTTGAGGCCAACGGCGGTATCTTCAAGCCGCAGGGCCGAGCGCTCAACGCGAACGCCGCCGACGACATCAGGGTGCTGGTCGTTGGCAACCCGGCCAACACCAACGCGCTGATCGCTCAACGCAATGCTCCTGATATTCCGGCGGAGCGTTTCACCTCAATGGCGCGGCTCGATCACAATCGGGCAATCGCCCAGATTGCCCGCAAAGCCGGCGTCGCCGTTCGCGACGTCACAAACGTCATAATCTGGGGCAACCACTCGGCAACGCAGTACCCGGACATCTTCCACGCCAAGGTCGCTGGTGAGGCGGCGGTGTCAAAGATCGGTGATGACGCGTGGATTGAGAGCGATTTCATTCCGACCGTCCAAAAGCGTGGTGCGGCGATCATCGATGCGCGCGGTGCTTCCAGTGCTGCGTCTGCAGCCAGCGCTGCGATCGACCATGTGCATGACTGGATGCTGGGAACGCCAGCCGGTGACTGGGTTTCCATGAGCGTCCCGTCTGATGGCTCCTATGGAATCCAGGAGGGGATCATCTGCAGCTTCCCGGTGACCACCAGCAGCGGTGTGTACACGATCGTCCAGGGCTTGGAGATCAGTGAGTTCTCGCGCGCACGGATCGACAAGACGGTTGGTGAGCTCAACGACGAACGCGAGGCGATCAAGAAGCTTGGTCTCATCTAACGGGCGCTATACAGCCTTTCTGGCTCAAAGCTCGGGTGCGGCTGAGCGTCATTGTGGTGTCTGTGCAGACCCGTGCATACCTGTGGGGCGCTTGTGGTGCGTCGCGCCTTGCGGTCCCGGTCTGACACGGCCTCTGGACTTTGCGGCGCCGACCGTAAGGTTCTGGTAGGGAGCCGTGGACGTACCGTTTGAAGGTGAGGGGGCCGGCCTTGAGGCCGGCCCCCTCACCGGTTCCTCTGCGGTGGCAGTTGGATACGTGCCGCCGCGGAGTTCAGAACTGCGGTGATACGGTGACGGATGTGTACGGTGAGGCCGCTGGCGGGTTCGGGGCGGCCTCCGACTGGTTTGGGACGGCCTCCGACTGGTTTGGGACGGTCGCTGGCTCGGGGGTGCTGGCAGGAACGCTGATGGAACGCCAGCCCTGGCCGTCGCGTCTGACCAGGCCGTCCTCTATGAGCTTTGGCATCACCCGGTACAGGTAGTTGGGCTCGATCTTCATCGCCGCGGCAATCTCCGGAATGGTGATGCCAGGGTTGTTCCGGACCAGTTCCAGTGCCTGCGCGGAACGCGTGTTACCGCCACGCCTGCCCCGTGGACGGCCCGGTCCGCGCCGTCTGCCGACCGTGGCACGTGTCGAGCGGCCGGTACGCGACCCAGCCGGAGCTGCTGTGCGCTCAGCGGTGCGCGGGCTGACATCGCCAACTAAGGCGGTCCTCGCGGCGAGAAGCCGCCGCTCTTCCTCTTTGAGCTCGCTCAGGCGGTTGTCTAGATCTTGGACCGCAGCATCGACAAAACCGGCCATGCGGGACGCTCCTTTTGATGGCTAAAAGCTAATACCAAATAGAAAATAGCGCCAGTCAGTCAACTCCGTGGAATTCATCCTCCACCAATGCCTTCAGGCGCAAAAGTGACTCATGTGCTTCGCGTTGTGGAAGGTTGCCAACCAACACGCGTGACGCCGCGTTACCAAAAGGCCCCCCGGGAGTGTGAAACTCGTTCACGTAGTCAAATTGGGTTCCTTCCTCTACTGGAGTGAGCCTGTAGCGGATCAGCGCGCGGGAGAGCGCTGGGCCTCGGCCGTGCCACTCAGCCTCGCGGGTCGGCGACACGTGTTCCAGTGTCCAGTGCACTTTGAACGACACTCCCAGCAGGTGAAGAACCTGATCCATCCGTGCGCCCTCCTGGTCCGGGTGCTCTGACCGCACCTTGACCGAGCGGTGGATGGTCACCCAACGTGCAAGCATCGAGGGATCCATGACCGTTTCCCACACCCGTCCGGGCTCGGCGTGGATGAGGATCTGGGCTTGTACGTTGCTCACAGTCATTGACGGTACCGCGAGTTGCGTCCGACGGTCTGGCCGCCTGGACGCTGGCTCATGCGGACTGCGTGTTTGGCTCGCCGTCCGTTGGCTTTCGGCTTCAGCGGGCGCGCAGCGGTTCGGCGGCCTCCCACGCTGCGAGCGCATGTTCAATGGCGGCGTTGAGGGAATGGCGCCGCCGGCCAAACCGTGCCAGTGCATCGGGGTTGGTTGGGAGCAGGTCGGTGCGCAGCGACTCCATCAGCGGACCCACCAGCTCATGTTGCTCCTGGGCGATCAGGGCGGAGATGCGGCTGGCAATCGGCGTCAGAGAAAGGTCGGGCAATTTCACCACGGGTCGGTATACGAGCATCAGATCGCAGATCCGCTGGATCAGCTGTCCGTAACTGACAATGTCAGGGCCGGCCAGGTCCAGCACCTCAGCAGGGCCGCTGAGGTCTGTGTCGGCAGCCGCCGCCAGGGCGGCTGTGACATCTCGTTGATCGACCGGGGCGGTACGGTGTCGCTGCCATTCCGGCAGGATCAAGACCGGCATGCGCTCAATCAGGCGTACCAGTAAACGAAAAGAGCGTGACTTCGGTCCGATCACGATCGACGCCCGCAGCGCCACCGACTGGTCTGCCGCCTGGGTGACGATCTGCTCCACGCGCAGTCTGCTGGCCATGTGCGCGGAGAACTCACCGGCTGGCGGTTCCATGGCGCCAAGATAGATGATGCGCCTGATTCCGGCGCCATGCGGACCGGCCGCGCGAGCGAAGTTCTCGGCGCTGCGTTGCTCAAGGTCTGCGAAGCTCGCGCCGGCGGCGTGCTCCATTGAGTGCAGTAGGTAGTAGGCAACGTCGCAGTCCGCGCAGGCGTGGTCAAGGCCCGCTCCGGTGGTCGCGTCGCCTGCCACCAGCTCCACGTCCTGTGGCACGCGGCCGCTGTGGCCGGCCGCCTGCGGGTCTCTGGTGAGGCCGCGGAGCTGATGCCCGCGAGCTAGCAACTGTGGCGCTAGCTCACTGCCGACAGCTCCTGTGATGCCGGTGATCAGAATCCTCATGGCCAGACTGAAAACTACGGAAAATGCGGCTGAAGTGCGTCGCCAACTCAAAAAAAGCCGCTAATAGCAGGTAAAAAAAGTTGTGACGAAACTGTTGCGTTTTCCGGGATTCGGTCTGGCGGCGTTCGCCCCAACGCGCTTTTATGGTCTCTCGGCGCGGCGTGCGTCGATGCCAGATCAGCGACAGCCAGACATGAGGTGCTTTGGGTCAGATGGCTAAGGGGCGTACGGGTATGGTCAGGGTGTCGTGTGATGGCTGCTTCTTCAGTCAGCACGACCTCTGTGCGGTCAGCGACGGCGCGCCGTGTGCGAGCTTTCGTCCTGACTATCCGGAAGGGCTGCGTCCACCGAGTCAGATGCGCTTCGAATTCCGCCAGGAGCGGCGACTTCAGGTGGCGTGGGCTTTTCCCTCACCCAGCGAACAGGTGGCAATGCACGCTTGACTTCGCCGGACCGGTCGCTGCGCGCGGACCGGGCTGCAAGCCCAGGCAGCGATCGTCGGAGTGACGAGCAACACTGAACACAGGCGTCCGGTGAAATATGGTCAGCTGCGTGGAGCTGACCATCCTGGGTAAATCCCCTGCCATGCCGGACGCTGGCGGAGCCAACAGCGGTTACCTGTTGCGTGAGGGCGAGTTCACACTGCTGATTGACTGCGGCGCAGGAGTGTTCTCGAAGCTGCGCGCGCTGGCGGATCCACTTGCACTTGACGCGGTTCTGATCACGCATCTGCACGCCGACCACGTCAGTGATCTCATTCCGCTGGGGCATGCGCTCAGCTTCGTCTGGCGTGAATCGGGCCGGCGTCCGGTGCTGTGGGGGCCGCCGGAAGGCATCGAGCGCTTTGCCCAGCTCGGAGTGCTTTTAGGCGCGGCTGGCCTTATCGCAAACTCCTTCCACGTTCATGAATACGATCCGGACCAATCGCTTCAGCTTGGACCGTTCACGGTCAGCTTCGCCCAGGTGCCCCACTATGTGCCCACCTGGGCATGTGATCTGCGCTCGGCTGAAGGCCGCCGTCTCACGTTCGGGGCGGACTGTGCGCCCAACGAGGTGATGACGAACTTTGCCTCCGGCACTGACCTTTTGATGCTTGAAGCTACCGAGGGCCCTGAACCACCACGGCCTGGTGCGCTGCCGAACGGGTCGGTGCGCGGCCATCTCAGCAGCCGGGAGGCGGGTGAAATGGCCGCGTGGGCCAAGGCCAAGCGCCTGCTGCTGACCCACTACTCCGATCAGCTTGACGGTGAGCAGCTGCGCAGCTCCGCGCAGGCCGTCTTTGATGGTTCGGTGCTGCTTGCTTGCGAAGGTGACCGCCACGTGGTTTGAGTCATGTTTTTGTGGCTGATCTGGGCGGCGTTGGTGTCCCGGCGCCGCAAGCGCGGCGCGCGGGTCCTATGCTCAACGCCAGGATAAAGAAACTCCACGGGAGCAGTCGATGGCTAAGCGTGATAAATCTGATGAAGGCAAGGGGCACAAGCGCCGTCGGTGCAGTCTTGGCGGTCTGGTGTTGCTGATCATCGCTGGCGCGGTTGCTGCGCTGGTGGTTTCAGAACCGTTGCGCAACAAGGTGCTGGACGCGTTGTTCGGCGCCGAGGAAGAGTTCCAGTACACCCCGCCAGCGGAGACCTCTGAAAACGGCGCGTCTGGCCAGGCGGCACACGCCTAGTTTTTAGCTAGTGAGGGCCGTCGTGCACGCCTCTGCGGGTCAGGCGGCCCTCACTAGGTAGCTGCCACTTGCGTTGAGGCAAGGTCGCTACTGGTAGGCCTCACTGAAGTAGCGTCAGCGGCCGTCGAGTTTGGGAGAGCGCCACGGTGCTCGCAGACGTGCCGTTAGCTCGGCCGCCAGCGAGCTGATGGCGACTCGTTCCTGCTTCAGTGAGTCCCGGTCACGGACGGTCACCGTGTTGTCGTCCAGCGTCTGGTGGTCGACCGTGACCGACCAGGGTGTGCCGATCTCATCTTGGCGCCGGTAGCGGCGGCCGATCGCGCCGCCCTCGTCGTACTCAACCTGGAGGACCTCACGAAGCTCGGCCACGATCTGGCGGGCGACCTGTGGCTGACCGTCCTTTCTTACCAGCGGGAGAACCGCTGCTTTGACCGGCGCAAGCTGTGGGTGCAGTCGCATGACCGTGCGCGTCTCGCCGTCAATCTCGTCTTCATCGTAAGCGTCACAGAGGAACGCGAGCGCCGCTCGGTCGGCGCCTGCTGCCGGCTCAATCACGTATGGCAGATAACGTCGGCCGCTCGCTGTGTCCACATATTCAAGATTCTGGTGGGAGTGTTCAGCATGCTGGGTGAGGTCGTAGTCACCTCGGTTGGCGATCCCCTCCAGCTCCTGCCAGCCGATCGGGTAGAGGTACTCAATGTCGCTAGTGCCGCTTGAATAATGCGACAGTTCCTCAGCGGCATGCCGGCGCAGACGCAGATGGCTTGCCCTCAGGCCCAGGCGCACATACCAGTTGTAGCGTTCCTGCGTCCAGTATTCGTACCACTGCTGGGCCTCTTCGGGGGGCACGAAGAACTCCATCTCCATCTGCTCGAACTCACGCATCCGAAAGACAAAGTTGGAGGGGGTGATCTCGTTACGGAAGCTCTTGCCGATCTGTGCGATTCCGAACGGTGGCTTCTTTCGCGAAAACTGCAGGTAGTGCTTGAAGTTCAGGAAGATCCCCTGGGCCGTCTCAGGGCGTAGGTACACGACTGAGCCCTCATCTTGGACGGGCCCAACGGTCGTCTGGAACATGAGGTTGAAGTTGCGTGCCTCGGTCAAATCGCAGTTGGGGCCGCGCCCCGGCAGCAGAGACGGCTTCTCACCGCAGTGGCCGTCTTCTAACTTGTCGGCCCGGAAGCGGCGTTTGCAAAAGCGGCAGTCAACCAGCGGATCGGTGAAACCAGCGATGTGCCCGCTAGCCTGCCAGGTGCGCGGATGCTGAATGATCGCCGAGTCAAGCGCAACGACGTCATCACGGTCCTGCAGTAACGAGCGCCACCACTGTGCCTTGATGTTGTTTTTCAGCAGCACCCCGTAGTGGCCGTAGTCATAGCTGGAGCTGATCCCGCCGTAGATCTCGCTGCTTGGAAAGATGAAGCCGCGTCGCTTGCACAGCGCGACGATCTTGTCCATGGTCACGGAGTCTTCCGTCATGGCGCCGCATGCTAGCGGCGTGGCGAGTTTGCCGTCGAGCTTGGCACTCGCCAGCCGAGAGTGCCAAGCTGCTGGCCGCTGCGTTATAATGGCTTGCAATGCCGATCTACGAATACAAGTGCGACGCGGGTCACGTGTTCGAGGTCATCCAGAGTTTCAGAGATGAGCCGTTGGTCAGCTGTGAGGTCTGCGGCGCTCCCGTTCAGAAGGTTTTGTATCCGGCCGCAATCCACTTCAAAGGGTCCGGCTTCTACAACACCGACTACAAGACCAGGCGTCGTGCGCGGGAGGCGAAGGAGAACCGAGAGTCTTCTGCACCTGTGGCTGGGTCGTCGGACTCCCCAGGTTCCTCTGGTTCAAACTCCGGGAACTCCGCGAGTTCCTCGGACTCCGGCGGCTCCTCCGGCTCCAATCAGGGCGTCGGAACCAACTCCAGCAGCTCCAAGCTCGCATCTTCGGGCCAAGCCAGCTCTCGGGCTGCCTGAATCTCCGTACCCGGCAGACGATTTGAGCGGCCCGTGGGCCGTTGGAAAGCGGGCCACGGGCCGACCATCACGTTGAGTGGCCGTCTGGATCGGTGCGTGTCACGTCGATCAGATGCACAATCGCCTCTCCGCGTCCAAGGTTTATGATCGCGTGCTCGACGTCTGCTGGGTATGCCGCTGAATCATGGGTTCTCAGAGTCTGGCTGTGGGCGGCCGACTCGACCCGGACTCTGCCTCTGAGGACGTTGAGCAGTTCACGAGTCCCCGCGAAGTGCGGGGCGCTGCGCAGCTCGCCGCCGGGGCGCAGAGTGATCTCGTAGAACTCAATCGCGCGGTCCGGTGTCAGAGGCGACAGTGTCCGGATCCGGCATGATTCGTCAGAACGGTAAACCATGTGCGGATCGTCGAAGCGGACGACCTGCAGTGGCACGCCAGCCGCCGCGGGTGTGGCCAGCTCATCGAGCGTGACGCCAAGCGCACTGGCGATAGCGAGCGCCACCGCCACTGTCGGGTTGGCGTCGTTGCGCTCAATCTGGCTGAGCATTGAGCGGCTCACGCCGCATGCTTGGCCCAGGCGCTCCAGTGACCAGCCACGCTGCCTGCGCAGCAGGCGCACCTGGCTGGCAAGATGGTCGCCGAGGCTTCGCTCCGCGCGTCCACTGTCCGGGATACCGGAGGGCTCGTCTGTTTTAGTGTTCATCCGTGGGTGTATCTTCTCAGCTGAGTATTCCAACATTCAGGAGGCGACGTGAAGGCTCTTGTGAAGGAAAAGGCGGCACCCGGGCTGTGGCTGCGAGACGTCGAAACTCCCGAGGTTGGGCCTGACGACGTGCTCATCCGGGTCAAGCGCACCGGCATCTGTGGCACCGATCTGCACATCTATGCTTGGGATGAGTGGGCGGCGGCGACGGTGCCCACGCCGCTGGTGATCGGTCATGAGTTCGTGGGTGAGATCGTGCAGGTGGGCTCCAGCGTGAGAAGCCACGAGATCGGCGAATTGGTGAGCGGTGAAGGACACATTGTTTGTGGGCGTTGCCGCAACTGCATGGCGGGCAGGCGGCATCTGTGTGCTCATACCCGTGGCCTTGGAGTCGAGCGACCGGGTGCCTTTGCGGAGTACGTCTCACTGCCTGAGGCGAACGTTTGGCATCACGCGGATGGCATCAACCTTGACGTTGCAGCGATCTTTGATCCGTTCGGAAACGCGGTGCACACCGCCACCGCGTTTCCAGTTCTTGGCGAGGACGTTTTGGTGACCGGCGCCGGCCCGATCGGGATCATGGCGGCAGCCGTGGCCCGGCATGCCGGTGCCCGCTACGTGGTGATCACAGACGTGAACCCCCATCGGCTCGAACTGGCCAAACGGGTGGGTGTCACCCGTGCGGTGGATGTTCGCACCGAACGTTTGGCTGACGTCCAGCAGGAATTGGGGATGGAGGAAGGGTTCGACGTCGGCATGGAAATGTCCGGCAGCGCCGAAGCTTTCCGAGACATGATCGACCAGATGTGCCATGGCGCGAAGATCGCGCTGTTGGGCATTCCGCCAGGTGAATTTGCGATCGACTGGAGCCGTGTCGTATTCAAGGGACTCACGCTGCGCGGAATCTACGGCCGCGAGATGTACGAGACTTGGTATCTGATGACCGTCATGCTCCAGTCTGGCTTGGACATCGAGCCGGTCATCACCAACCGTTTTGCGGCGGCTGACTACGAGGAGGCGTTTGCCACCGCCGCCAACGGCAACGGCGGCAAGATCGTCCTTGACTGGGAGCAGTTCTGATGGGTGCGCTTGAGGAGCTGCGCGAGCAGCTTGCTGAGATTGAAGCGGCTGGCCTGTACAAGCACGAGCGGTTGATCGGCACGCCGCAGGCTGCGCGTATCGGGCTGGGTGATTCTGCGCCCGTGCTGAACCTCTGCGCCAACAACTACCTTGGTCTGGCCGACCACCCGAGCGTGATCGCCGCCGCCCACGAAGCGTTGGATCGCTGGGGGTACGGGATGGCCTCGGTTCGCTTCATCTGCGGAACTCAGGAGATCCACAAGCAGCTGGAACAGCGGATCTCAGCGTTTCTTGGAACTGAGGACACGATCCTGTACGGGTCTTGTTTCGATGCCAACGGTGGGCTCTTCGAAGTGTTGCTTGATGAGCGCGACGTTGTTATTTCCGACGCGCTGAACCATGCATCGATCATTGATGGGATCAGACTGTGCAAGGCGCGCCGGCTGCGTTATGCCAACAATGACATGGACGAGCTTGAGGCGAGGCTCAAAGAAGCCCGGGGCGCACACCGGGTGCTGATTGCAACCGACGGCGTCTTCTCAATGGACGGCTACCTTACAAAGCTCGATCGGATTTGCGAACTGGCCGGCGAGTATGGAGCGATGGTGATGGTCGACGACTCCCATGCGGTGGGCGTCGTCGGCCGCAACGGTCGAGGCACGGTGGAGCACTTTGGTGTGGGTGACCGCGTCGACGTGATCACAGGCACGCTTGGCAAAGCTCTGGGGGGTGCCAGCGGCGGTTACACCAGCGGCCGCCGTGAGATCATCGAGCTGCTGCGCCAGCGTTCTCGCCCATACCTGTTCTCCAACAGCGTCGCGCCGCCCATTGTGGCCGCGTCCCTGAAGGTCCTTGACCTGCTGGAAGAGGGGGCGCAGTTGCGTGAACGCCTACGCGCCAACACCGTGCGCTTCAGGTCGGCCATGACAGCGGCTGGCTTTGACGTGCTGGCTGGCGAGCATCCGATCGTGCCGGTGATGTACGGCGACGCTCGCGCGGCCACGCAGGCGGCCGAGCGGCTGCTTGAGCTTGGTCTCTATGTGATCGCCTTCTCCTATCCCGTCGTGCCGAAAGGTGCAGCGCGGATTCGCACACAGATGTCCGCGGCACACAGCGAGCAGGACATTGACTTCGCCGTGGAGTGCTTTAAAGCCGCTCGCGGTTAACGTGGTGGCCCGGCCTGCCGCGGCCGTTGTGCGCTAGGTGCTGGCCGAGCCTGAGGAGCCCAGCAGCGACAGCAACGACACAACGTTGGTGGTCTCCCCAGGACTCGGCAGAACCGGGGCCGGCTGCGGGCCATAGGACTCAAAGTTCTCGTTGAGAACCATCGACACCGGTTTACCGGCGACGGTCTCGTGCGTGGAGATCTCCAAACGGCGGACCATGTGCGTACTGTCAATCCAGACGTTCACGGGCTCCTGGGCGCTGGCGTCCGCGCTGTGCAGGCTCGCCACCAGTTGCCGCACCGCGGCGCGCTGAGAGGCTGGTACGGCGTCTGGGAGCTTGCTGACGTCGATGGTGGCAACGTAATGGGTAGCCGGCGCTCCGTCGAGCTGCTGCGTGCCGAGATTTTTGACTGAGCCATTGGCTGTGGCCCTCAGGTAGTAGAGATATTGACCCGGATCGGTCAGTGAGGAAGCTCCGCTCGCCAGCGTTCCGAGCACCGGCACACTGGCCAGCTTGCCGGTCTGGGCAAGTCTGATTGACAACCAGGGCTTGAGGGTCGGGACATCTGAAGCAAGGCTGCTTGGTGCCTTCAGGTAGATCGAGCCGTTGGCGAGCAACACCTTCACGTCATAGCTGGCTGTGCCCAGCGTGCTTGGGATGCGTGCGTGCATCTGCATCGATGCGGTGGCTGGTCTTCTTTGAAAGGAACCGTTGGCGGTCACGTGGATGTGCTCGCCGGAGGCGGTCTCCTGCACGGTCATGGCCAGCCGGTACCCGACAGCGGCGGCGGAGAGGTCCGCAGCGTGAATCAGCGTCGCTGGCAGTGCCGTGGACGGCTTGCTTGCCTGCGTCGAGGGATGTCGAGGGTTTGCAGGCGAGGAGCTGCCGCACCCGGCCACCGTAGCCGCCGTGCCCAACAGCGCAACGGTTCCGGTCAGCAAGCGGAAGGTGTGGCGTCCGCGCCAAGTCATGTGCTTGAAGGTATCGCACGTCGCCGGTCTGTCGGAGCGGGTTGCGAAATAACTTTCAGGACGTTGAGTGAGGCGGTGAGCGGGGCGGGCCGGCATGCGGCGTGCGATACCTGCTGGCCGCCGGGGAAGGCTTGTCGTGGCAGACCAATGGCCGGTTCGTACAAGTATGCTGGTTCGCATGGTCGGCCGCGGCGATCGCTGCCCTTGTGCCGAGCAGGCATGATTGTCAGTCATGACCAACGGTCTGACGAATGAGATGAGTGGCTGATGAGGTTCAGCCAGCGGGCTGGCGGTTCACGTGTCCCATGGCTGTTGGCGCCGCCTTCAGACGCTCAGCGGGCCGCGTTCAGTGACGCCGAGCCGCATCCGTACTGGAATGACACGCTAAAGCCTCGTGATCCGCACCTGCCTCTTGAGACGGCGCTTGACTGCGATCTGTGCATTGTCGGCGGTGGCTTCACAGGTCTCTGGGCGGCGCTGTATGCCAAGCAGCTGGATTCGCAGCGCAGTGTCGTGGTGCTTGAGGCCTCGCGCTGCGGGGCTGGCGCCAGCAGCCGCAACGGCGGCTTTCTGAACTACTCGCTGACGCATGGGATAAGCAACGGACTGGAACGCTTTCCGGCGGAGATCGGGCAGATCGAGCGCCTTGCCATGCGCAACTTTGACGAGCTTGTCGCCGACCTTGGCGCCTACGGTATCGAGGCGGAGTTTGAACCGACCGGCGAACTTGACGTGGCTGTCAACAGTGACCAGGCGGCCGAACTTGCCGAAGCTGCTGCCTTGGCCGCACGGTACGGCCAGGAAACTGAGCTGATGGATCGTGACCGTGTGCGCGCTGAGGTGCACTCGCCTGTCTATGAGGGCGGGTTGTGGTACAGAAGCGGCGCCGCGATGGTCAACCCCGCCAAGCTTGCTGACGGGTTGCGTCAAGCGGCTCTGGCTGCGGGCGTGCAGATCTTTGAGCACACTCGCGTCAGCAGCCTGCGCTGGAGCGGATCGCAGGCCCGTCCTTTGGCCGGGCGGCGTCCTTTCAGTGGCGACCGGCAAGGCAGCGCAAGTGTGATCGCCGTAACTGATGGTGGCCTGGTCCGTGCCCGGCGCGTGCTGTTGGCAACCAACGCCTACAAGCCGCTGTTGGGCCGCATGCGGCACTTCGTGGCGCCGGTTTATGACTACGTGCTGGTCACTGAGCCGCTCTCAGCGGCACAGATGGAGTCGGTCGGCTGGAACTCCCGTCAGGGGATCGGCGACAGTGGCAATCAGTTCCATTACTACCGGCTGACCGCCGATAACCGTATTCTGTGGGGCGGATACGACGCCGTGTACAGGTACGGTGGACCGGTACGCCCCGATCTGGACACCGACGAGCACACGTTCGCGCGACTGTCGGCAAACTTCTTCACCACCTTCCCGCAGCTTGAGGGTGTGCGGTTCACCCACCGCTGGGGCGGCGCGATCGACACCTGCAGCCGCTTCTCAGTGTTCTTCGGACGTGCCTTTGCAGGCAGCGTCGCCTACGCACTGGGTTACACCGGCCTTGGTGTTGGGGCGAGCCGCTTCGGTGGCCGTACCGGGGTTGACCTGCTCGACGCAAGACGTACGCAAGCCACTGGCCTGGAGCTCGTCAGGCGCCGTCCGGTCCCGTTCCCGCCGGAGCCGTTGCGCAGCGCCGTGATCCAGGCTACCCGCAACCGGATTGAGGCGGCTGACCGCAGCGGCAAGCGCGGCCTGTGGCTAAGGACGTTGGATCGCTTCGGGGTCGGCTTCGACAGCTGATGAGGGCGGCTGCGTCCGCGGCCTCCCGGTTGTGCTGTTGCCGGGCGCTCTGACCAGAACGGCGCGGAGGGAGCAGCGGCCCGCTGGCCGCTGCTCCCGACGTAGCAGCGTCTCGCGCAGAATCTGCTCAATGACAATCCACCACCAGGCAGGCCGGCGCCGGTTTTCGGCATCAGATGCACAAATCGCCTTTCGGCCGTGCAGTTTGTGCATTCTGACTCCCTCTGACGCCGCTTTTGCGCTCACCGCTGGCCAGGGGAAACGCCCGGCCGCGACCACCGTCACAATCACCCGCAAACTCGTCGCTTCGCTCTGGGTCGGGCTCCCCCGGCCAGCCCGAACGCCAGACCCCAGCAACTACCACCACCAAACCCACCCGACCACTAAAACTCGCTCACGCCCTTGACATCTGCGTCCATCTCAGGAGCTCAACCGTCGGGTCGTGCCTGCTGACTGCAGGGTTTGCCGTGTAACAGCGGATGCCCTGCCGGGTAAGGCTTACTGATGGCTCACACCTCTGCTCATGAGCGCGCGCGGACGCGTGGTGTAAACCGGTTTGTTTACTGGATCGTCAGGACGCCGTTTCAGCTTTTCTTTCATTTCTATCTACGGATGTCAAGGGTCGGGCGCGAACACATCCCGCGTCAAGGCCCAGTTATCCTCGCAGCCAATCACCGCAGTTTTTTTGACCCGTTCATCATCGGCACGATGACGCGTCGGCCGATGTACTACGTCGCCAAACGCGAGCTGTTTGAGATACATCCGCTGGTCAGCTGGATCCTGAGCCGGTTGGGAGCGTTTCCAGTCGACCGTGGTCGCGGTGATCAGGACATGGTCAGGACGGCCAAGGAGCTGCTGGCGCGGGGTGAGATCGTCCTGATCTTCCCGGAGGGGCATCGCATCCGGTCGGGGGCTCCCGCCAAGCCCAGGCGCGGCGTTGGACGTCTGGCGCTTGAGACGGGCGCGCCGGTCATTCCGGTGGCCATCTTCGGCACCGACCGGGTACGCCGCGGCCTGCTTCTGCGGCCCTTCAAGGCCCGCGTGCGGGCTGGGCGCGCGCTGCGCTTGCCGAAAGTCGAGAGCCCCACTCCCAGACTTGCGACGACCGTCACCGAACGCGTGTGGGCTTGTGTCGTGTTGCAGTGGGCCTCACTTGGTGGCGTGGTCGAGGAAGAGTTCGCGGCAGGGTCGGAGCTGGCCCGTGCGGCCTGAAGTGCTCTGCTTGGAGCTAGGCTGCATGCGGTGCAAGACACAGACGGCGAGAACAAAGACGAGCTTGACCGGCGTTTCAGTGATCTGTATCGCGCCCATCTGCGTGACGTGTACTCCTACCATTACTACCGCGTGGGCAACCACTACGATGCCGAGGACCTCACCGAGCAGACCTTCCTGCAGGCCTATCGGCACTTTGAGCGGGCACTACGTGAGTCAGGCGGCAGGCCGCTGCGACCATGGCTCATCCGGATCGCGCACAACCTCGCTGCCAACCGCTACCGCGACAGGTCGCGCAAGCCGGAATCAGCGCTGGAGGATGCTGGGATGGTTTCAGATCCTCACACGACCGAGGCTCTGGTTGAGGGTCGTGAACAGCTCAAAACCATTTTGCGCGGCGTAGGTCAACTTCCCGATGACCGCCGCGAGGCACTGATCATGCGCTTTGCGCTTGGTATGGACAACCGTGAGATCGCTCGTGCCCTGGGACGCTCTGACGGAGCCACTAAGGTGTTGTTGCATCGGGCAATCCGTCAGCTTGAGGACATTGTCGGCTCCGCGGAGCAAAATTAACCAAAGCTATGACTGTCAACGTTGAGGCATTGTTGAGAGAGGCGCTGGCGCCCGTTGAGCCGCCGCTGCGTCTTGCTGAGCAGGTTGAGTCGACGCTCGCGGCGCTGCATGAGGCGGCTTCTGAGGAACTTGACGGCTGGGAGCTCGCTGCCATGCGTGATCCCCGCACCTGGTGGCCAACAGCGGTCGCGGTCACGGTCACGGTCGTGGCGGGCACTGCGCTTGTGGCGCTGCGCGTACGCACCCGCCAGCAGGCTCGCCGGGGTCAGCACACCTCACTGAGGAGGGCCGCCGAGCGTACGATCAAGGACATATCTGAAGAGGCGCGCCGGATCCGTCCGGACCGTTAGCGTCCGGGCAGCACTTCGATGGCGGTTTGTTACAGACATCCCTCGCGTGAGACGGGCGTTTCATGTTCCAACTGTGGGCGGCCGATCTGTCCTGATTGCATGACGCCCACGTCGGTCGGCATGCGATGCCCGGAGTGCGCCGGCCAGCGCACCCAGGTGCGGCGCATGCGGGGTAGCGGGGTGAACGCGACCTGGGCCAGGTCAGTCTCACTGAGCGACCCGCGCACTTGGACGGCGACTGGTGTGCTGATCGTCATCAACGTCATCGTGTTTTTGTGGGAGGTTGCTGGCGGCACCACGCTTAGCGGCTCGTCCGTAGCCGGTTACGCCTTTCAGCACGGCGTTCTCTACGGACCGCGACTGGCTGATGGGTACCACCAGTATTGGCGGCTCATCACATACGCATTTCTGCACGAGAGCATCTTTCACATCGGCATGAACATGTTTTCGCTGTGGTTTGTCGGCCGTGTGCTGGAGCCGGCGATCGGCAAGGGGTTCTACCTGGCGATCTATTTCAGCGCCGCGTTGGCGGGCGCGTTTGGTGCGTTGGTGTTCACACCACAGGTGCCCAGCCTCGGTGCGTCAGGAGCGATCTTCGGCGTTTTTGGCGCGCTGATCATGGTCGCCAGGGCGCGCCGCATCCCGCTCTGGCAATCCGGGCTGATCCCGGTGCTGTTGTTCAACCTCATATTCACCCTTATGGTTCCCGGAGTCTCAATCGGTGGCCACGTTGGTGGCCTGCTTTCAGGGCTGGCCTCCGGCTGGCTGGTGACTGAGTACGCGGAGAAGCGCAGTCGGCGGGCTTACGTTTACGCCGGTTGTGTGCTGATTGCGATCATCAGTGTGGTGGGCGGCATCCTTGTGGCGGGCGGCACCGGGCTGCTGCCCAACGGCTCGACGATCTGAGTACGCCGGTGCTGCGCCGGTGGCCGGCGCGCGGGCGCCGCAGCCTCAGATCTCGACGGTCAGCGCCCGGCCGGCGTAACTGGGGTTGGGCGGGTTGCGTTCCGGGTGCAGCAGCTCAGCGAGCAGCTCCAGGCCGTCCACGATCCTTGGCCCGGGCCTTGAGAAGTAAACGCTTTCTACCGCAATCACCTCTCTCGCCCCGAGTGACGCAAGCTGGCCACGGTGCATCTCTGCCTCGCGGTGGGCGAGCTCAGCGCTGAGCCCGGTCGGCGTGACCAGTACGATGTCAGGCTGGCTGGCGGCCACGACCGGCCAGCCAAGCTCCTGGGGCTCCTCTCCAGCAAAGCCAAGCACGTCCTCGCCGCCTGCGTAATGGATCAGCTGGGGCGTCCAGTATCCCGCCGCCCGGGGTGGATCCAGTCGCTCCAGAGCCACTACCCGGGGCCGCCGCAAACGGCGTACGGCGACGCGGACTCGATCGATACGGTCGGACAGCTCGCGGACCAAGTCGACCGCAGCGTCCTTGGTGTCGGTGGCCTGTGCGATCGTGCGGGCGCCGTCAAGCACCTCGCCGACGGTACGAGGATCCAGCACAATCACCATCGGCTGGCTATCCAGATCCTCGGCACGTGTGCGAAGCTCGTCGTCGGAGACGCCAGGCAGTGGGCTGCGCGCCTCGGCGACGATCAGGTCCGGGCTGAGGTCGTTCAAAGCGTCGAAGTCCAGCTCCGGCGGGTAGCCACGTGTGAGGCGGGGCAGAAAAAGCGCTGCCGCGGGATGGTCACAGTCGTGACTGACGCCAACGAGGTCCTCGCCGACGCCGAGTTCAAAGAGCAGCTCGGTGGCTGCCGGTGTAAAACTCGCAATGCGCATCTGCCTGAGGTCGTACTTTAGGACGATGGAACACGCGCCACTTCTGACCGGCGATGAGATCGCCGCGCGACTGCTGGGCTCGCATTGGCGGCTGGAAGGCCGTGCGATCGTCCGGGATCTGCACTTTGCGGACTTCGCCACGACAATCAAGCACATCAACATCGTCGCGGAGGTCGCGGAGGAGTATGGCCATCACCCCGATATCCTGCTGCATGGGTGGAACAAACTGAAGCTCAGCCTGACAGACCATGCGGCCGGTGGGCTGACGGAGATCGACTTTGATATGGCCGCGCGCTTTGATGCGTTGGTGATGGGTTCGGGCACGGGCGCGTGACGCTCAAATGAACAGCGATCCCAGTCGAAGTACCTACTGCGCAAGGCGGCTGGCGTGAAGACGCTGCTGATCGGGTTCACCGTTCTGCTGGTCTTCGCCAACGCGTTCTTTGTGGTCGCTGAGTACGCACTGGTCCGTTCGCGACGCACCCGTCTGGAGGCGCTCGTGGAAGAGGGCGCGCGCGGGGCTCGTCTGGCGCTCACCCAGCTGGATTCGATCGGCGATTACATCGCCGCCTGCCAGGTTGGGATCACGATGGTCTCGATCGCCATTGGTGCACTGGGCGAACCGGCCATCGCTCACACGCTGGAGCCGATCTTCGGTCGCCATGGGTTGGATCATGAGATTGCCGTCGTGGTTTGCGTGGCGTTTGCCTACGTGCTCATCACGTTCTTTCAGAGCACGGTCGGAGAGATCGTCCCGAAGCTCTACACAATCCAGCATGCTGAAACCCTGGCGCGTCGCATCGCTCCGCCGATGCACGTTTTCATGGTTGCCTTCAGGCCTTTCATCACGACGCTGAACGCTTCTGCACGATGGATGCTCCGGCGTCTGGGCGTGGACCCGGACGCCCAGCCTGAACACGGTACGCCCGACGAGCTCAAACGCATCATTGCCGAGTCACAGACCGGCGGCCATCTGGATGCGGGGGAGGCGGAGATGCTGACCGGCGTGTTTCACCTGCATGAACAGGAGGCACGGCAGGTGATGACACCGATTCCAGCAGTCGTGACGGTTGCTGTGGAGGCTTCTGTCGGCGCCGCACTGCGTCAGGCGGTCGCCACAGGCCACTCACGTCTGGTGGTGGTCAGAGATGATGATGAGGATCAGGTCTGCGGCATCGTCCACGTCAACCAGCTGGTGCGCCTGCTGATGGATGCGAGCGCGGACGCCAGCTTTGAGAAGGTGGTGAGGGAAGCCCCGATTGTCCCCGAGACCAAGCCGCTTGACGATCTGCTGGCCGACCTGCAGCGTGAGCGCACGGAGATGGCGATTGTCGTTGACGAGTATGGGCGCACGGTGGGCATCGTGACCATTGAGGACATCATCGAGGAGGTCGTCGGTGAGATCTCGGACGAGACCGATTCGGCAGCCGGCGCCATCCGTCGTCTGGCCAACGGTGATTGGTTCGTCCGCGGTCACGTCGCCGTCACCGACCTTGAGGACTATGGTCTTGAGCTGCCCGTTGATACCGACGCGTACAACTCGGTGGGCGGCTTTGTGTTTGCAGAGCTTGGGCGCCTGCCCAAGCGGGGCGACACCATTCAGGCGAACGGTTACACCATCCGGGTGGAATCGGTGCGGCAGAATCGGATTGAAGCGGTTCGAATCAGGACGAGGACCGACTCTCGCTCCGCATCCGCCGACGGCGACGCCCCGAGCTGAAACCTTCCGGTGTTAGCGGTCTCGAGCCGCCGGCTCCGGTCGATCAGCCGGTTTTGCCACAGTGGGCGCCGCCGGTCTGGTCGGTTCCATGAGCCCGTGTGGGTTGATCTGCGGGTCGATGGTGGTGTCCATCTGCTTGGGGCGGCATCTGCGGTAAATGCTTCACCTCGGCCTAACACGCACGGCTTAGATGCATTCGTTACAATTTCTCACACAACGCCGGTGGCCGCGCTTGGGACACCCAGCCTGGCCAGGGAACTTTCCCGGTGGTTGAGAGGAGAGAGATGAAGCCGACCTCCGGGTCGGCTTCAGCATCCGTGGCGGCACCCATGTGCGATGCCTCTGTGGTGTCCGTTGGGGCATCACGTCTGGGCACCGTTTCCGGCGCATGTCATCCCGCGCTCACGCGATTGCGCAAAGTCTCGCGCTCACGGGCCTGCGCAAAACCCCGCGCTCACGGGCCTGCGCAAAAAAATGAGAAGCCGGCCCGATGTCCGGGCCGGCTTCTCACTTCTTGGGAGGAGGTGCTGCTATGAGGTACGTCGCACACAGAAAGATGACGCCCATACCTGAATGTTCATTAAATTCATGTTAGGAGTATGTGTGCAAACGAAGTGTTGACTTTCCAACAAACGGACGTCAGATGTGGCGTGCCGTTGGCCATGGGCGGCGCCATGCGGCTGGGTTGCGTGGGCCGACGATCTGGCTGGCGCCCGACGTTGGTCAGAGCTGCGACGTAGCGGCGGACTACTGGGGGGAGAGCAGCTGACCGGCGCTCACGCTCGCCAGCGGCTCCAGGTCATCGCCGGTGGCTGGTCCACGCGTCTCACCGGTGAACGCGATCTGATCGAGTCGGGCGATCTCACGCTCGCCAATGACCCGGGCCGGATGGTCAGCCGGCAGATCCTTGATCAGCGCCCGGATTCTGGTGCGCAACTGTCCGGAGAAGTGGGGTGTGGAAGCGCCCATCAGCGCTCGCACGTCCTCAACCGTGACCCGGTGGTCAGGGGAGGTCAGCCTCGGATTCTCAAACTGGCTCATCACCTGCGAAGGTTAGTCGGAAGCCTGGCAGGAGGCGTTCTCCTCCGTCACTGCTGCCGCATCCCGTCTGTGGTCTGCTCCGGCCCTCGCCTGGGGCTCGCTGGGCAGTGTCATCCATATGCTAGGGCTCGCTTTGCCGACCGTGTTCAATCTGCTGACGTTCTGCCAGGCGGATCGCACGGCGCAGTTCAGCCTCTCGGCGGCGACGCTCGTCTTCGGCGGTAACCGGTACCAGTTCTGGCACCTTTGTCGGCCGGCCGTCCGCATCCAGTGCCACAAAGGTCAGATAGGCGCTGCTGGCGTGCCAGACTTCGCCGCTGCTCGGCTCCTCGGCCACGACGCTCACCCCAATCTCCATTGAGGTGTTCCAGGCGGCGTTGACCGTAGCGTTGAAAGTGACCAGCTGCCCGATCTTGATAGGTACCAAAAACGACATGCGGTCCATGCTGGCCGTCACCACCCGGCAGTGAGCGTGGCGCACTGCGGCCACCCCGGCCGCCTCGTCGACGAGCTTCATGATCGTGCCGCCATGCACGTCCCCGCTGGTGTTGGCGTCAGCCACCCCCATCCAGTGTGCGAGCACGGTCCGGGTGTTCCCTGGGTGCGCGGTTCGACTGTCCTTAGCCCGCGTTGACGGCTCGCTCACGGTGCGTGTCGGCGACTGGCCGTTTGCGCGTGCGGTTCGCTCATCATCTGTGGTGGGGTCCAGGGCTTTACCTGGCTCGGGCTCTGGCTTTTGCTGAGAACTCACTGCTAACAACGTTAGTGCCTATGTTTGCTCCGTGGCGCTATGTGACGATACCCTTGTAATGACTTTCCGATAACTGCCAAGGAGGATGCGATGCCGGGCCTTTCCGGGCGCATGTCGACCGTAGTGAAATCGAAGATCTCAAAGCTCCTGGATAAAGCCGAGGATCCGGGCGAGACGCTCGAGTACAGCTACCAGAAACAGCTTGAGCAGCTTCAGAACGTCAAGAAGGGCATCGCCGACGTCGTGACCGCCAAGAAGCGCCTGCAGGCGCAGGAGACGTCGCTGCAGCAGCAGGTCGTCAAGCTGGACACCCAGGCTCGTCAGGCGCTGGCTGCAAACCGCGAGGACCTGGCCCGGACTGCGCTGGAGCGCAAAAACGTGGTGCAGACTGAGCTGCAGTCGCTTGATCAGCAGGTCCAAGAACTTGAGCAGCAGCAGGAGCAGCTCACCCAGTCAGAACAGAACCTGCGCACCCGTATTGAACAGTTCCGCACCAAGAAGGAGGTCATCAAGGCCCAGTACTCGGCCGCTGAGGCCCAGGTGCGCATCTCTGACGCCGCCACGGGAGTCAACGACTCAATGGCTGATATCGGCTTGGCGATGCAGCGTGCGATCGACAAGACCGAGGACATGAAGGCTCGTGCCAGCGCTGTCCAAGAGCTGGAGGCTGCCGGGACGTTTGAGGATTTCACCCAGCTTGGGTCCGGTCCCGATGACATCGACCGGCAACTGCGTGAGCTTTCAAGCTCGAGCACCGTGGACAGCGAGCTTGAGGCTCTGAAGGCGGAACTTGGCACGGGCGCCACGCCCGCGGCCGAGCTGAACCCTGCCGCCACTCCGGAGCCGTCACCGGCTGCCGCCGCTCACGATGCCGAGCCCGCTCCCGGGCTGCCGGCGCCACCTGCATCGGAGCCTGCGCCTCCTGATTCTGGCGAAGCTCCCGGTTTTGAGTAGCGCCCGACCTGGGAACTGTGATCGCTGCCCTCTGCAGCCTGGCATAGGCTGAGAACCACGGGCGCCACACGCAGCGCAGAACATAACGTCGCCATCATTGGCTACGGGTTGGCAGGCCGTTTCTTCCACGGGCCGCTGGTGGCGGCCACGCGTGGGCTGCGGGTCGCGGCGATCATAACGTCTGATCCGGTTCGCCGGCAGCAGGCGCGGGCTGACCATCCCGGTGCTGAACTGCTGACTGACGTAGAGGATCTGTGGCGCCGCAGCGACCGGTTCGATGTCGTTGTCATCGCCACCGCCAACGACGTGCACGCGCTGCTGGCCACGCAGGCGCTGGACCACGGTCTGGCGGTGGTCGTCGACAAGCCGCTCGCCGTCAGCTCCCTGCAGGCGCAGGAGCTGGTCGCGCACGCACAGCAACTTGGCGGGATGCTGACCGTCTTTCAGAACCGACGCTGGGACTTTGACCAGCTGACGCTTGCCAGGCTGCTCGCTGACGGCAGGCTGGGCACGGTCCTGCGCTATGAGTCGCGTTTTGAGCGCTGGCGTCCTGAACCCGGCCCGGGGTCGTGGCGCGAATCCAGCCTCCCCGAGCAGGGCGGTGGGGTGCTACTGGACCTCGGCGCCCATCTTGTTGACCAGGCGGTTGGCCACTTTGGTCCCGTTGACCTGGTTTACGCGGAGATCAGCCATCGGCGAGGAACGCCAGGCGACGACGACGCGTTCATGGCGCTCACTCACCGATCTGGCGTGATCAGCCACCTGCACGCGTCGGCGCTCGCCGCAGCGCCCGGTCCGCGATTACGCGTGCTGGGCAGCCAGGCGGCGCTGATCGTCGACGCACTTGACAGCCAAGAGGATCGCCTGCGCGCCGGCGAGCGACCCGACTCAAGCGCTGACTGGGGTGTTGAGCCAAGCCGCGCCCGCGTCAGGCTGGTCACGGGCCCAAAGAGCGTTCCGCTCACACCGGAGCGCGGATCCTGGCAGGCTTTCTACGCCGGGCTGAAGGCGGCGCTTGACGGCGACGGGCCGCTGCCGGTTGATGCGCGCGACGCGATACGCAACCTGCAGTTGATTGAGGCGGCACGCCTCAGTGCCGTTGAGCACCGCGTTGTTGAACTGGTGTAGTGCTCTGGTTGCGCGCGGCTGGCAGTCTGCCGTTCAGACGGCTTGGCTTGACGTGTGATAAGTGACCAGTCACCGGCGGCTGAAAAGGCCACGGCGGCCCGGTGGCCAGAGTGGTGCTCCAGCTCCACATCGACGCACCGCCAGCATCCGTCAACCAGATCTTCCAGTACATCGATCTCGCCGGCTGACAGGTAAGAGAGGTCGCCGCGAGCCTTGATGACCGCCTCCTTGCGGGTCCACAGTCGCAGCAGCTCTGAGGGTGCCGGCGCGGGACCCAGACGCTGGCGTTCCTGAGCGGTGCACGCTCGCTTGGCAAACCAGGGCCGCGCCAAGACCGGGTGCGGCTCCTGCACGTCAACACCGACCTCAAGGTCATAACTAACGGCCAAAAGCGCGACCGCGCCAGAGTGCGACAGGTTGAAATGCAGCGGATGACCCACCAGTGCCGGCTTGCCGAACGGGCCTTGCTCAAACCGTAGGTCCGCCTCATCCGGGGCCATGTACTGGGTGAGCAGTTGGTGCGTGGCAACGTGGGCAAGTTCACGGCGGCGGCGTTTGTCCGGGTCGTCCAGGGTGATGACCCACACGTGCACCTCGCCGTTGCCAAGCTCAAGCCGCTGCACCATTGGTGCAACCTATCATCAGTGCGGCAGCGGCTGGTGCGGCGCGCCATACTGGCACCCCAGATGACCGAACCGGCAGCAGATCAGATCATGCCGCGGGTGCGGCCGCGTAGGTTTGGACGTGCACGCGGGTCAGGTACCGCAACCCGAGAGCCGCTGCCGCGTGCGGTGTGGACCCGGTTGATCGCCTGCACGGCGGCGGCGGCGTTGCTGCAGCTGGACGGGACTGTCATCACGGTGGCGTTGCCATCGGTCGCGCGGAACCTGCATGTCACCAACGCGGCTACCTCACTGGTGCTGGTCGCCTACTTCGGCGCCTATGCGCTGCTGCTGTTCCCGGGAGGCCGCCTGGTGGACCGGCTTGGCGCCCGGTCGGTCGCGCTGGTTGGGTTAACCGTGTTTGGTGTCGGCGCGGCGCTTGGCGCGGTTGTCTCCAGTATCCCTCTGCTGTGTGCCACGCGGGTGATCCAGGGTATCGGGGCAGGTCTTGTCAGCCCGGCGGCGCTCGCCGGGGCGGTGAGCGGGTTTCCGCCGGATCGACGGGGTATGGCGCTTGGGATTTGGGGGGCAAGCGCCGGACTGTCCAACCTTGTGGGACCGCTGCTCGGCGGGGTGCTCACCGTCCTGTTTGGCTGGCGTGCGGCCTGGTGGGCGCTCGTCCCGCTGGCGCTCGCGTCCGCCGTTGCAATTGAGCGCAATGTGCCGACGATCGTCCATGAGAGCGTCGAGGATGATTCCGGCACCGTGCTGAACTCCACGGTTCTCAACGGGACGGTCGTAGCGGCTTCGGGCGTGGCGGCACTCACCTTTGCGGTGATGATCGGCGCCTTCTATCTGGCCTCGCAGTACCTGCAGAAGACGGCCGGCTACTCAGCGCTGGGGGCCAGCGCCATTCTGGTGGTGGTGGCCTTTCTGGTCGGTGCGGCAGCCCCTTTGGCGGGTCGGCTGGTGGACCGGCATGGGGCAAGGATGCCGACCGTGATGGGATTTATCGCCATGACTGTCGGGATGAGTGTGCTTGCCATCCCGGGAGTGAAGCTGGACGGGCTGGTGACGCTTGGGCCGCTGGTGCCGGTTGGGTTGGGTTTGGGGATGCTGTTTGTGCCGGTCTCTCGCGCGGCGCTGAACTCGGTGCCCGATGTGATGCACGGTCGCGCCTCAGCGGTCCTGTCGGCGGCGCGCTTGGTCGGCGCTGGCCTCGGCGCGGGGCTGGCGGGGTTGGCGCTCGTGGGCGGGGCCAGCGCGCCGACGGTGCGCACCGCGCTGTTGATTGGTGCGGCGACATGCCTGTTTGTGGGGCTGCCGTTGTCCATGCGCTTCCGGTCCGAAGAACCCGTGGCAGTTTGACCCCCACCTCGCCACGTCAGGCTCGGGCCGTCATCTCCTCTGGCCATGACCGCCAACCCGTCGGGCCCGGGCTGGGGACCCGTCAGTCCCCAGCCCGGCAGCAGGTCTGACATCATCGGCGCGGCTTGAAAAGATCTGTTTCTCCTGCGCTTGTGCCGGTCTATCCGATCGGCAGCCGCGTCAACCACCTTGGCCACCTTGAGATCGGCGGTTGTGATTTGGTGGAACTGGCCGCCCAGTTTGGCACGCCAGCGTTCATCGTTGCCGAGGATGATCTGCGCGCTCGCGCGCGTGCCTACGTGGATGGTCTACGCGCCCTTGCCCCTGATAGTGACGTGCTGTTTGCGTCCAAAGCGTTCCCCTGTACCGCGGTCTACCGTCTGCTCGCGCAGGAGGGGCTTTCATGCGATGTGGCATCCGGGGGCGAGCTTTACATGGCGCTGCGTGGTGGTTTTGATCCCGCCAGGATCTACCTTCACGGCAATGCCAAATCATTGGCTGAGCTGCGCTACGCGCTGGAGGCCAGGGTGGGTCACATCGTGCTTGACTCGCTTGACGACGTGGACCGGCTGGAGTTGGTTGCCGCCGAGTGTGGTGTTCGCCAGGAAGTGCTGATCCGGGTGACCCCCGATGTTCACGGCGACACGCATGCTGCCATCTCCACCGGCCAGGCGGACTCCAAGTTCGGCTTTGGGCTGGCACAGGCGCCGCATGCGATTGAGAGGGTGGCCAGCTCGCCACACCTGCGGCTGGTCGGCCTGCACTGCCACATCGGTTCGCAGCTGATGGCACTTGAGCCGTTTTCCAGGGCGGTTGCCGCCCTGGCCGGACTCGGGGAGTTTGATGTTTACAACCTTGGCGGAGGTCTCGGTGCGGCTTATCAGCGGTCAGCGGAGCCACCGTCGATCTCTGATTACGTCGGGAACCTCGTCGCGGCCGCTCACCTGGCGTTCGGCGCGGGCCGTCGTCTGCTGATCGAGCCTGGCCGGTCGCTGGTTGCCAACAGCACCGTCACGCTGTACACGGTGCAGACGGTTAAGCGCAACGTGTCAACCTGGGTGGCAGTTGACGGAGGCATGTCGGACAACCTGCGGCCGATGCTCTACGGGGCTCAGTACGAGGTGGCACTGGCCAACCGGATGCTGGACGGCGTGACTGACACCTGTCAGATCGCCGGCAAGCACTGCGAGTCCGGAGATGTGATCGCTCGTGATGTCCGGATACCGCAACCGGTACCGGGCGATCTGATCGTGACGCCGGCGACCGGCGCCTACGGTTATGCGATGGCCAACAATTACAATGGGGTGCCGCGTCCGCCGGTCATCTTCTGCTCGCACGGCGATGCCCGGGTGGTGGTCCGCCGTGAAACCTACGGTGACCTGGTAGCAAGGGACGTGGATCTAAGCAATCAAGGGGCTAACGTCGCTGGGGCTAAAGAAGATGAGTGAGATCTTTCGCATCGGACTGCTCGGCCACGGCACGGTCGGCCGTGCCGTGGAGGTGCTGGTCGGCGAACACTCCGACCGGGTACAGCGGATCACCGGGCTTCGGCCCCAGGTGTCCGGAATACTGACCCGGTCGCACGGTGACTTCAGGGAGATCCTTGCTGGCGCAGACCTGATCATCGAGCTGATCGGTGGGATCGAACCTGCTCGCACCTATGTTCTGGAGGCGATGCGGGCCGGCAGACACGTTGTCACCGCCAACAAGCAGTTGCTCTCCCAGTATGGCGACGAACTCTTTTATGCCGCCGGCGAACATGGCGTGCAACTGCGTTTTGAGGCGGCCGTGGCCGGCGTGGTGCCGGTCGTCCGGGTCCTGCAGGAGTCGCTCGCGGGGGCGCGGATCCAACGCGTGCACGGGATCGTCAACGGCACCACCAACTTCATCCTCAGTGAGATGGCGCGTCTCGGGATCAGTTTTCAGGAGGCGCTCGCCGAGGCTCAGCGGCTTGGCTACGCGGAAGCTGACCCCTCCGACGATGTTGACGGTCGTGACGCCGCCGCCAAGATGGCGATCCTTGCGCGTCTTGCGTTCGGGGCGCCGGTCACACTCGATCAGGTGCGCTATGAGGGGATCCGCAGCATCACCTCCGACGACATGGAATACGCGCGTGAATGGAACCTCGCGCTCAAACTGATCGGCACTGCGGAGAGGCTTGGCGAGGGCCTGTCCGTGCGTGTGCATCCAGCGTTTCTGTACCCGGGGCATCCACTGGCGTCGGTGGGCGGGCCGTTCAACGCCGTGACCGTGGAGTCACCTGAGATCACTGAGATCACCATGTCCGGCCCGGGGGCCGGCGGTCCGCAGACCGCCACGGCCGTGCTGGGGGATGTGGTCAGCGCCATGATCCCACCGGCCAGTACGCCGGAAGAGCTGATCACGATGCCGGTCGTCAGTGAGGTCGTCTCGGCCTTTTATCTGCACCTGGAAGTCGCGGACGAACCCGGTGTTCTGGCCACGGTTGCACGTGTGCTGGCTGACCACGGTGTGTCTGTGAAGTCAGTGACCCAGAAGGGTATGGGCGAGCAGGCGCGGTTGGTGATGGTCACCCACGCGGTGGCGGAGTCGCGGTTCTCAGCGGCCATGGAATCGATCACAGAGCTTGACGCTCTGCGCGGCGCGCCGCGAGCGATCCGCGTGATAGAGCAGGAGTTTTAGCCCCGCGCCGACAAGACGCGACACGTGGGGAAGGAAATATCCCGCCACGGGATATTTCCTTCCCCACGTCGCTAAAGGGTGGTGTGGGCCGGTCCAGCGGGTCGGGCGGGTCGGGTACGCCAGGCGGGTCGGGCTGGACGGACGCGGCGGTCAGTCTTGCCGCGCCGGCCTGTGCGGCGGGGCCATCACGGCGCCGCCGCACAGGCCGGCGCGGCAAACCAGGCGGCGACCCGCTTCTGATACGGTGAGGTCGCTTGAGTGTGTGGCGGAGGTACCTGCGTCCGGCGTCGGCCGGGGGAAACGGCGAAAGTGAAGCCTGAACAGCGAGGATTGAGTGTCGCCCGAGTCTGTTGAACAAGCCGGGCGTGTCAGCGGCGTCCAAACCGACACGGTGACACCCTCCGCCAAGCCACACCGTTCCTTGTACGAGGCAGCCCACAAGCTGCCTTACCGGCGCTCCCTGCGCGAAGGCGGCGCGCAGGAGGAGTACGAGCGTGAAGAGGCGAGGCTCGACCGCCACATCGGCCCGGGTGGCAACGTCGTGCAGGAGGCGATCGGTGAGCAGGATGTGATCGCCAACGCGTCGCGTGCAGTGATGGCGCTCGGCGCGCTGGGCGTTGTGTTCGGGGACATCGGCACGAGCCCCCTCTACGCGGAGCAGGTCACGTTCGAGTTCAAAGCCGCACAGCACGTGGTGCCAAGCGGCGTCTACGGGGTGGTGTCGCTGATCTTCTGGTCGCTGGCGGTGGTTGTGAGCACCAAGTACGCGGGCTTCATCATGCGCGCACACAACCGCGGTGACGGAGGGATCATGGCGCTGGCCGCGCTCTGCCGCCGCCACAAGGTCGCGCACGCCGCAACGCTCGTGACCCTGGGCATCTTCGGCGCCTCACTGTTCTTCGGTGATGGGATGATCACGCCGGCGATCTCAGTGCTCTCAGCAGTCTCAGGGCTTGAGATCGCCACACCCGGGGTTGCGCATCTGGTCGTGCCGCTCTCGGTCGTGATCCTGGTGGTTCTGTTTTTCCTGCAACGCAAGGGCACCGGTACGGTGGGCACGCTTTTCGGGCCGGCGATGCTCATCTGGTTCACCACCCTTTTGCTGATCGGGCTTCCGGAGGTAATCAAACACCCGGAGGTGCTGCAGGCGCTCAACCCGCTTTGGGGGGTGAGGTTCTTCGTCGACCACAAGTTCCAGGCGTTCCTTGCACTGGGCGGGGTGGTGCTGTCGCTGACCGGCGCTGAAGCTCTGTACGCAGACCGTGGCCACTTCGGCCCCGGCCCGATCCGCATGGCATGGTTCTTTGTCGTCTGGCCGGCCGTGCTGGTCAACTACATGGGCCAGGCGGGCTGGATTCTTGAGCACCTGCGTGCACCTCTGCACGCCGCTAGGTTCAACCCGTTCTTTTCGGTGGTGCCAGCGTGGTTTCGCCTGCCAGAGGTACTGATCGCGACGGTCGCGACCGTGATCGCATCCCAGGCCGTGATCTCCGGCTCCTTCACGGTCGCGCGCCAGGCCATGCAGCTGGGTTACCTGCCCCGGCTGCGCGTCATCCACACCTCGGAGATGGAGGGTCAGATCTACGTGCCTGTGGTCAACTGGATACTCGCGGCCGGTGTGATCAGCCTGGTGCTGATTTTCCAGAGCTCAAACGGCCTTGCCAACGCCTACGGTGTCGCCGTGACAGGCACGTTTGTCCTCAACACGATTCTGTTTTTGTCGGTGTCCCGTGCACTGTGGAAGACACCACGTTGGCAGCTGGTCGTGCTGGGCGTGCTGTTCTTGACGTTTGAGGTCGCCTTCTTTTTGGCGAACATGGCCAAGCTCTTCCATGGTGCCTGGATGCCACTGGCGGTTGGGATCCTCACCTCCATGGTGATGCTGACCTGGCGCGCTGGGCTGGTGATCGTCAACCGTAACCGTGAGCGGGTGGAGGGCGACCTTGGCGAGTTCATCGAGCATCTGAGCAACATGCAGCCGCCCGTCACCCGGGTTCCCGGCGTGGCGGTGTTCCTCAGTCCCACTGCCGAGACCACGCCGCTGGCGCTGCGTGGCATCGTCGAGCACACCCACGCGCTGCATGAGCGGATTGTGCTGGTTTCAGTCGACACGGTGAGCCTCCCGGTGGTGGCCAGCGAGCGGCGGTTCGTGGCAAGGACGCTTGGCCGCGGCCGCTTCAGGATGACGCACATCGTGATTCGTAACGGTTACCGTGAGACGCACAGCGTTCCGCAGCTGCTCGCCCTGGCGCGCAAGCTTGGGTATCTGGAGCGTGCACTGGACCTGGAGCACGCCTCATACTTCTTGTCCAGGATCACCATCTCAGAAACTGACAGTCCAGGGATGGCCATGTGGAGAAAGCGGATCTTTTTGACCATGGCCCGCAACGCCGCCAACCCGATTGAGCACTTTGGTCTGCCGGTCAACCGTACGGTCCAGATGGGGTCGCAGATCAGCGTCTGATCGCCGTCGTCTGACATGCTTGGCAGTCGATGATTAACCAGAACCAATGCCTGGGCTGATCGAGCGCTACCGGGACCGCCTGCCGTTCGCGAGCGGTGACCCGGTGGTCAGCCTCAACGAGGGGTCAACGCCGCTTGTGTACGCACCAGCTTTGTCTGCGCGCGTGGGCGCCGAGGTCTATCTAAAGATCGAGGGCGCCAACCCGACCGGCAGTTTCAAGGACCGTGGCATGACCTGTGCGGTTTCGGCGGCGCTGCGTGCCGGCGCCGAGGCGGTCATCTGCGCGTCGACCGGGAACACCGCCGCTTCACTGGCCGCCTACGCTGCGCGAGCCGGTATCCGCGGCGTGGTGATCGTGCCGGAGGGGAAGATCGCGCTTGGCAAGCTCGCTCAAGCGCTGATGCACGGCGCGCAGGTAGTGGCGATCAACGCCAACTTCGACCGCGCCCTGCAGCTTGTGCGTCAGATCGCTGAGAAGGACGCAATCGTCCTGGTGAACTCGGTCAACGAGTTTCGCATCGAGGGCCAGAAAACCTCGGCCTTTGAGATCGCCGAGGAGCTTGACGGCCATCTTGACGCGCTCTGCATCCCGGTCGGTAACGCCGGCAATATCACCGCGTACTGGCGAGGCTTCAGGGAGGTCGGCATGAGGCCGTGCATGTATGGCTTCCAGGCCGCTGGCGCCGCCCCACTGGTGCTTGGCAAACCTGTGGAAGAACCCGAGACGATCGCCAGCGCGATCCGGATCGGTAAACCCGCACGCTGGGAGCAGGCGATGGAGGCGATGGTCTCCTCGGGCGGCGCGGTGAACGCCGTGACCGACGAGCAGATCCTGGACGCCTACCGGTTCATGGCGCGCGCGGAGGGGATCTTCTGCGAGCCGGCGTCGGCAGCTTCGGTTGCGGGCCTTTTGGCTCACGGCGCCGGCGACGCGCAGCGGGTCGCGTGCGTTTTGACTGGTCACGGGCTGAAGGACCCGGACACGGCGCTGAGTCAGGCTGGCGGTGTGATTGCCTGCGAGCCGGAGATTGACGCGATCAGGCGTGTGATCCTGCGGTGAGATCGGTCCGCGTACGGGTTCCCGGATCCACCGCTAACCTCGGTCCCGGTTTTGATGTGCTGGGCGCCGCGCTTCGGCTGTTTGTTGACGTCGAGGTGGTGGAGAGCGGCAGTTACAGGGTCGTCACCCCCTTGCGTCTGCGCCGAGACCGCGGCAACCTGGTCGTGCGGGGGTTTGAACGTCTACTGCCAGCCGAGCGCTTTGAGTTCCGGATCAACTCGCAAATCCCGCTGAGCGGCGGCATCGGTTCCAGCGCGGCGGGAGTGGTGGCAGGTTTAGTCGCCGCCGCCGCCCTGCTTGGCGGCGACGGCGGTGAAGCGCCAACGCTGGATCAGCTGCTTGCGATCGCGACTGAGATTGAGGGGCATCCCGATAATGTCGCGGCGTCATTGCTTGGCGGGCTGGTGGTCTGCGACGGCACCGACGTGCGCCGCTTTGGCATGCCGTCTGGGCTTGAGGCGATCCTGGTTGTGCCGCCTAAACCGGTGAGAACCGAGCTGGCCCGTCAGGCGCTGCCGGCGCAGGTGCCGCTGGAAGATGCTGTGGCCAACGTGGCCGCTGTGGCCAAACTGGTACTTGGCCTTACCTCGGGCGATTGGGATCTGGTGGCAGACGGTCTGCGTGACCGCCTGCATCAGCCCTATCGAGCCAACCTGTATCCGCGCTCCGCGCGACTGGTGGCTTCCGCGCAAAAGATGGGTGCGCTGGGCGCAACGATCTCAGGCGCCGGGCCGACCGTACTGGTGTGGTGCCCGGTGGAACGCTCTGGCGCGGTTTTGCGAGCGCTGCAGGAGAGCGCGGGCGGCTGGGCGCAGATTCTGCGCGTGGACTTTGAGCCGCGCGGCGCTTATGTGACTGACCTCAGCTGAGCGTCCTCATGCAGACAACAGCGCATCGGCCGCTGGACTTTGGGTACGCGAGCGGCGACGGCTTAGCCGTCGCCGCTCGCAAGCTTTTGACGGTGGTCAGACCGGGTCAGCCTCGACGCGGCTTGTCAGCTCACCGGTGCGGACGCGACTGACATCGCAGAAATGCATGTGATGGCGTCCGATCACAATCTCGTCACCATCGACCAGAGCACTCCACTCAACACGCTCACCGTTTACAAACACGCCGTTCAGGCTACGGTCGTCAACGACTCGCAGACCGTCGGGCTGGCGCACAATCAACGCGTGCCGACGCGACACGGTCGGATCATCAAAGCGAATGTCAGCAGCCAAGCTGCGACCGATCCGAGTCCATTCGCGGTCCAAGACATAAAGGACGCTGGTCTTATCCGCGTCCCGGTATGCCAAGTATTGGCCCGGACTGTCGATGCCGTCTCGAAGCTCCAGGAGCCAATCACGATCAGGAACTTCCGGCTCAGCCCCTAGCGTTGGACTTAGTCCGACCTTCGTAGTGTGGTCCGTATTCCAGGCCTCCATGCTCATCTCCTTCTGGCGGGGAAGACATGACGCACCGCTCAAGGGGTGCGCAGACTTATGTTACTAGCTAGTTCACCGCTTGGATAGACCCGAAGGGCAATCTTCAGCATCTCTTCGCTTGTTTTGATGCTCGGCTCGCGGTCTGCCACATCTAACCTGCGCGTGGCGACTTTGATCACCGCTGCCTTCAGGATGGTTGCAGGAATGCGTGGTCGCGAGACGAAATCCGTTTTTATGCAAGCAACAATCAGAGACACCTCGGAGCTTGAGGCCGCGCTGCTGCGACGTGGCATCGGAGAGCGGCGCGAGTCCTCTGCTCGCTGTGAAGTGTGCGGGCGGACCCTGCTGATCGGTGAGCGCATGTATGAATACGCTGGCGGGGTCCACCGCTGCGCGCTCTGCCGTGACCGCGCCGCACAACAGCCCGCCGACTCCCACACCGTGCATGGCCCAGCGTTTGGTCATTCAATCCGTATTCTGGATCGCCGTGCACGTCGGCGTGCCGCCTGAGCTGGGCGGGGCTGTGGCGATCACACTGGCTGGGGCAGACATCGGAACATTCTTCGGCCGAGCCAAATAGACTGCTTGGACTGTGGAGCCAATCAAACTTTCAACGCAGATCAACCTGCCGCGCGAGCAGGTTTTTGAGTACCTGGCAGATATTGCCAACCACGCAGAGTTCACCGACCACTACCTTGTCGACTGGCATTTGACCCGTGTTGACTCCGTTGGCGTGGGGGCGGGCGCCAGGTTCCGGATCCAGGCTCCCCTGAACCGTTTTGCTCGGGCTGATTTGGCGATCTCCGATATGCAGGCACCGTTGAAGATCGTTAAGCGGGGAAGCGGTGGCAAGTACAACCGCATCAAGATGGTGGAGACCTACGAGATTGAAGAGGTCCGGCCGGGCGTGTCGAAAGTGCAATACACCTACGAGTCCGAGGCGCATATGCCCAGCGATCTGATTCGGGAAGCGCTGGGTGGCCGTGCCTGGACCAGGCGCCAGGCCAAGCGGGCGCTACACCGTCTGCGCATGATCCTGGAACAGGATCGCATGCGGGGATCACGCCCAACGGTTGCCGCAAGCTGACCGGGGCAGGGACGTATAGACTGCACGTCCCGTGGAGGGTTTGGTGAGAAACCCGCGTCGGGTTGCGTATTTTGTCGGGTCGGTGTTGCGCAGAATCTTGGACTGCACCGGGGACGGTGCAGGCCGCTGGCCGGTAGGGTTGGCACACCGCCGCGCCGCAGATGAACCTCGCTGATTACGTCATCTTGGTACTCGTGGCGCTGACCGCCGTCCACGGTTACCGGCGCGGGTTGATCGTCGGCGCCGCTTCGATCGTCGGCTTTGTGGGGGGAGCTGTGATCGGTGCACGGCTTGGTCCGAGCCTGCTTAACCAGGGGGTGCAATCGCCATATGCACCGTGGTTTGGTTTAGCCGGCGCGGTAATCCTGGCGGCCGCCATGGGATCGATCTTTCAGGTCGTCGCCGGCCGACTACGCCGCTTCGTATGGCTGCCGGGGCTGCGCACCGTCGACCGGCTGCTGGGCGCGCTGCTGATGGGTTGCGTGGGAGTCGGTATCGCCTGGATTGTGGCTGCGGCTGCGCTGCAATCCCAGGCCGCGCTGAAGCTTCCGGCAAGCCTCCGCAGGGAACTCACACGCTCCACCGTCCTGCATCACCTGGACCGGGTGTTGCCCCCATCGGGCCCGATCCTCAATGCGCTTGGCCGTGTCGACCCGCTTGCGGGCGTCACGGGCGTAGTGGCAGCGGTCCGAGCGCCCAACCCGGCCATAATCACGGCTGTCGGCGTGCAGTCGGCCAGGCGCTCCATCGTGCGAGTGCTGGGCCATGCCTGTGGACTGGGCATCGAGGGCAGCGGCTGGGTGGCTGGCCCTGGGCTGGTGGTGACTGCCGCCCACGTTGTGGCCGGTGAGAGCGACACGACCGTTCAGCTGATCGGTGTGGGGCGCGCTCTCGGTGCGCGGGTCCTGGTCTTTGATCCACACAACGACATTGCTGTACTGAGCGTTGCTGGACTGAGCGTCCCGTCCCTGACGCTGGCCTGCAAGCCAGCGTCAGGGACGGCCGGGGCAATTCTTGGCTTCCCGCTGGACGGTGGATTGAGCGTAAAGCCCGGACGCCTTGGCCGGACCTCTGTGATTCTGACTGAGAACGCCTACGGCAATCCGGCGCTGCGGGACGTCACCGCCCTGCGTGGGACGGTCCGTCCAGGCAACTCCGGGGGGCCGATCGTTGATGGTGGCGGACATGTGCTGGGTACCGTCTTTGCGAAGTTGAGCGGCCGGCCGGCCGACTCGCAGGATGTTGCGTTGGCGGTACCGGACGGGATCGTCGCCAACGACCTGATCAGAGCTCGCGCAGCACACGGCTCGGTGGCGACCGGTGCGTGCGCGCCATGACCCCAGGCGCACTTATGCGGTCCGGACCGCTACCCTGCAGCCCCGATGCAAAAGACACTGGTGATTGCTGAGAAGCCCTCTGTTGGTGACGACCTCCGAAAGGTGTTGCCGGGACCGTTCAAGAAGGGGCAGGGGTTTCTGGAGGGGCCGCAGCACGTGGTCACCTGGGCGGTTGGCCATCTGGTGCAGCTTGCCGATCCCGATGAATACGGCGCGCAATACGCCAAGTGGCGCATGAGTGATCTGCCGATCCTGCCAAAGAAGTTCAAGCTGGTTGTGCGTGATGAGCGCGCCAAGAAGCAGATGACCGTGATCAGCCGTGAGCTGCGTCGCGAAGACTTGGATTTTGTGATCAACGCCTGCGACGCCGGCCGGGAGGGCGAGCTGATCTTCGCCTATCTGTACGAGAAGACCGGCAGCAAGCTCCCGGTCAAGCGGCTGTGGCTGAACTCCATGACCACCGTGGCGATCCGTGACGCCTTTGCGTCGCTGCGCCCCGGAGAGGAGTTCCACACGCTGGAGGAAGCGGCACGCTCGCGCTCGGAGGCGGACTGGATCGTTGGCATGAACGCCAGTCGCGCAGCGACGATCAGGCTCCGCTCGTCATTTGACGGAGCGGTGTCATTGGGACGCGTGCAGACACCGACGCTGGCGATCCTTGCTCGCCGGGAGCAGGAGATTCGCGGCTTCAGGCCGGAGCCGTACTGGGTTGTGGACGCTCGCTTCCTCACGCTTTTGCCGGACTCTGAGCGTGCCTACGACGGGCGCTACCACGCGGGCTCAAACCCGCGGATCGCTGACGAGCGCCGTGCGCGGGAGATCGTCGCCGCCTGCCAGGACGCGGCCGGTGTCATCACCAAGCTCGACAAGCGTGAGAGCCGCGATCGCGCGCCGCTTCTGTACGACTTGAGCTCGCTGCAGCGCGACGCCTCTTCACGCTACGGCTTTTACGCTCGCCGCACGCTCGCCGCCGCGCAGCGCCTCTACGAAGAGCACAAGGCGCTCACCTATCCACGTACCAACAGCCGGTACATAACAAGTGACATGGCACCCGACATCAAGCCGATTGCCGAGCTTGTCGGTTCGCAGCCGCAGTATGCCGCCGCCGGGCGCTACGTGACGAGCCTTGACGTGCTGCCGCTCGCACGAGTGGTAAACGATGAGAAGGTCACCGACCATCACGCGATCATCCCGACGCTCGCGGAGCGTCATCCCGTTGAGAAGATGAACGATGATGACCGCCGCATCTACGACCTGGTGGTGCGGCGCTTTCTGGCCGTTTTCCATCCGGAAGCGGTGTTTGAGAACACGCGTGTGGAGACCACGGTTGCCGAGCAACACGTGTTCCGCACCAGCGGGCGGGTGCTGCTTGTGGCCGGCTGGCGGGCTGTTTACGGTGAGGGCGTCAGTCCCGAACTGACCTCGGCCGAGGATGACGATGAGGGCACTGATCAGCAGCTCCCAAGGCTCGAGAAGGGCGAGCAGGTGCGGGTGCACAGGGTTGCCGCCGTGGCCAAGGAGACCAAGCCACCGCGGCGCTTCTCGGACGGGTCGTTGATCGATGCGATGGAGACCGCCGGCAGACTGGTCGACAACGAGGAGTTGCGCGAGGCGATGAAGGACTCCGGGATCGGCACGCCGGCAACACGCGCGGCCATCATTGAACGGCTGCTTGCGGTCGGCTACATCGAACGCGACGGCCGTGCGCTGGTGGTAACCGAGAAGGGCATGAACGTGATCCGACTACTCGGGGAGCATGCGCTCACCTCTCCCTCACTGACGGGGGAGTGGGAGCACAGGCTCGCCAAGATCGAGACCGGTCAGGACACACGTGCAGCGTTCATGGCTGACATCGCCAAGTTCGCCACGGAGACTGTGGCCACGCTTGACAACGCACTCAAGGATGTCCGGATCCCGCGTGCCAACCTCGGCCCCTGCCCGGTCTGCGGGCAGGACATCATGGAGAACCGCAAGGGCTACTCCTGCTGGTCGCGTGAGGATCCTGGCTGCGGCTTTGTGATCTGGAAGGCCAAAGCCGGCAAGAACCTGACCACCCAGGTCGCGCGAGAGCTGATCAAGACGGGCCGTACCGAACAGCCGCTTGCGGGGTTCAAGAGTCGTGCCGGCAAGAGTTTTCGCTCGCGTCTGGCCCTGGTTCAGACCGAGGAGGGACGCTGGCGCGTGGAGTTCGACGAGCCTTGGGCAAAGGCGGGTGCGAAGCCTCCTGCAGCGGATGAACTGGATGCGGAGACCCAGGATGGCGCTGGGGCGGAACTGGGCGACTCCGGCCGGGCCGCCGCCGCCGCGTAGCGTGGCGACGTCTACATGCCCGGGATGCGCGGAATCCTTTTGAGGTAACTATTCAGGTCGCATGGGGGCTTTCCGGGGGGCGGGCTGAAGATTTGGGT
>JBMFHK010000001.1:0-100204 GCA_049976865.1 Solirubrobacteraceae bacterium | reverse complement strand
TTTGTGCATTCTGACTCGCTCTCACGCCGCTTACGGGCTTATCGCCGGCACAGCATGCCCGTGCGAGCAGCGCCGCGCCGCGCCGCGCCGCGCCGCGCCGCGCCGCGACCACCGTGCCAACAGCCCGCCCAGCCAACAAACGACGTGAACAGTTACCCCCTGCCGGGCCAAATGCCGGCTTCGGCCGGCTCAACCGTCTGCGCCGGGGCGGCGACTCATCTAGCGGCTCACCATACGGCGGCCGGCGGCTCCTCGGACGCGGCGGGCGGCGGGAGCGGCGGCCCCACGGTTGGCGTGACAGCCTCATCCTCGGCGCAGACGCGTACGTCGCGTGCCAGCTGTGTTATCTGCTCCAGGTCCGGCAGTTCGCTGCCAGCGCCAACAGCCCCATGGTCCGCAAAGCGCCGCGCCCCGGGCAACACCCGCGCCTCATAGGAGCCAACCATCACGTTGTACGCGCTCACGGTGCTGTTCAGACGGCCGCCGAGCGTCGCGATCAGCCCAGACAGCTTGGCTAGCCTGCCGTAAAGCTGGCGTCCCAGCTCTGACACCGCCTGCGCGGACTCCGCCACCCGCTCCTGCTGCCATCCGTAGGCCACGGAGTGCAGCAGCGCAAGCAGGGTGGTGGGCGTGGAGATCAGCACCCGGCGGGCCATCGCATCCTCGATCAGCTCAGGGTCGGCCTCAAGCGCCGCGCCGTACAGGTGCTCACCGGGCAAGAACAGGACGACAAAATCCGGCGCGGACTCCATGCCGGACCAATACGCCTTGTCGGCAAGCTGTTTGACGTGATGGCGCAGCAGCCTGGCATGCGCCTGGAGGTGTTGGCTTCGAGCCTGCTCGTCCGGCGCCTCGTAGGCGTCGAGAATCCCCTGCAACGGAGCTTTGGCGTCAACCACCACGTGCTTTCCGCCCGGAAGGTTGACGATCAAGTCCGGTCTGAGCGTCCCTTCCTCATCGCTGAAGCTGGCCTGCTCGCTGAAGTCGCAGTGGCGGACCATGCCCGCCAGCTCCACGACCTTGCGCAGCTGCATCTGGCCCCACTGGCCGCGAACGTTTGGCTTACGCAAAGCAGTGACCAGGGCGCCGGTCTCACTGCGCAGCTTCTCCTGAGCCTCCGCCAACATGCGGATCTGCGTGCCGAGCGCAGCGCTGTTGCGTTCACGCTCGAGGTTCAAGCGTTCCAGCTGCTGCTGAAGCGGGCGGACCAGCTGCTCCACGGCCTGCTGGCGCTGCTCCAGCTCGCCTCTTACCTGCGCCTGGGCGGTCTGCAACTGTGCTCGCGCCTGTGCCTCAGTGGCCTGCAGTTGCACTCTCGCAGTCTCCTGGGCGGCTTGGAGCTGTTCACGGTTGAAATCACTGAGCCGTTGCACACTGGCATCAAGCGCCTGGGCGCTGATCGCCTTAAACGACTGGGAAAACTGTTCCTGCTCGGCGTGAAGCGACCGGATCCGCTCCCGCATCACCAATGCGGTCAAGCCCGAACCGGCGAGCAGACCGACGATCAGCCAAACGGCACTCATGGCTGAGAGGCTCGCTCACCAGCCGGACAGAATGCAATCGGACTGCGCAGAGCTGCGTTCAGGCCACCTCGGCCGGCTCATCCTTGCCCGCCAGGCGGTCCCGACCGCGCTGCACAGCTGCTATGAACTTGGAGAGGTTCACCTCCAGCGTGCCAAGGATCTCGTCCGCATAATCCTCCGCACCCAGGCGAATCTCCCGCTCACGCGTGCGTGCCTCATCGACGATGTCCTCCGCCAGACGCTCCGCCTCGCGAGTCACCTCCTGCTCAGAGACCAGCCGCTCCTGTCGCTCCTGCGCGTCCTTGACGATGCGTTCCGCTTCGCGCTTGGCTTCTACCAGCATCTCCTGGCGCTCCTTGACGATCCAGCGAGCCTGCTTGATCTCCTCAGGGATGGTGGCGCGCATCTGGTCCAGAATGTCGTAGATCTCCTCCTTGTCCACGCGCACCTGGTCGGTCAACGGCATGGGCTTGGCGTTGTGGACGAGATCATCCAGTTTGTCGATCAGTACAAGAACGTCCATCGGAATCCTCTCTTCGTCAACGAGCGATCCGTTCCTTCAAGGCTCGGGCCACCTCTTCAGGCACCAACCCCTCAATGCGACCCCCAAAGGTCGCCAGCTCTTTGACACCGCTTGATCTGATAAAAGAGTACTTCGCCGAGGCCATCAAGTACACCGACTCAATCTCCGGTGCCTGCTGGCGGTTGAGCTGGTTGAGCTCGAGCTCATACTCAAAGTCGGAGATGGCACGCAGGCCACGCACAATGGCCTTGGCACCATGCTGGCGCGCAAACTCGACCGTCAACACACTGAACGGCTCCACATCAACGTTTCCAAGGTGCTCGGTGGCACGCTTTATGAAGCCGATTCTCTCTTGTGCGCTGAACAGCGTGCCACCCTTGCGAATAGGCAGGTTCACCACCGCGACGATCACACGGTCAAACATCGCGGACGCACGTGAGATTACGTCAAGATGACCATTGGTAACCGGGTCGTAAGAGCCGGGACAGACTGCGATTCGATTGTCAGGCGCCATAGATTCTGATCAGGGTGTCTCCGTACTGGCGTTCACGCAGCAGCGGTAGCTCCAGGGCCAGCGGGCGGCGTCTGTCTGATTCCGCCACAACTCTCGCGCCCGGCGCAAGCAGCGGCAGCAAGGATATAGACAGTCGCGGTCCAAGTGCTTCTCCCAGTCGGTAGGGTGGATCAAGGAAGACAAGATCGTAGAGCCCAGCGTCCACAGGCCTGCAAGCCAAAGCCCGCGCCACTGGCATCCGCACCACCACGGCAGTCTGGCCGAGCCGCTCCAGGTTGCTTCGGACCGCTGCCACGGCCGGTGCTGCGCGGTCAACAAAGACGGCAGACCCTGCTCCGCGTGAAAGAGCCTCGATGCCCAGAGCACCGGAGCCGGCGAACAGATCCAGCACACGCGCACCATCAACGCTGGCGAGTATCGAGAAGATCGCCTCCCGAACCCGGTCAGAGGTTGGACGGGTGCTGCTGCCAGACGGCGCCACCAGCTGACGCCCACCAAGGCGGCCTGCCACGACCCTCAAGCGCACACCTCCATCACACTCTGATCGGGGCGTACGCTTCATCCCCGTAGCGACGGCGGAGCGCTTCCCCCAGCAGCCAGCTGGCAGGCTCGTCGGCCGCCAGAGGCTCCTCCAGCACCTGAAGCGCATAACGACGAGCCCGCTCAAGCAGATCGGCGTCCTGCGGCAGGATGACAAAGCGCAGGTCGGCCTCCCCTGACTGCCGTGTGCCGACCAGGTCTCCCTGGCCCCGCATCTCCAGGTCCAGCTCAGCAAGCCGGAAGCCGTCCGATTCACTGCTCATCGCCTGCAGTCGGCGTGAGTCACGCCGACCGAACAAAAGACAGGTGGACGGGTGCTCACCGCGCCCGACCCGGCCGCGCAGCTGATGCAGCTGCGTGAGGCCGTAACGGTCGGCGTCCTCGACCAGCATCACGGTGGCGTTCGGTACGTCGATGCCCACCTCAATCACGGTGGTCGCAACAAGGATCTGCCCAGCACCCGATGCAAAGCGAGCCATCGCGTCCTGTTTCTCGCCAGCTCGCATCTGACCGTGCATGAGCACCAGCTGATAGCCCCGCAGTGGGCCGGCGCGCAACCGTTCATACTCGCTGGTGGCCGCGCGCGCCTGCAGGGCCTCAGACTCCTCCACCAACGGACACACCACAAACGCCTGCCGGCCAGCGTCAACCTCAGCGCGAATCTGCGCATAGGCGGCCTCGCGCTCCGCGTCGCTTGAACACACACGGGTGCGGATCGGCTGGCGCCCACGCGGGAGCGCACGCAACACGGTGAAATCCAGCTCGCCATAGTTGCACAGGGCAAGCGTGCGGGGGATCGGTGTGGCCGTCATGTGCAGCACATGCGGGTTGGCGGTGCGGGTACCAAACCCAGCCAACGCCGCCCGCTGACGCACTCCAAAACGGTGCTGCTCGTCCACCACCACCACCGCCAAACGGGAGAAGCGCACGTCAGGCTCAATCAGCGCGTGCGTGCCGACGATCAGGGCAAGCTCGCCACTTGCCAGCCTGTCTCGCAGCTGCGCACGCTGACGGGCCGATGTGGACCCTGTGAGCAGCCCCACACTGACCGACTCGCTGCCGAGCAGCTTTCCAATTGTGGCAAAGTGCTGTTCCGCAAGCGCCTCAACCGGCGCCATCAACGCGGCTTGGAAGCCGTGCTCAAGAGCGCGCAGCATCGCATAGAGCGCAACCACCGTCTTGCCGGAACCGACCTCGCCCATCAGCAGCCGTTGCATCGGCTGCTCGCCGGCCAGATCGGCTGCGATCGTCTCGATGGCGGCGCGCTGGTCGCCGGTCAGCTCAAACGGCAGTTCACACTCCAGCCAGCGTGCGGTCAGCTGCCCTGGCGCGTCCAGTGGATACGCGGCAGCCCTGCCACGCACGTCACGTCGCCGCAGGCGAAAAACGATCTGGGCAAGCAGAAGCTCCTCAAACGCCAGCCGACGCCGGCCTGCTTCCACCTCCTGCTCGTTGGCGCCAAAGTGTGCAGCCCACAGCGCCCCAGCGCGATCGAGCAGCCGCTCCCGACGCCTCCAGGAGCTCGGCAGCGGCTCGAGCGTGTCGTTCATGGACTCCATATGCTCATGAATCAGCGCCAGAATCTGGGTCGAGGAGAGACCATCCGTGGCTGGATAGTGAGCGACCGAGAGTGAAAGCGTTCCGGCAGACGGATCGCTGCCGCCTGACCAACCACCCTGCTTTGACGTGGGCGCATGCGCCTGAACTGTGAACCGGCCCTGACCTTCGGCTTTGCCGTGCAGCACGAGCCGTGTCCCGGGCGGGTAGCGCTGCGCAAGCCATGGCTGATTGAAGAACGTCACGCGCAACGAGCCGGTTGCGTCGGCCACAGTCGCCTGCACGAGCGGACGCATGCCGCGGCGGCGTACAGGACGTGCGGCTATCCGTTTTACCTGCACGACAAGCGTCGCCGTCTGGCCTATCTGCAGTTCGGCAATCACACAGGCGTCACGCCGGTCACGCGGCAGGTGCTCAAGCAGATCGCCGACCGTACTCAGGCCCAGCACCTGCGCCGCTGTGGCCGCCTTTGAACCCTTTAGCTGTAGCGCCGCATCCAAGACCGCGGGGCGCGGCAGACGCACGGGCGCCAGGCGCAGCTGCTCAGCGGTCAGTTCTGTGGACTGCGCAAACGCTCGCGCCATACCCAAACTGTGAACCCATGGCCGGACCTATCCACAGCAGACCGCAGGCAGTGAGCCTACCCACCACCGAGCCGCACCGCCTTGAGCACCAGCAGCGCGACGGAGATCAGCAGATAACCCCGCAGGGTCAGCATCGCGAGCTTGCGTCCGGTCGACCATTCCGGCCGGCCGAGCAGCGCCAGCGAGGGCATCGTCCAGTCCTCTTTTGCAATCGCAGAGGCCGGCTCGCTGCCCGTAACCGCAGCCAGATGACGTCGGCCCCGCAACGCCACCAAGCTGAACGCGATCAGACCTGCCAGCAAGGCGCCACCGCCGGCCAGTGCCAGCGCCGTGACGTTCACGCTCGGGAACAACGTGGTGCCCATCAGGATCAGTGACAACAGGATCAGGATGGCGATGATCACGCCTGCGACCACGTTGAGCCAGAACGGGTTGCGCCAGGGACCAAGGACCTCCCGGTCGTTGCACAGCAGCAGCAGAAAGACGCTCGCGCTGGGCAAAAGGACCCCGGCAAGCGCCTGCACGGCCAGCGTGATCACGCCCAGGGGCGCGCCGGGAATCAGCACGATCAGTGCGGCGCCAACGATCAGACCGCTGAAAATCCCGTAGAACAGCTTGGCGTCGGCGAAGCTGCGGTGCAATGAGCTCTTTGTGCCAAACACGTCACCAAACGCATAGCTGGTCGACAAGGTCAGCGCGCCGGCGCCGATCAGCGACGCGTTGAGCAGCACCACCGCGAACAGCGCTGCTGGGATGGATCCCAGGATGTGGGCCAATGCGGATGCGGTTGCGCCCGCATTGGTGAACTGACCGAAGTAGGCGGTGTGTTGGAAGGCGGACGCCGAAACCGAGATGATCGCGGCAGCCCCGATCACCACAACCAGCGCACCCACGTAGGTGTCGAGCCGCTCGTAGTTGATCCAGCGTGGAGTGATGCGCTTGTCGATGATGTTGGACTGCTGGAAGAACAGCTGCCAAGGTGCGACGGTGGTTCCCACCATGCCGATGATGAGCAACACCGACGTAGAGTTGGCCCCACCCTGGATACCTGGTATCACCAGATCTCGCGCGATCGTCGAGTAGTGCGGATGGGCGATGAAGAACAGCGGGATGACCAGCAGGTTTGCAAACACGAACACGAACATGGAGCGTTCCCAAACTCGAAAGCTGCCGCTCGCCGTAATCGCCACCAGAGCCGCGGCCGCTACAGGTACAGCAACGTACCTGGAGATTCCAAAGTACCCGAGAGACAGGCTGACGCCGATGAACTCTGTGACGATCGTCAGAAAGTTCAGAAGAAAAAGATCTCCCACGGAGAACCAGCCCCAGAATCGGCCGAACCGCTCGTTGATCAGCTTCGCGTGACCAACCCCGGTGACGGCCCCCAGCCGAACAACCATTTCCTGGTTGACAATCAGCACAGGCACCAGCAGGATCAGCACCCACAGAAGGCTCAGCCCGTAGTTCTGACCAGCCTGTGAGTAGGTGGCGACGCCCCCTGCATCGTTGTCGCCGACCATGACGATCAATCCGGGGCCGACAATCGCAAGCAGCGCCAGCGCACGCCCGCGGACGCTGTGAGCCGCGCCCTCATGCTGGTGGATCGTTCCAAACGCACCACGGATGTCACCGACGTGGGCTGGGTCGAGCACCGCGCGCTGCCTGGTTGGGTGGACCGTCAGCTGCTCGTCACGTTTCGTCGTCATCACGTGCTCGACCTCCTTTCTTGCTGGCGCCAAGCGGCGAGGGCAGGAGGCCGTGCCAGACCTGCCCTAGCAGGCAGTAACCGCAGCGACCGTCGCCACCACCGTCGCGCGACGACTTCGCGGCGGATCACAGTCTTGGAGTGGGATCTGATCACCCATCAGGTGCGATTCTAACCCGGCAGGGCGAGTGGCACACCGACGCCGGCAACTCACTGGCGAGCGCCCGATGTACGGCGGCGCCACTCATCGGGGATCAGAAGCTCAAGCACGTCGTCAACAGCGATCATCCCGACCGGCTTGCCGTCAGCGTCGGCGACCGGCATCGCAATCAGGTTGTAGTCGCTCATCAGACGTGCGAGCTCGGGGAGATCCTCCTCCGGTGAGACGCTCGGCGTCTGCGCCTCGTCAACGAGCAGACTGGACAGGCTCGCTTCAGGAGCGGCACGAATAAGCTGATCCAGCCCGACGGTGCCCAGCAGTACACCGGCGCCATCCACCAAACAGACCGTCGATAAAAGCTGGACGCCGATCTCACTGGCGCGCACCTTGCGCAGCGCGCTGGCGACCGTGTCGTCGGCATCAACCGCCACAAAATCAGGGTTCATCATGCCGCCTGCCGTCGCCGGGTTGTGTCCCAGCAAACTGCGGATCTTCACCTGCTTGCCCGCCGGCAACAGGTTCAGGACGCTCAGCCTGCGGCCCTGCTCGATCTCCAGCAACAGGTCCGCGGCGTCGTCAGACGCCATGCGAGCCAGCACGCCCGCCACCTCATCATCAGAGCGCTCGCGCAAAAACTCGACCTGATGCTCGTCGTTGAGCTCCTCAAAGACGTCCGCTTCCAGCTCCTTGTCCTGGCCGACCGCCGCCATGATCTCTTCACCTTCTTCGTGAGAGGCGGCCTCCACAAGGTCGGCGATCTGAGCTGGGTGCAACCGCGCAAGACGACGCGAGGTCAACTTCAGACGCGAGCCTGCCACATGCCCAACAAAGGGCTCAATCTCGTGCCACGGTACGAAGTTTGCCGGGTCCAGGTCGCCGCTTCGCAGCCGCCTGGGCAGCAGACGCCACAAGCGCGGCTTAAGACTGGGGTAGATCGCCGTCACACGCCAGACACCATCCTGCTGCGCCAGAAGAACCTCGTGGGCTGCAACCAGCCGCGCTGAGGCGACATCAATAACCCGTCGGTCCAGCAGATCGCGGCGCAGCTGAACCTCGCCGGGTCGCGGCTCAAACTGCGCCAGATTCAGCTTCGTGGTCGCCGTCTTGACGGCCGCCGGCCCCAGCTGGGAAACGTGCGTGATCGGCACGAACATCTCACGTCCGCCGATCCGCGACTTCAGACCCACCACCGGCGGCAACGAGTCGCCCGCATCAAGGCGCGCAATGACATCTTGGACCCGTCCAAGCTTCTCGCCGTTGGAGTCGACCAACGCGCTACCCGCGAGCGACGAAAGATTCGCAGTGTTGGCGGTCATCAGCTGATCGTTGCCGGTCATTCTAGGCTACTCAGCCGACAACAGCCACCAGTAACCCGCCTGGCCGCCGTAACCGATCTCAAGGTCTACCTCGTGCCCAGCCAGCGCCCGCACCGATTCATCGTCCAGCGGCGCGTGCACCCCGCGCAGAGCGCTCACCAGTTCCGCGCCAGCGCCCAGCTGTTTGATCACCGCCGCCAACGTCGCCTGGGGCGAGCCCCAGGCGACGATCTCGCCGTCTAGAAACCCCACTGCTTCGCCGGCGCTGAAGCGACCCTGAGCGTCGTCTCGTGCCGCCTGAGCCACAGCGCCGGTGCGCACCGCATCGGCCACCCGGGCCATCTCGGCAGCGTTCACATCGGCACCATGATCGGGTTTGAAGGCAACCGCCGCCGCCAGCCCGGCCTGCAGAGATGACGAGTAAACGACGTGCACGTCCTGGTCGGCCAGCTGCGCTGCGCGTTCGGCAGCCATGAACACGTTCTTGTTGTTGGGCAAAACCACGACCTCTTCGGAGCCGACCGCATGGATCGCAGCCAAAAGGTCATAAGTGGAAGGGTTGAGCGTTGGGCCACCCTCGATCACAGACACGCCAAGCCCCTCAAACAGTTCACGGAACCCGTCACCGGTGACCACCGCGAGCCCAGCACAGCGTCGCTTGAGCAGCCGTGCGTCGCGCTGCCTGACCTGCACGTTCATATCGGCGATGTCAATCCTTGACACCGTCGCGCCGCGCCCGCCGAAGCAGGCCACAGCAGCATCAGGGTCGTCGGTGTGGACGTGCACTTTCAGCGTCGAGGTGTCGCCCACCACCAGCACCGAGTCACCCAGCCGCTCCAGCGCCTCGACGGCGGCACGCTGATCAAGCTGTGTGCCAGTGACCGCAAAGTTCGTGCAGTAGCGAAAGGTCGCAGAAACGTGTTGAGGATGGGTGATCCGAGCCGCAGCGTGACGTTCGATCTGGACAGGCTCGCCGCCGCGCAGCGAGCCGACCATCCCTGCCAGCAGCACCGTCAGCCCGTAACCACCGGCATCAACAACCCCGGCCTCCCGCAGCACGGGTAGCAGATCCGGGCCACGTGCAACCGACTCTTGGCCGGCTTGCAGCGCACGCTCGATGATCTCGGCGGCAGCCGCATCCTGCTGCTCATGAGTGGCCCCCGGCCGCAAACGCGCCTGCGGCATGTGCGCGATCTCAGACGCCGCACGTGTAGCCATCTCGCGCGCAACGGTGAGGATGGTGCCCTCAGCGGGCTCCCGGACCGATCCGTAGGCCTGGTCGGCGGCACGCGCCAGTGCCGCACCGATCAACACGGGGTCGACCAGCTCCCCGGGCCGGCTGACCAGCTCCTCGGCCGCACCCCTGATCAGCTGTGAGAGGATCACCCCTGAGTTACCGCGTGCACCAAGCAGCGCGGCCCGGGCCACCGACTCGACGATCTGCTCGCGACCGATCTCGTCGATCGTGTGATGCTCGGAACTCTCCAGAAGCTGGTCAAGTTCATCAAGCACGGCACGCAGCGTCAGAACCATGTTGTCGCCGGTGTCTCCGTCAGCGACCGGGAAAACGTTGAGGTTGTTGACCTCCTGCCTGCGGGCCTCAAGCCCAACAAGGCCCGCCTCCACTAAAGCGCGGAAGCGAAGGATCGCTGGATCGCTCACCGGAAAGGCGCGACGAACTGGCTCAGCGAGCCTTGGTGACCTTGCCGGCCTTCAGGCAGCGCGTGCAAACATAGACACGGCGCGGAGTGCCGCCCTCGTCGATCCGAACCCTCTGGAGGTTGGGATCAAAGCGGCGCTTGGTGGCAACCATCGAGTGGCTGCGGCTGTGGCCAAAAGATGGACCCTTGGCGCATACGTGGCAGACCTTTGACATACAGCGCAGCAGTATAGGACGTTGTGCGCCACGCAGGGTTTGCGGCTAGGTCAGCCGCTCAGAAACGCTCAACCACCACGTTGGTTGACTTGATGACCGCCGTGGCGCTGACACCTACCTCCAGCCCCAGATCGTCGGCGGCTTCACGGGACATCAAGGACACCACCCTGAACGGCCCACAGACCATATCGATCTGAGCCATCACGCCGTCACGCTTGACGGCCACAACAACGCCTGCAAGATGGTTGCGGGCGCTTGAGCTGCTGTGAGCACCTCGATCATGCAGAAGCCTGGCAAGCTGCGCAGCGGAGATGTAACGGCGGTTCCCGCGGCGCTCAAATAACACCCGACCAGCCCGCTCCCAGCGCCTGAGCGTGTCGACACTGACGCCCAGCGCGCCCGCCGCCGCCCCGATCTGGACGAGCTCCTCAACCGCGGGCACAGCCGGTATTGCAGCGCGATCAAAGTCGTCAGGCGCGTTGGCGTTCATGTCGCAAAGCCGGCTGGTCGCGGCCGTTGCGCGAGCTCCCGTCTGACCGCCAGTGACGCCAGCGCCGCGTGCGCGGCGTGTACGGCAGTGTCCCGCTTTGCGCCCCCCCTCACCCTGGCCCGCGCCTGCTCCATCGTGTCGACCGTGAGAACACCGAAACCGATCGGCACACCACTTCGCAGCTGCACCTGCTGGATGCCGGCGGCTGTCTGGCCGCACACGTAGTCATAGTGATCCGTCTCGCCTCTGATAACGGCGCCCAGCGCGACTATCGCTTGATAGCGGCCGCTCTCAGCGGCATAGCGGCAGATCAGCGGCAGCTCAAAGGCGCCGGGCACCGCAAACCGGTCAACGGCGCTGACACCGGCCTGCTCAAGAGCCTCACGTGCGCTCTGTTCAAGCAAATCGGCAAGCTCTTCATAGAACCGCGCAACACAGATTGCCAGGCGCTCCTCACCGCTCACCGCGATCATCCTCACGCTGGGCTTGGGAGCGTGTCGACCTGGCACCGTCGTGGAACAGTTCCTCCTCGAGCGCCAGCTCATGATGGTGCCCCGGCAACATGTGCCCCATCTTGTCGCGCTTGGTGTTCAGATATTCCTGGTTGTAGGGGTTTGCCGGGAGGATGATCGGAAGCTGGTCGGTGACTGACAGGCCGTGACCGGCAAGCCCGGAGATTTTCTTCGGGTTGTTGGTGAGAAGCCGGATGGAGGTGAGTCCCAGATCAACCAGGATCTGGGCACCGATCCCGTAGTCACGCAGATCCGCCGGCAGTCCAAGGCGAAGGTTGGCTTCAACGGTGTCCAATCCCTCCTCCTGCAGTTTGTAGGCGCGCAACTTGTTGAGCAAGCCGATTCCACGACCCTCCTGGTTGAGGTACAGCAGCACACCGGTCCCCTCCGCCTCGATCATTCGCAGCGCCGCTTCCAGCTGGTCGCCGCAATCACATCGCAGTGAGTGAAACACGTCGCCGGTCAAACATTCCGAGTGCACCCTGACAAGCACATTCTTGGCGCCCTGCACCTCACCCTTAACCAGCGCCAAGTGGTGTTTGCCGTCCACCAGCGAGAGGTAGCCAACGGCGACGAAGTCTCCAAAAGCGGTTGGCAGGTTGGTCGCGACGACCCGCTCGACGAGCTTCTCGGTGCGCCGCCGGTAGGCGACGATGTCAGCCACCGTGATCATCTTCAGGCCATGTTTGGCGCAGTACTTGGTGAGATCCGGCACGCGCGCCATGCTGCCGTCATCGTTCATGATCTCGCAGATCACCCCGGCTGGGACCAGACCCGCGATGCGCGCCAGATCAACCGCCGCCTCGGTCTGGCCGACCCGCTCCAGCGTGCCGCCGGGCTTGGCCTTCAGCGGAAAGACGTGGCCGGGCTGAACCAGCTCGCGCGGTCCGCTGGCCGGGTCGATGGCGACCTGGATGGTGCGCGCCCGGTCGGCAGCGGAGATGCCGGTGCTCACGCCCGTGCGCGCCTCGATTGATACGGTGAACGAGGTCTGGAACGATGACTCGTTCTTGGCTGCCATGAGGTTCAGACCAAGCTCATCGCAGCGCTCCGGCGTGAGCGCAAGACAGATCAAGCCGCGCCCCTCCTTGGCCATGAAATTGATCGCCTCCGGGGTGACGAACTGGGCGGCCATCGTAAGATCACCCTCGTTCTCACGGTTCTCGTCATCACAGACCACAACCATCTTGCCCTGACGGAGATCCTCAACCGCCGCTTCGATGGTGGCAAATGGGCTGGTCACAGTGCTCATCGGGCACTCCTCTCTGACATCAGTCGCTCAACATATTTGGCCAGCACATCAACCTCCAAGTTGACGGTCACTCCCGGTTGCGCGCGCCCCAGACTGGTCCGCGCGAGCGTTTCAGGGATCAGCGACACGGCAAAGGAGCCCTCGCCCAGCCCCGCAACCGTAAGTGATATCCCGTCTACCGTGATTGATCCCTTCTCAACCATATACCGCAGCAGCCCCGGCGCACGGGGAACGATCGTCAGGCGGCGCGAGAACCCGTCCTGAACAACCTCGGTCACGACGCCAACGCCGTCAACATGCCCCTGGACCATGTGCCCGCCCAGCCGATCGGACAACCGCATTGCGAGCTCCAGGTTGACAGCCGTTCCGGGCCTCACTTCTGCCAGTGAGCTGCGGCGCAGCGTCTCATTCATGACGTCGGCTGTAAAACCGTCACCCTGGATGGCCGTTGCCGTCAGACAGACGCCGTTGACCGCGACCGAGTCGCCGACTGTGATGCTCTCTGCCAGCGAGCTTGCCACGCGGATACGCACACCGTCGGCGCTTGGCTGCAGCTCCAGCACCGACCCCAGATCGGCCACCAGACCCGTGAACACGCTGCTCACCACTCCTTCATGCGGGCAATCAGCAGAATGTCCTCACCGATCTGGGTATGGCTGAACTGGAGCGCCCTTGTAGCACTTTCGATGTTCTCCACACCCTCGCTCTCAAGTGGGTCGCGTGATCCCCGGCCCCCCAACACGATCGGCGCCATGAACAGCCTGATCTCATCTATCTGGTCAGCCTCCAGAAACGCGCCGGCGAGGTGCGGACCGCCCTCCAGCAGCAGCGCGCTGACGCCTGCGCAGCCAAGCTGACTGAGCGCTGAGCGCACACGCGCCGGCTCGTTCTCACCGGTCGCCCAGATGACCTCCGCGCCGCGAGCTTCAAGCGCGTCGGTCGCCGTACGTGGCGCCGCACGCGAGACGATCACTGTCAGCGGAGCCTGCGCAACACTGTCAAGCAGTTTTGCTGTGGGCGGCAGCCTCGCCAGCGAGTCAAAGACCACTCGGCGGGGCTGGTGTTCGGCCAGCTGCTCTGACTCGGAGCCCCCGGCGCGGGCTGTCAGAAGCGGGTCGTCGGACAACGCCGTGCCGATCCCCACGACAATCGCATCGCTTGTGGCACGCCACTGATGGACCAGCGCCCGGCTCTGCGAGCCGGAGATCCAGCGCGAATCGCCGCTGCGTGTGGCCACCTTGCCGTCAAGTGACATCGCCGATTTGAACAACACCCAGGGCAGTCCGGTGCGCGCGCGCTTACGAAACGGCTGGTTCTGCAACCGTGCCAGCTGGGCCAGCTCACCATCATCAACAACCACCTCTATGCCATCGTCGCGAAGGATCCCCAAGCCGCGACCCGAGGCGTGGTCTGACGGATCCTCCACCGCGACCACAACGCGGCTGATACCGGCCTGACGGATCGCGTCGGTGCACGGCGGTGTTCGGCCATGATGGCTGCACGGCTCAAGCGACACATACATCGTCGAACCATTCAGATCCCGCCCGCCAGCCGCCCTGATGGCCTCGACCTCGGCGTGTGCCGCCCCGGCCCTGTGATGGAACCCCTCCCCGAGCACCTCGCCGTCACGCACAATCACCGCACCCACCTGCGGGTTGGGTCGCACAGCGGTGCCGCCCCGCGCGGCCAGCTCAATGGCGCGTCGCAGAAAGGTAACGTCCGGTTCCGTTTGCACAGGCACAGTGGTTAGAAGGATATGGCCGCTGTAACCGCAGTGCCCACCGTCATGACTGCGCCGCTGGCCACGCGGAGCGGGTGAGCTCCTGCCAGGCTGCGCCTGGCTCGGCCGCCCCGAACACCGCTGAGCCGGCGACCAGCAGGTTGGCACCCGCCCGCGCCACACGCCTCGCGGTTTCGAGGTTGATTCCGCCGTCAACCTCGAGCGCGACCAGCGCCGGCAGTGCAGCACGCATGGCCGCAAGTTTGGCATAGGAGTTGCCGATCAGCGTCTGGTTGCCCCAGCCAGGATTGACGCTCATACACAGTGCCAGATCGAGCATGCCGTCGGCCGCCACGTCCGCCAGCACCGAGCCCGGCGTGGCCGGAGAGAGCGCCACGCCAGCGCTGCATCCGCCCTCCCGCACCGCCTGCAGCGCGTAATGAACGTGTGGCGTGGCCTCAACATGAATCGTGATGCTGTCGGCGCCAGCGCTGATGAACGTCGCCAGCTGCCGTTCCGGACGCTCGATCATCAGGTGGACGTCAATCAGCGCACCGGAGCCGTGGATGCGCTCAGCCAACGCCGCCACGACATTGGGGCCGAACGTGATGGGCGGCACAAAGTGCCCGTCCATCACATCAACGTGGATGATCCGGGCTCCTGCGTCCAGCACGTCCTGCACCTGCGAGCCAAGCCGTGCAAAGTCAGCCGCCAGGATCGACGGCGCCACGTGCCTTCCTGAAAGCTCAGCGCCCACGTGGATCACCTCCCGCGCTCAAGTTCGTGCGGTATGACGGCACGCTCTTCACAACGCCCTCAGCATGCTCGCGCGACAGTGGTTGCACTGCACGATCGCAGTCGTTGACATGCGCGCAATGGTCGAGTGCTCCCCACAGTTGGGGCACACTGACAAAAGCTCGAAGCGACTCATGCAGAACAGGCAGTGGTAACGACCCGGAGTCGCGCTCGGACGCAACCAAGGCTCGCCGCAGCTGGGGCAGTCCGGGCCGAGGATTGTGCGCGCCTCGTTCACAGCTTGAAACTCTAACGGTCATCGCAGCCGTCGCAGTTTCGCGATGTAAAAGCCGTCCGTACCGTCCGCCGACGGCGTGAGCTGCCAGCGGCTTTCACACTCGAAAGCCCCCTCGGCGAGAAGCTCATCGATCACCCCGTCACCCTCGCGACGGCTGATCGTGCAGACCGAGTAGACAAGCGTCCCGCCGGCCCGGACCTGGCCCGCCCCAACACGCAGCAACTCAACCTGCCTGGTGGCCAGCTCGCCGATCTCTCCGCGCTGCGGCTGCCAACGCAAGTCAGGCCGCGCCTGCAGGGTCCCAAGGCCGCTGCACGGCGGGTCGACCAGCACTCGGTCAAATCCATCACGATCCGTGAACTCACGTGCATCAGCCTCGACGACTTTGACCCGGCTGGCGCCCATCTGCACCGCGGTACGCCTCAATCGACGGGCTCTGCCCGGGTTCACCTCCACGGCGACCACCTCACCACGCCCGCCTGTCAGCGCCGCAATGTGGGTTGTCTTGCCGCCCGGCGCAGCACACAGATCAAGTACTCGTTCACCGGGCTGCGGGTCGAGCACCTTGGCAACCACAGCCGATGCGCGCGACTGTGGCATCAGCCAGCCATCCTTGAAAAGCGGCGAGCCAAACGCGTCAAACGCTCCCTTCAACACCAGTGCTTCGTCAAGCTCCGGAAGGCCGGGCTGGTTCTGCCACGGCCCGGGCGGGCGTGCCGCGCTGCCCGCTGGCAGCGCGGCCTGCACACGCGCAAGCGTGGTGAGCAGGTCGTTTACCCGCACCGCCGACTCGGCGGGACGGTTGACGCACGCAAGCAATGCCCGAGCCTCATCTTCACCCAGCTCACGCCACCACATCTCAGCCAGCCAGTCGGGCACCGAGTGCTTGAGCGCCATGTCGGCGGGCGTACGGTCATCCAGCTTGTTGAGCACCGAGACGCCCTCGCCAGCCACCCGGCGCAGCACCGCATTGACCAGCTGCGCACCGCCGCGGCTTGACCGCTTGGCCAGTTCAACGCTCTCGTTGACGGCGGCATAGTCGCTGATGCCATCCAAAAAGAGCAGCTGAAACGCCCCCAACCGAAGCGCCGCCAACACCGCCGGCTCAAGCTTCTCCGGCGCTCTTGAGCTGTAACCGGCGACCAGATGATCCAGAGTGCGTCTGCGCTGCACCGTTCCGTAAACCAGCGTCATCGCCAGAGCACGGTCACGCGGTCCAAGTTGCGAGGCCGCTCCGTGCAACGCCAAGTCAGCGTAAGCGCCCTGTTCAAAGACGCGCCGCAACACCACAAAAGCGACATCTCGGGCTGGCGCGACACTCATCTGGCGCCGGCGGAGTCAGCTTTTGCTCGCCCGTACAGCCAGGAGGAGCCGTCCATCCTGCGCCTGCCAGCCGGCTGGACCTCAAGCAGCTCAAGCGCCCCAGATCCGCAGACCAGCACAGGCCGCCGCCCCTCGCTCACCACGGTGCCGGGCTTCTGCGACGCCGCCACACCGCCGGCCAGCGGCCGTACACGCCAGAGAGTCATGCGCCCCACTTCATCCAGCTCGACCCAGGCGCCGATGTGCGGGCTGAGCGCTCGCACCTGCCGCGCAATCTGTTCAGCGGGCGTAGCGGGATCGATGCGGCGCTCCGCCGCGGCGAGCTTCGCCGCGTAGCTGATGCCCTGCTCGGGCTGTTCGGTGCACGGCGGCTGCTCTTCCAACGCACGGACCAGAAGAGCCGCCCCGACCTGCTCAAGCCGCGCCGCGAGACTGCCGTAGTCATCCTCCGCGGTGATCGCAACAGCCTCGACCAGGCACACGGGTCCACTGTCAAGCCCGCCTGTCAGACGCATGATCGAAACCCCGGTCAGCTCATCACCGGCCAGTAACGCCCGTTCGATCGGTGCCGCACCCCGCCAGCGAGGCAACAGCGACGGGTGAACGTTCAGCACCGGCACCAGCGACAGCAGCGGCTCCCTGATGATTTCCCCAAATGCGCACACAACCAGCGCCTGTGGACGGCGTGAGCGAATCTCACTGAACACGTCCGGGTCGTTGACGCTACTGGGCTGCAGGGCTTGCAGACCGAGCGCCACAGCTGCCGCCAGCACCGGCGGTGGCTGCAGTCTGCGTCCGCGTCCCTGTGGCCGATCCGGACGGGTCACGACCAGGACGGGACGGTACGCCGAGCTGCCCAGCCGCAGCAACACCGCGGCGGCGAAGTCAGAGGTCCCGATGAAGACGGTCCTCACGCTGGACGCTGCCGGTCCTGCCACTCGCGCAGAACCTTCATGGCATCCCGACGCTGGTCGCGCGTGGTTCGGTCAAGTATCAGAATCCCGTTGAGGTGGTCCATCTCATGTTGGATCACCCGCGCCTCCAACCCCGACGCCTCAACGGTGATGGGCGAACCGTATTCATCCTGAGCGGTGACGGCAACGTCGACCGGCCGCTCCACATCAACGTGCACCAGCGGGAGGCTCAGACAACCCTCCTCAAAAAACTCCGACTCCTTTGACGACCAGACGATCACCGGGTTTATGAGCGCCGCCAGCGGAGCGTCCCCCAGCACCCGGTAGACAAGCAGACGATGGAGAGTCCCAACCTGGTTGGCAGCCAAGCCGATCCCAAACCCATCGCCCATAATCGCGGCCATCCAACGGATCTCCTCGCCCAACGCAGCGTCGAAGCGCTCGACCGGGCGCGCTTTAGCCTTCAGCACCGGATCGCCGAACTTGCGCACGTGGGCGAGCGCCGCGTCACGCCGCGCCGCAATTTCAGGGTCGAGCTCAGGCTCCGTCTGGGCCGTGTCGAGAGCGATATCCGGCGCCACGACGGTATCTGATTCGTTGCGCTGATTCAGTCCCTGGGCCATCCCGAACAAGTTTAGTTAACGGCTTGACAGCCGGACACACGCCTCACTGCGGATCGACGTCAACAGCAAGCGTCACACCACGACCGGCCCGCTGGCCGCTGAAATCATCAACTGCCCGTCCTACCACGCCAATGGCCGCCGCACGGTCCACCGCCTTGACCACCAGTTGCGCCCGCGCGCGACCGCGCAGCATAAACAGCGAGGCGGGGCCCAGTACCGTGAAACCGGCGCCCTGGCTGCCCGCAACCTGGTTGGAGGGTTGGATCGCCAGCTTCAGTGCCGCGGCGGCCGCAGCCGCGTGCTCGGGCACCGCCGCCGAGCAGACGACCCTGATCATCGTTGTGAACGGCGGATACCCCAGCGCCTTACGGCGCCGTAACTCACCGCGCAGAAACGTCTCGGAGTCGTGCCGGGCGGCCAGCACGATGGGCCTGGCCTGCGGGGTCCAGGTCTGAACCAGCACGCTTGCGGTACGCGAGGCGCCGCCACCACGTCCCGTACGGCCGGCAAGCTGTGTGAGCAACGCAAACGTGCGTTCCTCGGACCTGAAGTCCGGGAAACGCAGCGTTTGGTCGGCGTCAAGCACCACGCCGAGCGCGACGTCGGCAAAGTCATGCCCTTTGGCGATCATCTGTGTGCCCACCAGCACGCCGGCGTTCGCCTTGTGAAAGCGTTCAAGCACGCTCGCCCGGGCATCCGCCCCGGACGTGTCCGCATCCAGGCGCATGACCGGAAAGTCCGGGCCGGCCAGCGCGTCACGTAGCTCATGCTCCAGGCGTTCAGTGCCGGCCCCGTGACGGGAGACGGACACCGAACCGCACTCCGGGCAGCTTGTGGGCAGTCTCTCCCGGTGGCCACAGTGATGACAGGCGATCAGCCCCTGCGCGCGGTGCAGTACCAGTGACACATCACAGTTGGGACAGCCCCACACATGTCCGCATGAACCGCAGGACAGAAAGTTCGACCAGCCTCGGCGGTTCAGCAACACGATCGCCTTGCCGCCTTCACGCCGGCAGTCAGCCAACGCCAGGCGCGCCTGTGGGTGTAGCGGGTTGTGCAGGCCGCGCATGTCCAGAATCTGAACCTCCGGCAGCTTTCGCCCGTCGACCCGGCGGCTCAGACGCAGGCGCTGCATACCGAAAAAACTCTCCGGCCGCGGGGTGGCGCTACCTGATAGCAGCACGGCCCCGTGCGTGGCCGCACGGTGACGCGCGACGGCGCGCGCATCATAACGTGGGTCGCCCTCATGCTTGTAGGAGCTCTCATGCTCCTCGTCGATGACGATCAGCCCGATGTTGTCAAGCGGCGCGAACACCGCTGATCGCGCCCCCACACAGACGCGCGCCTGACCCCGCAGGAGCCGCAGCCACTCCTGATAGCGCAGGCGATCGCTCATGCCTGAGTGCTGGACGGCGACAACATCTCCCAGCCGCGACTGGAAGCGACTCAGCGCCTGTGGTGTGAGACCGATCTCCGGCACCAGGATGATCACGCTACGGCCCTGCGCAAGCGTTGCCTGCGCGGCCTGCAGGTATATCTCGGTCTTGCCTGAGCCGGTGACACCATGCAGCAGGAACACTTCGCTGTCCACCGGGCCGGCGCTTTCGGTATGAGCGTCTCTTTGGGCAAGCGCCGCCATCACCGGACCCAAAGCGCCAGCTTGCTCGCCGGTGAGCGGCGGCGCTGACGCCGAAGTTGATGAAACCGAGCGAGTAACGACACGACGGACGCTGCGCTCAGAGGAGATGGCGACCAGTCCGCGAGCCTCGAGCCGGCGCAGCAACGGCGTGCCGATCTCCGCCGCGGGCAGGGCTTCGTGTTGCGCAAGCTGGTGCAGCGCGGCAAGCTGCCCGGGCGTCAGTGGTCGATCGGACGGCCCTGTCTGCAACGCTGCGCGTCCGGCGTCGGTGAGCGTGGCGGTCAGCACGCGCTGTTCCGCCAGACCCTTACTCGCACCGGGCGGCAGCAGCACCCCAAGCGCACGGGCGGGGGTCGAGCAGTATTCGCTGGCAAGCCAGTCGGCCAGCCAGACGAGCTCCGGCGGCAGGCTCGCAGGCAGGCTCGTCAAAACTGAAGCCAGACGCTCCGGCGGAAGCTCGGATCGTCCCGCCGTCTCCGCCACCACCGCGACCAGCTCGCGTCCAGCGAACGGTACGCGGAGGAGATCCCCAACGGCCACCGGAGCGAGCTCCGGTGGCACCGTGTAATCGAACAGTCCCTTGATCGCCCGCGCCTGCGTGAGCGGAATGACGCGCGCGATCAAGTTGGTCAGGGTTGCCGTCTACGCCAGTACCGGCGCCGTCAGGCCAGCAGCCTCACGCAGCGCCGGTGCCCGGTCGGTCCGCTCCCACGTGAAGTCCGGCTCCTCGCGGCCGAAGTGCCCGTATGCGGCCGTCTGCTGGTAGATCGGGCGGTGCAGGTCAAGGTAACGCCGCAACGCTGCGGGCCGCAGATCAAAGTGCTCCCGCACCAGTTCAAGGATGCGTGCCGTGTCGATCTTCTCAGTGCCGAAGGTTTCCACCATCAGGGAGACGGGGTGCGCAACACCGATCGCGTAGGCAACCTGGATTTCAGCACGATCCGCCAGGCCCGCTGCCACCACGTTCTTGGCCACGTAACGCGCTGCGTAGGCAGCGGAACGATCCACCTTGGACGGGTCCTTGCCGGAGAAGGCGCCGCCGCCGTGCCTGGCAAACCCGCCATAGGTGTCGACGATGATCTTGCGGCCGGTCAGCCCACAGTCACCCATTGGCCCGCCGATCACGAACCGGCCGGTGGGATTGACCAGAAAACCCGCCTCGAGCTTGACGGGGTCATACAGGTCAGGGAGCGTTGGCCGCACCACCTGTTCCCAGAGATCCGCCCTGATCTGCGACTCGAACCCCTCAGCGTGCTGGCTTGAGATCAGCACCTTCTCGATCTCAACCGGACGGCCGCCGCGGTAACGGACGGTCACCTGGGTCTTGCCGTCGGGACGCAGGTACGGGAGCGTGCCGTTTTTACGGACCTCGGCGAGTCTGCGGCTTAGACGGTGTGCCAGAGAGATCGGCAGCGGCATCAGCTCGGGGGTCTCGTTGCTGGCGTAGCCGAACATCATGCCCTGGTCGCCGGCTCCCGCAAGGTCAAGCTCATCCATGTCGCCGAGCCGCGCCTCGTAAGCGGTGTCCACACCGGCGGCGATGTCCGCGGACTGCTGGTCGATCGTGCTGATGACCGCACAGGTCTTGTAGTCGAAACCGAATCCCGCGTCGGTGTAGCCGATCCGGCGGACCGTGTCGCGTGCGATCTCCTGGATGTCAACGTAGGTGGAGGTGGTGATCTCACCGGACACCAGCACCAGCCCGGTGTTGACCAGCGTCTCACAGGCCACGCGACCATCCGGGTCGTCGCGCATGACCGCGTCAAGCACGCCGTCCGAGATCTGATCGGCAACCTTGTCCGGATGTCCCTCGGTAACCGACTCCGAGGTGAAGAGGAATTCGCTTTCAGGCATGCTGACCAGCTTACCGTCCGCGCCGCTCGCTTCTCTCGACAAAGTCGATCACCAGGGGAATGCCCTCCATGCGGTAGCGCTCTCGCATCCGGTTCTCGATGTAGTAGGCGTAATCGCTGGTGACCAGCCCGTGCGAGTTGACCTGTATGGAGAACCGCGGTGGGCGCTCGCCGGTCTGGGTCATGTAGATCAGCTTCAGGCGCTGGTTGCCGTGGCGGCGGCCCCTGGCGGCCGGAGGCTGACGCTGCGAGACAACCTCGGCTATGAAGCGGTTCAGCTGGGAGGTCGGGATGCGCTGTTGACTGCGGTCAGCCAGACCAACCGCCTCAACCAGGATGCGCTCCACGTGGCGGCCGGTTTTCGCGCTGGCGGTCAGGATTCGCGGGCGCAGCCGCAGCTTGCGCCCCACCCAAAGGCGCGCCTCTTCAAGCTGGTCGGGGCCCACCGCAGCAGCGCCCTGGGCCTGTACGTCCCACTTGTTTAGCACCAGAGCGGTCGCACACCCTGACGTCATCGCCAGCTTCGCCACCCTGAGGTCCTGTGAGGTCACGCCGGCGGTCGCGTCGCAGATCACCAGCGCCACGTCTGCGCGGTCTGCGGCGCGCTGCGAACGCAGCGTGGTGTAGTACTCAAGCGACTCATCAACCTTGGCTTGGCGCCGCATCCCAGCGGTGTCAATGAGGATGATGCCGCGGCCCTCAAAGGTCATGGGCAAATCGATCGCATCCCGGGTGGTGCCGGCCACCGGAGAGACGATCACCCGCTCCGATCCCAAAAAGCGGTTGACCAACGACGATTTACCGACGTTCGGGCGCCCGATCACCGCGAGCCGGATCTGATCTTCGTCAGCTGGCTGCGCGTCAACGCGCGGACCGACTTCTACGATCCGGTCGAGCAGATCGCCAGTTCCCAGGCCTTGGGCCGCTGAGACGGCGATCGGCTCACCCAGCCCGAGCCGGTAGAACTCGTGGGCGAGCGTCAGGTCTTGCACGGTGTCAATTTTGTTGGCCGCCACCAGCACCGGAACGGCAACACGCCTCAGCAGATCGGCGATGTCATGGTCGCCTGCACGTAGGCCGGCTTTCGCGTCCACCACCAGCACCGCGACTTCTGCCTCGGCCAGCGCCGCCTTTGACTGCTGTTGGATCTGTCTGGCCAGATCGTCACTGTCGATGAGATCGACACCACCCGTGTCTATGAACGTCAACCGCCGCCCGTTCCAGTCGGTGCTGACCTCTTTGCGGTCGCGGGTGACGCCGGAGAGCTCGTGCACGACCGCCTCCCGCGTCTGCGTCAGCCGGTTGACCAGCGAGGATTTGCCAACGTTCGGATATCCGACAATCGCGACCTTCATGAGCAGCTGAGACTAGAGGGTCCGCGCAACGGTGCTGGATAGCCGCCAGCCCAGAAGCCATAAAAGCAGTCAGATAAAAGGGTTCGGTCTCTCTGCATGACGGGTCGTTGCGCTCTGCGCGAGTGGGTCAGGCGCCTTCTGAGCCTGCTCGGTCTCGCCGCTGGTTGGCGAGTTCCACCAAACGCGTGACAACCTGTTCCAGTGACAGGCCGGTGGTGTCAAGCGTCAGCGCGTCTGGCGCAACCGTCAACGGCGAGGCGGTCCTGGTCCGGTCGCGTCTGTCCCGCCGCTCCTGCTCGGCCATCACAGCGTTCACTTCAAGACCGTGCTGTGCGGCGCGGCGGCGTGCTCGCTCGTGCGCATCGGCCGTCAGGAACACCTTCAGCTCCGCACCGGGCGCAACGACCGAGCCGGTGTCACGGCCCTCTATAACCCAGTCACCGCTGCTGAGCGTCTGCCTTTGCAGGTCGACCATCGCGCGCCGCACGGTCGCGATCACCGCTACCTTGGAGGCAGCTTGGGCGACCTCTGGCGCGCGGATCGCCTCGCTGACATCCTCCCCGTCAAGCGTCACCCGGTCACCAACGGTGATCGTCACAGTAGACGCCAGCGCGGCCGGGTCGCCACCGCCTCGCAGCGCCGCCAGGGCCACACACCGGTACATCGCACCGGTGTCCAGATATGTGAAGCCGAGCCTGTCCGCCACGGCTCGCGCGACGGTTGACTTTCCAGCCCCGGCCGGTCCATCGATAGCGATCACCATCGGTCCGGTGTCCTGTCAAGCAGCTCGACGTGCGCCCCGGTGACCGGCCAGACATTGAAAAACTCCGGGAAGGTTTTGCCGACCACCGAGGGTTGCTCCAGAATGACCGGCACCCGTGCGCCGATCAGCGAGAAAGCCATCGCGACACGATGGTCCTCGTAGGTTGGCAAAACCACGTTTGGGCGTGGGACGCCGGGAACTACGCGCAAATGATCCGGTCCCTGCTCAACGGCTATGCCGAGCCGCTGAAGGTTCTCAGCACACGCAGCGATCCGGTCAGACTCCTTGGCGCGCGCATGGCCGATCCCCGCGATGGTGGTGGGACCATCGGCAAACACGGCGGCGCAGGCGAGCGTCATGAACACGTCGGAACTGTTGCCCATAGCCACGGTGACGCCGCGCAGACGGTCCGGTCCGCTCAGCGTGAGCGCGTCCCCATCCTTGACCCGACAGCCCATCTGTTCCAGAACGCTCACGAGCTCAATGTCGCCCTGCCGGGTGACTCTCCGGTCAACTCCCGCCAGTGACACGCTGCTAGAGGTGATCGCCGCGCTGGCAAGAAAATATGATGCGGTGGAGACGTCCGGCTCAACCGTCACGCCGGCGGCGGTGTAGGCACTGACAGGAACGGTGGCCACACCGTCACCCAGTTGCGCTCTGACGCCAAAGGCACGCATCGCATCGAAGGTGAGGTCCAGGTAGGGCCGGGACACCACGCTGCCGAATCGCAGCTTCGTCGGGGTACGAGCAAACGGCGCAGCCATCAGCAGCCCGGACAAGAACTGGCTGGAAACCGCGCCGTCAACCGTGATCTCGCCTCCGTTCAGGCCGGAGGCGTGGACCGTCAGCGGGAACTTCTCACCCGTGATCTGTGCCCCCTGTGCGCGCAGCGCGTCAAGCACCGGGCCCAGCGGCCGACGGCGCAGCTGCGGGTGGGCGTCAACATCGAACTGGCCGTGGCCCGCCGCAAGCATCGGCACCAGAAAGCGACCGACCGTCGCACCCATCCCGCAGTAAAGCTCGGCGGGGCCACGCGGTGCGCCGCCCAGGCCGTCCACCAGCCAGCCGCCGTCTGGCTGGCTGGCTATCTGGACCCCGAGCGCGCGCAACGCCCGCATCATCGCCAGCGTGTCGTCAGCCAGCAGTGGCGCGCGTATCTGGGAGCGGCCGGCCGCCATGCCTGCCAGCAGCAGCACGCGGTTGGTGATGCTCTTTGAGCCAGGCACCCGCACCGTCCAGCTGGGTGGCACCGCGCCCGGACTGACCCGCACGTAAGCGCTCACCGGACCTCCTCCAGCCGCTGCGCGTACAGTGAGCCACGGGCTGCGGCTGCCGATTCATGCCAGGCACGCAGCGCGTTGACATCACCGGCCGCCAGCAGCCCGCGGATGTGTTCAAGCTGCGTGATCGCAGCCCCCAGAGTGTCGGCCAGCACGCGGCCGTTAGCTGCGTAAACGTCAGCCCACAGGGTGGGGCTCGATCCGGCGACCCGGGTGGCGCTGCGAAAGCTCGGTCCCGGTTGCAGCAGCCCGCTGAACTCATCGCTCTGCGCGGCAAGCGCAAGCGTGTTGGCAAACAGGTGCGGCAGCGCCGAGACCACCGCCATCATCCGGTCGTGCAGGTTTGCGTCGATGCGAACCGGATCGGCGCCAAGGCCGGTGATGAACCGCGCCACCTGCTCGGTAAGCAACGGGTCGCTGACCGCCGACGGCGTCAGATACCAGCTGCAGCCGGCGAACAGCGCTGCGCTGGCGTTGTCAATGCCTGGCGTCTCAACGCCCGCCAGCGGATGCCCGCCAACGAAACGCCGATCATCCACGGCGGCGGCGAGCCTGCCTTTGACCGAGCCCACGTCGGTAACCGCGCAGTCAGTCCCGACACTGCGCAGAACCTCCGTCACAATCTGGTGCAGGAAACGAACCGGGACAGCGACCACGACCGTGTCAGCCCCGGCGACGGCGCCGGCCAGCGAACCGGCACCGGAGACGATCGCTCCCCGGCTCTTGGCGCGCTGCAGCACGTCTGGATTGTGGTCCCAGCCGGTCACCTCGGCGCCGAGCCGTTCCCGCGCCGCCAGGGCCACCGAACCGCCGATCAGACCCAGGCCTACTACCGCAACTCTCACGGCGAACTTCCCTCAGCCGCGGCGCGTCCGCACCGCGGCTGCCAGTTCCTCCAGCACGTCGACCGTCGGCTCCCAGGCGATACAGCCGTCGGTGATCGACTGGCCGTAGGTGAGCGTGTCCAGCGGACCCGGCGCCTGGTTGCCGCCGACCAGAAAGGATTCGATCATCACACCTTTGATCGCAGCCTCACCGGCGGCCACCTGCGCAGCCACGTCACGGGCGATCTCTGGCTGACGGTCCGGTTGTTTGCGGCTGTTGCCATGAGAAACGTCGATCACCAGGCGTTCAGACAGACCGGCGGCACGCAGCAGTTTTTTGGCGTTGGCCACAGACGGCGCATCGTAGTTGGTGGCCAAACTGCCGCCGCGCAGGATGATGTGGCCGTCAGCGTTGCCGCGGGTGTGCAGGATCGCGGCGCGACCGTCAGCGTCGATCCCGGCAAAGGCGTGCCTGGCGGCGGCGGCGCGGACAGCGTCCACCGCGACCTGGATGTTGCCATCGGTGCGATTCTTGAAGCCGACCGGCATCGACAGACCGGAGCCGAGCTGACGATGAACCTGGCTCTCGGTTGTGCGAGCGCCGATCGCCCCCCAGGAGACCAGGTCGGAGATGTACTGCGGTGAGATCGGATCCAGGAACTCAAGGCCGATCGGCACCCCGGCCTCCAGGATCGCGAGCATGAGCTGGCGCGCAACACGCAGCCCGGTGTTCACGTCCCCGCTGCCGTCTATGTGAGGGTCGTTGATCAGCCCCTTCCAGCCAACCGTGGTACGGGGCTTCTCAAAGTAGACGCGCATCAGCACAACAAGGTCGTTCTTGTGACGCTTTGACTGCACAGCCAGACGCTCCGCGTATTCAAGAGCGGCGACCGGGTCGTGGACACTGCAGGGACCCACCACGACCAGCAGCCGGTCGTCGGCCTCGTCCAGCACATCGTGTGCGGCAAGACGCCCGCGTAGCAGCGTGTCGGCGTGAAGATCCCCCAGCGGCAGCTCGTTGAAGAGCTCCTGGGGCGTGATCAGCGGCACCACTCGCTCGATGCGCTGGTCCCTGACCGCGTCGGGGCGGATGAGGCGACTGGCACTCATCATCGCCGCGCCCTTGTTTTGCCTTGCATATCTGTTAGCCCTCGCTGCTCTGTGAAAACTCTACGCAATTGTGGCCCCGTCCTCTGGGGCGGCCCAGCCTGGCGCGCTAGCCCTGCGGCGCTCAGCTCCCGCTGGGTACCGTCCGCGCACCGAGACGGACCGTGGGGGATTGCGGCTGAGCGCCTAGCTAAATCGCCAGGCGTAGTAGCGCACGTAGAGCGGCCGGCTGCAGGCGTTTTGGTCGCGGTCGCTGATGCGCATCGGACCGTGGACGCTAGCACGAACCGCCAGCGCCGGCACGGTCGGCGGCGGCCGCGGCGGCGGCGGTCAAGGATGAGACGGCGTTTCAAATGCTGGCCAGCACGCCCAGGAACCGGTCGTTCTCAGAACGCAGCCCCAGCGTCACCCGGACGTGACCCGGGCCGCCAAGCTGCGTACCGCCACGCACCAGCACCCCCTTCTTGGCAAGCGCCTCCACCACCGGGCCGTCCTGACCGTCCTTGGCAACCTGCACCCAGAGGAAGTTAGCGTCGCTCTCTGCCACCGTGTATCCCAGCTTGCGCAGCTCGTCGGTGACACGCATGCGTTCAGCCACGGTGGCAACGACCCGGCGTTCAACCTCGTCCTGGTGAGCCAACGCCTCGGTCGCGGCCGCCTGGGCGGCGCTGGTGAGGTAAAACGGCTGACGCACCTGCTCAACCGCCGTCCGGAAGGCGTCGCTGCCACAGAGCGCGTAGCCGACCCTCAGGCCCGCCAGCCCGTAAACCTTCGAGAAGGTTCGCAGGATCACCAGGTTGGGGAACCGTCTTAGCAGCGGCAGTGACGCGTACGGATCGCCGATCGTCAGCGAAAACTCGACGTAAGCCTCGTCCAGAAGCACCGCCACGTACGGCGGCACCCGCTCCAGAAACGCTTCGATCTGCTCCAGCGCCAGGACCGTCCCGGTGGGGTTGTTGGGGTTGCAAACCAGGACCAGACGGGTGGCAACCGTGATCTCCGCGGCCATCGCTTCCAGGTCGTGGCTGGCGTCCGGGCGCAACGGCACCCGGATCTCACGGGCGCCAGAGGCGGCGGCCAGATGCGGATACATGCTGAACGACGGCCATGCGTAGACCAGTTCCGCCTGCGGCTCAAGCAGCGCCTCGCCGGCGGCGAGCAGCAGGTCAGATGAGCCCGCCCCGACCGCGATCCGGTCAAGCGGCTGATCGTAACGGCGCGAAAGCGCGCGGCGCAGATCCATGTAGGAGGGGTCCGGGTAGCGGTTCGCCCCCAGGCTCGCCAGGCGCAGCGCTTCAATCGCCGCCTCCATGGGCCCAAACGCGGTCTCATTGGCGGCCAGCATGGTGACCTCGGCGCCGAGGTCATATCCCGCCGCCACCGGATAAACCGGGATCCTCCGTGTTTTTGCAGAGAACTCGATCGCCATGCCGACCGGCTCACTGTGCGGAGTCAAGGTCGGTGCGCAACACGCGCGCCTGCCCGAGATAAACGTGTGCCGGCGTGTGACCGTCGTCAGCGTAGTAGTGCAGCAGCGCTCTGACCACCCGCGGCAAGGCTCCCGGTACCGGCACCTCGCGGGCACACAGCAACGGCACCTGGTTGAGCCCCAGCCGCCTGGCCGCAACGGCTGGAAACTCAGCGTTGAGATCCTCGGTGAGCGTGAATATGCAGCTGATCATCTGTTCCGGCCGCAGGCCGTTGCGAGCGATCATCTCGCGCATCAGCTGGTCGGTTGCGGACAGGATGGAATCCGCCTCGTTGCGCTCAACGCTATTTGCTCCCCGGAGCGCGAAGATTCGCTGCATGGACGCTGATTCTGCCATCTGCCGGCCGGACCTGGCATGCTGGCGCCGTGCCGATTGTTGTGATCACGCTGCTCGGAGCGCTGGCGCGGTTTGTTCTGATTGGACATCAGGGCTTCTGGTTTGACGAGTCCTACACCGCCTACCTGGTGCGCTTTGACCCCGGCCAGATGCTGCGACTGGTGTCCATTACCGAGTCCACGCCGCCTCTGTATTACTGCATCGCCTGGGTTTGGACGAGGGTCTTTGGTGACGATCCGGCGGGCCTGAGATCACTTTCGGCGCTGGCGGGGACGCTCACGATCCCGGTCACCTACCTTACGGCCCGCAAGTTGCTCGCCAACCGGCGAGCAGCGATCATCGCCGCCGCCCTGGTGGCTTTCAACCCGCTTTTGATCTGGTATTCGCAGGAGGCCCGCGCCTACGAGATGATGGTGCTCGCCTGTGCGCTGACGCTGCTTGCCTTCGTTTACGCGCGAGAACGGCCCAGCCGCCCCGCACTCACCGCCTGGGCGGTTGCCAGCGCGGTTGCGCTGGCAACCCATTACTACGCGATCCTCGCCGTGGCACCGCAGGCAGCCTGGCTGATCTACGCCCATCGCCGGGTTCGAGCCGTACAGATCGCGATCGGTGCCGTGGTCGCCGTCGGCCTGGCGCTGCTGCCGCTTTTGATCGCACAGTCCGGGACCGGCAACGACAGCTGGATCGCGACCACATCCATCCTCACCCGTCTTGCCCAGGTGATTCCACTGTTTTTGATCGGCCCTGAAACCCATCTCAGGACGCTGGTCAAATATCTTGCCTACGCGGCGGCGCTGACCGGAATCGGGGCTTTCATCTGGCTGGCGGACCGCGACCAGCAGCGTGCCGCCCTCGTGCCTGGCCTGATCGCCGCCGCCGGCTTTCTGATCGCCATCACGATCGGTGAGCAGACCTTCCTGACCAGAAACCTTTTGCCGATCCTGGTCCCTCTGGCGATCCTTTTGGCCGCCGGGCTGGGTGCCAGGACAGCCGGTTTCATCCCGGTCACAGCCACGCTGGTGCTGTGTGCAATCGGCGTGTTTGCGACCATTAGCGTCGACACCGACTACTGGCTGGAGCGACCGAACTGGCAGGTTCTTGCCAACAAGCTGGGGAGATGGCCCCAGTCACCGGCACAACACGACGCAGCCAGGATCGTCGTTGTGCAGCGCGGCGCCGGCATCCTTCCTCTGAAGCTGTATCTGCCTCGCTTGAACTACATAACAACTGCGCAGGTCAGCGATGTTAAAGAAGTGGACGTGATCGCGGTTGCGCGCAAACCGGGTCTCGGCGGTTTCTGCTGGTGGGGCTCGGCCTGCAATCTGGTCCCGTCCAAGCTGGACCGTCATTACCGGCTGCGCGGTTTCAGACTCTCACGCCTGATGCGCGTCGAACAGTTCCGGGTGATGGTGTTGCGTGCCAGACACCCTGTCACGGTGAGAGTCTCAGAACTTCCGCGCAGGCATGTGAGGTCTCACAACACCAGCACCAACGCCACCAAGCCTGGCGCACAGTATTTCATCCAGTTGGGCTGACCCACCGATTCCAACACCGACGCAACCACACCCAAAACGGTGAACGGCAATTTAAGATCTGAGACAGACGGCCGTGAATGGTCGTCGCGGCTGTGGTGGACGCTGGCAGGCGCGGCGCTGCTCAGCTGGGCGTTTGAGATCGAGAAGAGCGCCAACCTTTACCGCTGGGCAGGCTTGGCAGCCTTGCTCAGCGGCCTCTGGGGGCTTGGCACGGTGCTCGCCAGCTGGTTGCCGACCGACGTGATCGGGCGAGCCGGCGCCCAGCGCCGGCTGCTGGCGTGGGCCACGGCGCTGATCACGGTTGGCTTGTTCGCGGTGTGGGCGGTGACGATGATGCACGCCAACCCCAACTACGGCACTGATGAGCTTGCCTTCAACCAGTATGCGGGAGAGCTTGCGCGACAGGGTCTCAACCCCTACACCCACACGTTGGCCGGCGCGTTTCCGATGTTCCGGGTTTCTGCCGGCGGATACACCTACACGCTGGCCGGCAGCCGGGTGACACGTCTCTCCTACCCGGCGCTGTCATTTCTGGTGTACGTGCCGTTTTTGGCGCTGGGCTGGTCGACGCAGCTCGGACCCGGCCTGGATGTGCTCGGCTGGGCGTTGACGGTGTTGCTCATGTTCGCCTGGCTGCCGCGCAACGTGCGCCCGCTCGCGCTGATCCTCGGGAGCCTCGGCGTGTATGTGAGCCTGGCGATCATCGGCCTGACGGACTTCACCTTCATGCCGCTTTTGGTAGTTGCCGCCTACCGCTGGGACCGCTTTGACCATCACCACTGGCGCACCTACACGAGGCCGCTGGCGCTTGGCCTGGCAATGGCCAGCAAGCAGACCTGCTGGCCGATTTTGCCGTTCGTGCTGCTTGCCCTGACCATGGAGCGGACAGCACAACCGCAGCCCCGGCAGCCTGGCAACCCCACCTCGCGGCAGACCGACCCGCAAGCCCTTTATACACATCCAGCACAGCGTTTTGCGGCCGCACTGACCCGTCCAGCCGCCTACGGTGCCATGGCGCTGGCGGCCTTTCTGATCCCGAACCTTCCCTACCTGATCGCATCGCCAGGCGCCTGGGTGAAAGGCACTTTCACCCCTTTGGTGGCCCAGCTGGTCCCGGCCGGACAGGGCGCCATCGGATTGACCCTGTTCGTACACATCGGCGGCGGTTCGCTGACCGCCTTCTCGCTGCTGGCGGGCCTGGTGCTCATCCTGATCATGGTGGCGTTCGTGGGCACCTACCCTTTGCTTCGGACCCTGGCCTTCGCACTGCCTGCAGTCGCGTACTTCTTTGCCGAGCGCTCCTACGCTGTCTACCTGGTGGCGCTGGTCCCGCCCGGGCTGATCGCCGCGCTCAGCAGCGGCTCGCAGGACGCCGGCAGATGGCCCACCGGCCGACGCCTGACCAGATCGCGAGGCTGGCTGATAACGATCATGGTCGCGTTGGGTGCTGTGGTGGTGGACGCCGGTTACGCACTGGCAAAGCCAGCGCCGCTGAGCCTGCGTGTCACACGGGCCCTGACCGCCCGCGCCCAGGGCGGTGTGCAGGAGATCTCACTGACCGCTGTCAACCACACAGCTCGCGCGGTGTCACCGACCTTCACACTGGAAACCGCCTCAGGGGTGACGAGCTTCTGGCATGTCCACAGCGGGCCAAAGACGCTGGCCGCACATGCCAGCGCGCGCTACACGCTGCTGTCGCCTGACGCCGCGTCACAGCCGGCGATCACAACCGGCGTCACCGTCCTTGCGTACCTCACTGATCCAGCCTCGGTGAGCGTGAGCAACCGTTTCGCACCGCCCACCTGGCACATCGGCTTTGACCCGGAAGCGTTTGACAACCTCCTGGCGGTCGGCAGATCCGTGGTGATCCACGCAGATTTGCTCAACGAATGGAACCAGCCGATCAGGGTGGCGGGAGTGCGCGTCAGCCTCAAACAAACCGGCGTTAGGCCAGCCGATGCCGCCTCTGTGAACGGGCACGCACCCGGGTCGCGGGCCGTATCCCCGACCAACCGTGCTGGCGTGGCAACGTTCACCGTCACAGCCAGTCACGGCACCGGCACCGCGGTGGATTTCACGGCGACGCCACTGTCGAGCCGGTCATCTGACCATGTGGCCGAGCCGTCGGGAACACTTGTGCTCCGTTTTGGCGGTGGCTAAACGGCTTACGTGCGCGCGCCGCCAGCACTGCGCGCGCCGCCAGCACTGCGCGCGCCACCCGCACCACCGGCGGCGCGCAACAGCGCCATCTCGGCGTCGCTCAGGCGCCGGCTGGCGCCAACGGCAAGATCGCCCAGCGCAAGCGGCCCGAACCTCACCCGCACCAGCTGGCGCACGGGGTGGCCGACCGTCTCACACATGCGTTTCACCTGCCGCTTGCGACCCTCATGCAGGATGATCTCAATGGTGTCAGGGGCAAGGCGCCTGACACGTGCCGGCGCCGTCATCCCATCGTCAAGCATCACACCGCCCCGCAACCTGCGCAGCGCACCCGCCAGCACCGGACCGCCGCCCACCACCACCCGATAGGTCTTCTCAACCTCGAAACTCGGGTGCGTAAGCCGATAGGCGAGATCCCCGTCATTGGTCAACAGGATCAGGCCGGTGACATCAATGTCAAGCCGTCCCACCGGGTACAGCCGCATCGGGGTCTCAACCAGCGACACCACGGTCCGACGGTGATGCGGGTCATGCGCCGTGGAAACCACCCCTGCCGGCTTGTTGACCGCATACACGACAGGTTGCTGAGCCGCGAGGCTGACCGGCACGCCGTCGAGTTTGACGGCACTGTCCGCATCCACCTGACGAGCGGGGTCGGTGACTGTCTCGGAGCCGACGCTCACACGGCCACTGCGGATGATCTGCTCCGCTGCCCGGCGCGAGGCCAGCCCAGCGGTGGCGATGAACTTGGCTAGACGCATGTACCTGCCACCATAGGGCCTGCTGTGGATTTGAACCTGCTTTCAACAACGCTCCAGGAGCTCGGCGAGCCCCGCTACCGTGGCGCGCAGATCTGGAAATGGCTGGCGGGCGGCGCCCGTTCCTACGCCGAGATGACCAACCTGCCGGCCAAGCTGCGCGACACGCTCAGCCAGCGTGTGCCGCTGTCCACACTCACCGTCCTGCAGGAGCAGACCGCTGCGGACGGGACCGTCAAAGCGCTCATGCAAACCGCTGACGGGCGGCCCGTCGAGGCGGTGTTGATGCGCTACCGGGACGGCCGGCGATCACTGTGCATCTCCTCCCAGTCCGGATGCCCGCTCACCTGCAGCTTCTGCGCAACCGGTCAGATGAGTTTCGGGCGCAACCTCAACACCTGGGAGATCCTCGATCAGGCACTGCACTTCCGGCGCATGACCGAGGTTGACCACTGCGTGTTCATGGGGATGGGCGAACCGATGATGAACCTGGATAACGTGCTGGCGGCCTGCCGGCTGTTACCGGAGGTCGGCATCGGCAACCGTCGCACCGCACTCTCGACGGTCGGCTGGATCCCGGGCATCACGAGACTTGCCCAGGACCCCATGCCGCTGCGCCTGGCGCTGTCACTGCACGCCGCCGACCCCGAGCTGCGATCGCAGCTGATGCCTGTCAACGACCGTTACCCGCTGACCGACGTGATCGACGCCTGCCAGAGCTTCTACGCGCAGAAGAGGCGGATGGTCTTTGTGGAGTACGTGATGCTCGCCGCGATCAACGATTCACGCGCCCAGGCACGTCAGCTGGCGGCGCTGCTTGACCCGAAGATCTTCAAGATCAACCTGATCCCCTACAACCCCACGGCAGCCGACATGCAGGGCTCAACACCAGCCGTCATAGCCGCCTTCCGCGAGGAGCTTGAGCGCCACGGTTTGGGAGCCACCGTGAGGCTCACGCGAGGTCGCGAGATCGCAGCGGCCTGCGGCCAGCTGGCCGCAGGCCGTCTCAGTCACGAGCACGCAACCGCCGTCAGCTCTGAACAGCAGGTGTGACTCACTCACGGACCCGCGCCTCTCCGGCGCGCAGCAACCGTTCACGCAGCTCCTGCTCGAGCTCCGGGGATGGATCAAAGGCGCTGATTGGTGGCAGCTGCTCCAGGCCCTTTAGTCCGAACTGGCGCAAAAACAGTTCCGTGGTGCTGTACAGCACCGCGCCGAACTGTGACCGGCCCGCCTCTTCGATAAGCCCACGCTCAAGCAGGGTGGCGGCTGCCGACTCGGCGTTGACGCCTCGGATCCGCGCGATTTCCGGCCGTGAGACCGGCTGCAGGTAGGCGATGATCGCCAGCGTCTCAGCCTGCGCTGGAGTCAACGCGGCTGTCCTTGGCCGCGCCAACAGCCGCCGCGCAGCATCCTCCGCGTCAGGGTGAGAGGAAAGCACCCAACCGCCCGCCAGCTCGCGCAACAGCAGACCGCGACCCTGCGCCTCGTAGCGCCGGGCCAGCTGCGCAAGCGCCAGGGCAACGTCTTGCGGCTCGCGCTCCACCGCCTGCGCCAACGCGTCGAGCGTCACCGGATCCGCCGAGAGAAACAGCAGCGCCTCCAGCGTGCCCGCCAGCCCAAGGTTCACGCGATCCGCCTAAGCGCAGGACGCTGCGCCTCGCTGACACCCAGCGCCCGTGCGTCGGGCTGGCGGGTCGCCTCAATCCGGATCTCACCAAACGGTTCATCCTGGATCCAGACGAGATCACCCTGCTTGTAGAGTTCCAGGACCGCGTAGAGCGTCACCGCGACCGTCATCCGGTCGACACCGGTCACAGCTGCATCGAAGTTGAACGAGCCTTGCGCAAGCAGCTTGCGCAAGGCGTCCAGGCGCTCGGCAACGGTCACCCTGGGTGCAACGATGTGGCGCAGATCAAGCTCGGCCGGCGCCATCAGCAGCTCACTGATCGCGCGGGCGAGACGGTGCGGCGCATAGACAGCTTCGGCGCCCGGCAGCGACGCTTTGCGCAGCTGCGCCGGCAGCGGTGCGCAGCGGAACCGGTACCCCTCCTGGGCGCTCAGCAGAGACCGCAGATGCTCAGCGGCGGCGCGGTAGCGGTGAGCGTCAAGCAGTCGCTGGATCAACTCTGACTCCGCCTCGGCAGGGTCGATCTCAAGCTCCTGGAGCTGCTCTCCAGGCAACATCAGACGTGACTTCAGCTCCAGCAGCGCGGTGATGAGGATCAGAAACTCGGTGGCGGCCTCAAGATCAAGCTCACCGCAAGACTCCAGGTGGTCAACATAGGAGATCACAACATCCGCGAGGTCGACCTCAAGTAAGTCCACCTCCTCGCGCAGGATGAGCGTCAGCAGCAGGTCAAACGGGCCGGCGAACACCTCAAGGTCAAGCTCCAAGTCAACCAGCCGCAGCGGCCGGCGCCGCCTGGCGGGGATCGCAACTGCGTTGGGAGCGCCAAACATCATCGACGCGAGATTAGCGACGGTGCCGGACCGTGCCGAAACCACTGCGCCGCCCGCCCAGACCGGTGCGCACCGATTGCGCACCGGGGCTGGGCCCGCTTGCGTTCAAAGCGGCACCTCCGGCGAAGCTTTGCTGCCAGCGAGGATTTCGACGCTAGACGCGCGACACGGCGTGTCTCGGGCCGACACCCATGGCCTCGCGGACCGCGAGCATTTTCGCCGCGGCAAGCTGTTGAGCCTTTACGGACCCAAGCCGCAGGATCTCCTCCAACGTGTCCTCGTCAGCACGCAGCTGCCCGTATCGCTCCCGGACAGGGGCCAGTGTCTCAACCACCGCGTCAGCGACAGCCTTCTTCAGATCGCCGTAGCCGACCCCGTCGAAGTGAGCCTCCAGGTCGTCAAGCGAGGTACCGCCGATGGCCGCGAGAATCTCAAGGAGGTTGGTCACACCGGCCTTCTCCGGACCGCCACGCCGGATCTCACGTCCGGAATCGGTGACCGCCGAGCGAAACTTCTTGAGGACCACCGCCGGTTCGTCAAGCACATAAACCGTTCCCTGCGGGGTGCCGCCCGTGGTCGACATCTTCCGTTCAGGAGCCTGCAGATCCATGATCCTCGCTCCAACCTCGGGAAAAACACCCCTGGGTATCACGAACGTTTCGCCAAAACGTGCGTTGAACCGTGCAGCCACGTCACGCGCCAGTTCGACATGCTGGCGCTGATCGTCGCCGACCGGCACTTGATCTGTGTCATAGAGCAAGATGTCTGCCGCCATCAGCACCGGATAGCTGAAGATCCCGGCGGAGATGAACTCCTGCTGCGCGGACTTGTCTTTGAACTGCGTCATGCGGCTCAGCTCACCGTAAGCGGTGACGCTCATCAGAAGCCACTGCAACTCGGCATGCTCTGGCACATCGCTTTGACGGAAGAACACGCAGCGCTGCGGGTCAAGCCCCGCAGCCAGCAGCAGTGCAGCCAGATCATAGAGGCCGCTGCGCAGCGCCACGGGGTTATAGGCGACCGTGGTGGCGTGCAAATCGACGATGCAGTAGATGCTCTCACCGCGGTCTTGTCCGGCGACGTACTGCCGGATCGCGCCGATGTAGTTGCCCAGGTGTTTACGGCCAGTGGGCTGAATTCCAGAGAAGATGCGCATCTGCAAAACAAGGCTACCCGGCTGGGCTCTCAGGCGCGCAGCGCAGCCCAGAACTCGCGCCTGCCCAGTCTGCGGCCGCCGGGCGCCAGGCGACGGCTTCAAACACAATCAGCCGCTGAGGAGGCTCGTCGTCAGGCGACGCTGCCAGGCACGGCCGCCGCCCGGCTTTGCCGGTCGGCGGCCGCGAAGCGCCAGGCGACCAGCACGCCCGCGATCGCGCCGCACACATGGCCCTGCCAGGAGATGCCGGCGTGCGGGATCAAGCTTGAGAGCAACGCCCAGCCCCAAATGACGCCGACCACCAGACCCACCCCGAGCTCCCAGATCTTGCGGTCAAAGAAGCCACGTGCCATCAGGTAGGTCGCGTAGCCAAAGACCACGCCGCTAGCGCCGATCGTTGACACGCCGCCGGGCGAGATCAGCCACGTGCCGAGCCCGCCGATCACGATGATCAAGCCGGTTACGACCGCCAGCCGCCGCGCTCCATGGGCCGCGATGATCAGGCCCAGCAACAGCAGAGGCACGGAATTGTCCGCCAGGTGCGCAAAGCTTGCGTGAATGAACGGCGACGTCAGAATGCCCCAGATGCGGCTGAGGTTGCGCGCGTAGAGCCCGTCTGAGTCCAGCCGGTTTGCGTCTAAGGCGTTGACCACCTCCACCAGCCACATCACAGCGACGATCGCAAACAGCAGCAGCACCCCACCGGCCGGGTCGCTGCCGTTTCCACCGAGACGCCGCCGCCAGCCCGCCAAGCTTTTGTCCTGATCGCTGTCAGCCATGATCAACACCAAGGATGACAGCCTCGGCAACCGCCAGTGCCACAGCCAGCCTGTCCTGCAGCGAACCCAGATCCAGGTGTTCCTCAGGCGTGTGAGCACCAGCGCCGCGCGGACCAAGCCCGTCGATCGTGATCGGGATCTGCCCGGCGAAATGGCTGGCGTCGCTGGCGCCGCCACGTGAACGGCCAACGACCGGGCGCCCCAGTTGCGCCGCGGCGCGGGCGAGCACCGGTTCGGCGGCGTGCCGAGAGTTCATGGCAGGCCAGACTCGGTCAAGCACCGCCTGCAGCCTGACCCCGTCAAGCTCCTGGGGCACCGAGTCACGAACACGGGCGAACGCCTCGGTGTGAGCGGCACGGATATCAAACACAAGCTCGCCGCCGGCGGGAACGACGTTGGAGGCGCCGCCGGCGTTGAGCACGGTCGGCACCACGGTCAGCAAATCATCACCGTTGGGCTCCGACAGAGCGGCGCCGCGGATTGCAACGTCTGCAAGCGCCAGCAGCGCGTTGCGTCCACTCTCAGGCGCCACGCCGGAATGGGCCGCCCGGCCGCTGGCAAGCACGCGCAGCGTGCCTGCACCCTTGCGCTGCACCACCACACCGTTTATGCCATGCGCGTCTGCTTCACCAGCCTCAAAGCACAGACAGGCGTCGTATCCGCCGAACCGGTCGCTGTGGGCAAACGGCGCGGTCCGCCATTCCTCGTCGGTGACCAGCAGCAGCGACATCTCCGCATAGCCGACGGGGTCAAGCAGCCGGGCCAGCGCCAGCGCAAACGCCACGCCACCCTTCATGTCGATCACGCCGGAGCCGTAGAGCCGCTGCCCGTCCACATGGGGCGGCCGATGCTCCGCATGGCTGAACACGGTGTCAAGATGTCCCAACAGCAGCAGCCGGGCACGGCCGTGACCGGCCATCTTGGCAATCAGATCCGCGACGCAGCCGTCAGTTGCGCTGGCGACGCGCTGTACGGACGCCCCGCCGGGCAGAAAACCAGCGCAGAGAGCCATGGCAGCCTCAGTCTGGGCCTGCTCGCCTGACGGTGTGGACAGTGCGACGAGCTGACGCGTCTCGTCCACCACGCGGCTGACCTGGCTCTCTGCGATATCTATGTGCAATCTGAACTCCCTGCGCTGACACCAGGCCGACGGCCTGCGCCGGACCTCACCCAGCCTGTGGTAGCGGTTGGCGCAGAACCGGGTTACGTGCCGCGGCAGCCTCGTCCAGACGCCTGACCGGAGTGGTGTAGGGCGCCCCGCGAGCCACGTCCGGGTCCTGGGCGGCTTCGCGCAGAACCTCAGCCACGGTGGCTGCGAAACGGTCGAGCGTCTCACGCGTCTCTGTCTCGGTCGGCTCGACCATCAAAGCCTCCTCAACGATCAGCGGGAAGTAGACGGTTGGCGGGTGAACCCCGTGGTCCAGCAGGCGCTTGGCCAGGTCAAGCGTCCTGATACCCAGGTTGCGTTTCATGGGCTCTCCGCTGAGCACGAACTCGTGTTTGCAGATCCGGTCATAGGCGACGGGCAGCTGTTCAAACACGCCCTCGGCCCGCAACTTGGCAAGCAGGTAGTTCGCGTTGAGCACGGCCACCTCTGAGGCCTCACGAAGCCCGCTGGCACCCAGCGACCTGATGTACGCGTAGCTGCGGACAAACACACCGTAGTTACCCTGGAAACCGCGCATGCGGCCGATCGACTTGGGCCGGTCGAAGTCAAGGTCAAAGGTGCCGTCCTGCTTTTTGACCACCTGCGGTCTGGGCAGGAACGGCTCAATGTGAGGTGCGACCGCGATCGGGCCGGAGCCAGGCCCGCCACCCCCGTGGGGCTGTGAGAACGATTTGTGCAGGTTGAAGTGCACGATGTCAAACCCCATGTCACCGGGCCGGGAGAGCCCCATGACCGCGTTGAGGTTCGCCCCGTCGTAGTAAAGGGTGGCGCCCACACCGTGCACGATCTCAGCGATCTCAACGATGTGTGACTCAAACAGTCCCAGCGTGGACGGATTGGTCAGCATCAGACACGCGACGTCCGGCGTGGCTTTGGCGCGCAGGTCGTCAAGGTCCACGTTGCCATTGGCGTCGGTGGCGATTTTGATCGGCTCAAAACCCGCCATGGCCACAGTCGCCGGGTTGGTTCCATGTGCGGTGTCCGGCGTCAGCACCTGCGTGCGCAGCTGACCACGGTCCTCGTGGTAAGCGCGAGACACCAGCACACCGGTCAGCTCGCCATGAGAACCGGCGCTGGGCTGCAGCGACACGTAAGGCAGCCCCGCAATCTCCGCCAGCGCCTGCTGCAGGTTCCACATCAGCTCAAGCGCCCCCTGAGCCGCCTCGGGCCGCTGGAGCGGATGCAGACGATGGTTGCCGGGAAGGCCGGCCACGCGCTCGTTGAGCTTCGGGTTGTGCTTCATCGTGCATGACCCGAGCGGATAGAACCCGGTGTCCAGATCGAAGTTGCGCTTCGACAGGCGGTTGTAATGGCGGACGATCTCAGGCTCAGAGACCTCCGGCAGGGCGGCGGGCGTCTCACGCAGGAGATCTGCCGGGATGAGATCGGACAGTTGACGGTCTGGGACGTCCAGCGGCGGTGGCATGAACGCCCGGCGCCCCGGCTTGGACCGCTGAAAGATCGTCAGCTCGTCGTCGGCGGCCTGAATGTTTGACAGGTGCCGGTCTGTGACTGCGTTGCTCATGCAAGCGCTCCTTGGATGGTGGCGGCCAGCAGTTCGATGTCAGCGCGCGTGCGCTGCTCCGTGATGGCCACCAGCAGCTCGTGCTCGGATAGCCGGTAGCCGGGATTGATGCCCGCCGCGTAGCACGCTGCAACGACCCGGTCGAGGTCGCCGTCAAAGGTGAGCGGGAACTCGCGGACAACGGGCTGAGTGTGGCTGGAGCGCACTCCCGGAATGGCGGTCAGCCGCTCCCGCGCGTACGCGGTGCGCTTGGCGATCAGTTCGCCAAGCTCAACCAGCCCGTGCCGTCCAAGCCAGGAGAGGTAGATCACACCGGCCAGCGCGTTGAGCGCCTGGGCGGTGCAGATGTTGGAGGTGGCCTTCTCGCGGCGGATGTGCTGCTCACGGGTCTGCAGGGTGAGCACATAGCCGAGTCGGCCGTCAAGATCATGGGTCTGGCCGGCGATACGGCCCGGCAGCCGTCGCATCAGCTGCTCGGTGACGGCAAAGAACCCAAACGACGGCCCTCCGAAGTCAAGGTGGTTGCCGAGCGTCTGGCCTTCACCAACCACCACATCCACGCCCTGACTGCCCGGAGCGGTGAGCAAGCCCAGCGCGATCGGGTCAGCCGAGCACACGACCAGGGCCCCAACCTCATGCGCCGCGGCCACAATCGGCGCGAGCCGCTCGACAGCGCCAAGGAAGTTCGGCTGCGCCACAAAGACCGCGCTGACATCCTGGTCAAGCTCCGGCAGCTGTGTGGCACCGTCAGCCAACGGGTGGACATCAACGTCCATACGCCAGCCGTGGGCCAGTGTCTGCAGGGCCTCAATCGCGTGCGGGTGCACGCCGGCCGAGACGACAAAGCGGCGCCGGCCGTTGTGCAGCTTCGCCATGTAGCCCGCAGCCGCAACAGCGCTTGGCCCCTCATAGACCGAAGCGTTGGACACCGGCAGTCCCGTCAGTTCGCTGATCGCCGTCTGGTACTCGAACATCGCCTGCAGCCCGCCCTGGGAAACCTCTGGCTGGTAGGGCGTGTACGGGGTCAGAAACTCTGAGCGCGACGTGATCGCGTCGACCAGGGCGGGAACATAGCTGTCATACATGCCGGCGCCGAGGAAGGTGATCTCGTCCTCAGTGCTGACGTTGCGCGCAGCAAGCTGACGTAGCTCTCCATATACCTGCTGTTCGGACAGGCCCTCGTCGAGGGCGAGCGGACGGCCCAGACGCAGCGCTTCGGGAACGTCCGCAAAAAGGTCATTCACCGAATCAACGCCGATCTGGGCGAGCATCTCGCGCAGATCGGCGTCGGTGACAGATGTGTAGCGGCTCAAGACAGTGACGCCACGTAGGTTGCTGAGTCCATCAGCGCCTGCGCCTCTGACGGATCGGAGAGCTTCACTCGCACAAGCCAACCGGTGCCATACGGGTCTTCGTTGACCAGCTGCGGATTATTGGCCAGATCCTCGTTGACGGCGATCACCTCGCCTGACAGCGGCGCGAGCACGTCAGAGACGGCCTTCACCGATTCCACCTCCGTGTAGTACTCGCCGGCTGTTAAGGTCGTGCCGATCGCGGGAGGGGTGAAGAAGACGATCTCACCAAGCGAGTCCTGCGCATACCAGGTGATTCCAAAGGTCGCCTCATCACCCTCGATGCGGGCCCAGTCATGCTCTGCGTGGTAATGCAGATCGTCCGGGTAGGTTGGTTCAGCCATCAATCGGTCCTTTCGAAAAGAGAGGCTTTGCGTGAACGGTGGCGTTGCGGATGGTGCCGCGAACGTCAATCTGAAAACTGGTGCCAACGGCGGCAGCACTGGCTGGCACATACGCCAAACCGATGCCCTGCTCAAGGCTTGGGGAGAAAGATCCGCTGGTGACGACACCGCCACCCACCACCGGATTGCCCTGCCGCGCGATGCCAGGACCGTCGATCACAAACGGGACCAGCTTCTGTGCCGGTCCGGCCGCACGGATCGCCGCAATGGGTTCAGAGCCAATGAAGCCCGTACCCTCAGCGCAGGCCCAGCCGAGGCCCGCCCCGATGGGATCACGATCTTCACTGAGATCGTTGCCGTACAGGTGGAAGCACGCTTCAAGACGCAAGGTGTCGCGGGCACCAAGACCGATGGGCCTTGCGCCAGCCGCCACAATGGCGTCCCACAGCGAGACCGCATGGCCTGGCGCGACCAGCAGCTCCACTCCGTCCTCACCGGTGTAACCCGTGCCACAGACCAGAGCCGGCACGCCGGCCACAGAACGCTGGGCGCAGTGGAACCGTGGTGGCAGGGCGCCGTCCGCCAGGTGTGTCAGAAGACGACGGGCCGTTGGTCCTTGCACCGCCAGCATCGCGAACTCATCGATGCGATCGGTGAAGTCGGCGTCACAACCGTCGGCGTGAGAGCGCATCCAGTCAAGGTCGCGAGCATGGTTGGCGGCATTGGTGATGATCAGGAACGTCTGCTCGGCCAGCCGGTAGATGAACAGGTCGTCAAGCACGCCTCCGTGCTCATTACAAAGCAGCGAGTACTGAGCCCCTCCCTCCTGAATGTGCCTGATGTCGTTGGAAACCAGGTGTTGCACGCACTGTGCGGCACCAGGGCCTGAAACCTCGACCTGCCCCATGTGCGAGACATCAAATATGCCCGCCGCCGAGCGCACCGCAAGGTGCTCCTGACGCAGGCTTCCATAGTCGATCGGCATCTCCCATCCGGCGAATGGGACGAGCTTGGCGCCCGCAGCTAGATGCGCGTCGTGTAGCGGCGTATGCCGCAGTTCGGTGGGTTGTGTGGGTGACATCACTACGCAGCGTATAGACCCTGCGCGCGAAGCGTCACAGAAATGTCGGCTCAGCGATCCTTCAGGAACGCCGGAATATCAATCTCGTCGTCGCGAATCTCCAAAGAGGAGCGTTGACGCGAGTCGAGTGTGACATCCCGGCCAACCGGACGCGGCCGCGCCGGAGGCGTAGTGCGCGTTGACCTACCCGTCACGGGCTTGCTCCGCTGATCAAATCCCGTAGCGATCACGGTGACCCTTACCTCGTCTGACATCGAATCGTCGATCACGGCACCGAAGATGATGTTGGCGTTGGCGTCGGCGGCGCTCTGCACGATCTCTGCAGCCTCGTTCACTTCAAACAGTCCAAGGTCGCGGCCGCCAGTGATATTGAGCAGAATCCCGCTGGCGCCTTCAACCGACTCCTCAAGCAGCGGCGATGAAATTGCCTGCTTGGCGGCCTCCGCCGCACGGTTCTCACCGCTTGAGGCGCCGATCCCCATCAGCGCCGAACCGGCGCCGTGCATGATTGTGCGCACGTCAGCAAAATCAAGGTTGATGAGACCGGGGATCGTAATCAGGTCGGTGATCCCCTGAACCCCCTGGCGCAGCACGTTGTCCGCCTCACGCAGCGCATCGGTCAATGATGCGCGCCGTTCGACAACCGCCAGCAGCTTTTCGTTGGGAATCACCACCAGCGTATCGACACATTCACGCAGCCTCTCGATGCCCTCCTGCGCCTGTCTGGCTCGCTGGGCGCCCTCAAATCCGAACGGACGCGTCACAACCCCAACCGTGAGCGCGCCGATCTCATTCTTGGCAATCTCTGCGATCACAGGCGCGGCACCGGTACCTGTGCCGCCTCCTTCACCAGCGGTGACAAACACCATGTCGGCGCCTTTCAGGGCCTCCTTGATGTCGTCACGTGACTCCGCGGCGGCGCCCTGACCAACCTCCGGGTTGGCGCCCGCGCCAAGACCCTTGGTCAACTGCGTCCCGATGTTGAGCTTGATGTCGGCATCGCACATCTGCAGCGCCTGGGCGTCCGTGTTGGCCGCAATGAACTCTACGCCACGCAGACCGGCATCGACCATGCGATTGACGGCGTTGGTACCACCCCCGCCGACACCTACGACCTTGATAACTGCGAGATAGCTGCCGCTTTCCATGGTGATTCTCGTCCGGCCCTTGGTTAAAGATGAAGGTTTGCCACTGGCTCCGCTTATCGCGGAGTTTCGCACGTTACGTGTTCGTCTTCGGCCGCGTCAACGATCGCCGTGAGTCCGCAACGAACGTTGCACGCAAAAAGCCCGGTCGCCCTAACCCGAAAACGTCCGTCTGGCCGCGACTATTCAGATGTCGGCGGCTTGGTTTGGGCTGTGATCTCGTGGCGATCTGGGCCGGAGCGCTATAGAAGTTTCAGGGATCCAGTTGCGGGGGAATGGTGTTGATCGCCCCTGCCCGCAACCGGACGGCTCCTCGCTGATTCGGGTGGGTTACGCGATGACGGGGCCGGCGTTGAGTTTGCCTGCGATGAGGTAGATCATCGCGATGGAGTTGCGGTTCGTGCGGTATCCGCGGGCACGGCGTTTCGCTGCCTGGATGAGTGAGTTGAAGCCTTCGAGCAGCCCGTTGCTGATCTGGCTGTGATGCCAGCGGATCACCTCGGACCAGTGATCCTCGAGCATCCTTGCGAACCGTTTGACTGGCTCAAGCCCGCTTGCGTCGACCTCGGTGATCCAGCGGCGCAGATACTCCTGCGCGGTATCGGGGCCTGGGATCTCATAGAAGCTGTCGAACTGTTGTGCGAGGGTGTAGGCACGCACCGTCTCAAGCGGCTGGGCGAGCAGCTCATCCAGCAGATCCCGCTGCTTCTCAGTGAGGTTCGCTGGCCGTTTGAGCTACATGTACCGCGCATTCGCCAGCAGCTCCCGGTTGTGCTTGACCTATCCACGGCGGACCTCGTCGACCGCCTTTGCGAGGTGAGAGCGGACGTGGCAGCGCCCCGGTCGCCACCGCCACCAGCAGCCAGAAGGCGACCACCAAACGGCCGTCGCGAACCACGAAACGCGCCGGCGCGGAGTAGGTCGCGTTCACGGCTCCGCCTGGCATCTGCGACCCAGGTTAGCGTCGAGGACCCGCCTTTCCGCAGCAAGGCGGCGGTGCGCTTGAGCGTCACGTAGGTGGCGTGCGGCCCCTGCGGCCGTGGGCCACAAGCAGGATTAGAGCTGGCGTCAGATCACCAGCCGCTGCGCGTATCGCGCCCTATCCGGAACCGGGCGGGCGAAACGCGGGGCTGAACGGGTCGCACACGCCCTTCAGGCTCTTGACCACGCAGATAGCGCCTGCGCCGAGCGCGTCAACCGTGGCTGTCTGGCCCCGTGCTGCGCTGACCGTGACGACAATGCCACGCGCGGCGTAGTGGCCCAGGTGCTCATCGACCATGCCATAGAGAACCCGGGCGGTCTGACCCGGTTCAAGCACAAACCCGGCTAACCGCGTAACAGGTATCCCCTGATACTGCACCACACGCCCCTCGCTGGTCGATCGGGGTGGCGTGCCGCTCCCGACGCCAACTATCCTCGGGGTCGGTTCCAGCCACACGCCCGCAAAGCGCGGCAGCCGGTAGCCCGGCAGCCTCATCAGGCGGGCGCTACGGAAAATAACTCTGCTCCCCGAGTGATTGACGATCCACACGGTGGTGGTCCCAGCTTGCCCAGGCAAAACCTGGACTGCTCCTGCAATCCCGGCGCCAGCGTTCCCGTTCAGGCCGGCTATCGTCGAGTCGCATCCTGCCGCGGCAATTACCGTGCTACAGGCGAACACCACCAAGCGTGCCCGGCTGAGCTTTGACCTGCCGATCGTCCTTGTGCGGGCAGCTGCCATCGCTTACAACGTCAGCTCTCATAGAGGACCGGCACGTCGGACATGTATGTGGTGCCGCAAACATACTGGTCACTGCTGCTCGCGTTGCGATACGTGATGTTGATGTTGCTGTTGAATCCTGTATCGCCGTAAAGGCCGACGCCGAAGATCGACAGCGACACGCTATAGGACTGCGCCCGGCCGCGATCGGTGCCCCACGAACCATGGGGGTTAACCGTCGCGTAACCATACGGGTCGTTGGTGCAGGTTCCATACGGGTTGGCCCGAGGCTGGTTCGTGCCCTGGTACACGTCGCCAACGGCTGAAACCACCTGGGTCATGTATTCACTTCCGCAGGCCCAGGTACCGGTGGTGCTGTAGTTGCTGCGGTAGGTCTCTGAGTAGAAGTGGCTGTCGATGTACCACAGGTAACCCTGGCCACCGTACAAGCTCGCGTTCGTGCCCCAAGAGTTCCCCACAGAGGCGGTCCCGGACTCTGAATAGCCGCTTGTCGGGCCCGAGTCCGAGTACTCCACGCCGAAGGTGCTGTCCGCCTGCTGACTGTAATGGTATGTTGCCGAAGCGCCAGACGCGTTGGCCACGTGCAGCTCGCCGATCCGAGCGGAGTGTTCGGTCTCAGATCCGCTCGCCTGCCATACACAGCCGCCCCCGGCGGCGGCATGCCCTCCACCCGCCACAAGATGCGGCAGCCTGTGAAAGCGCGTAAACCGCACGCGGAGATGGCCCGGCAGGTCACGGGCCGCCGTCGCCAAGCCCGCGGCAGCGGGAGAAACGCTCAGCGGTGTCGCGGCAACCGACACCTCGCTACCGAACGTCGCCGTGAGCTGAAGGTTGACAACACCAGCTTGTGCCGTGTACTGCGCAAGCGCAGAGGCCGGGACTTCGATCGTCTGACTGCCGCCACTCGGGACCGCCACGGTCTCAAGCGGCACCTCGGTGATCGTTTGCGGCACGCCTGCGTTGTCGTAGTTGCTGTACTGTGCGACCGCAACAGTGATCGTGCCCGGGCCGGTCACATTCCCGAGCTGCACGCCGACGGAGACAACGCTTGCAACCGCAGGACTTGCCTGCGCCACCGATGCTACGACGAGACCTGCCACAAGCACGGCGACGGCTCGCTTGACGCCCTTCCCCGAAGTCCCGCGCATCATTACCGCCCCAATCTCGACCACTTCATGCCTTACCCAGAGGCACCCCGTTCGCAGGCCGACCCGACGTATCGCCGACGCTTCACGACCCTGCCGGCCCCAACCGAGCCTGATCCTCTACGGTGCAGCGTATCTCCCCCGGGCCCTTTGTCAACGCCAGGGGTGCCAGTGGGAAATAGGGCTCTCCTCTCGGTTTGGGGGTGACTTGGCGGTGCGGGAGCGCGATCTGGATGCCGCCGCAGCAGAGGTAGATCAGGGCGTCGGGGGAGCGGAATCCGTAGGCGCGGAGCGAGAGCAGTCCCGTCTTGCCAGCCGCGAGCAGCCCGGCCCACGGCCAGGAGCCGGAGAGTCTCAGCACGGTCCGGCGGGTGTGCGGGCGCTGATGCGGCCTGACTGGTGCGCCAGCCGGTGGCTCAAGCCGTTTGAGCTCCCGGCGACGTGCCTGGTCTTTGAGGCAAAGCTGCTGGGTTATGGCGATGAGGTCCTGGGCGAGCATCACGCGCGGTGGCCACACCTGGTTTTTGGCGAACTCGCGAAACGGGAGGTTGCGCAGCCCGCGGATCCACCGCCGGGTGTCACGGTCAAACACACCCGACGTGACTTGCCGCGGGGCTGTCAACCCCAGCGCGGCCTGAAAGAGCAGCAGGTCCTGGTCCTGCGTACCGGGCTCCCCTCATCGAGGATCACAAGCCGCCCAGCAAACCAGACCTCAGCGCACGCCAACCACGAAAACCAGCGAAGAGCCAACCTGACTCGGCGGCGCTTTACAGCTGGTTTGGTTTCACTGGCCGTGTCAGCGACCGGGTTTGAGGTCGATCGCGGCAGGCAGACCGTCGCGCGCGCGGTGAAGCGCTCGAATCCGAAGAGGTCAGAGCACTGGCGGACGGCAAACCGTCGCGCGCGTGGCGAAGCGCCATGAAATGCACAAGCTGCGCTGCGCAAAGCCAGTTTGCGCAAAAACCCGCCGGTTTTCGGCATCAGATGCACAAATCGCCTTTCAGGCGCGCAGTTTGTGCATCCTGACTCCCTCTCACGCCGCCTCTGAGCTCACCGCCGGCACAACACGCCCGCTACACGCCCGCCGGGCTGCGCCGCGATCTATCCGCCCTGGCCAGCGGCCGGCTAACCAGTGGTGTTGAGCTGGCTTACCAGACCCAAGGCCGCGGCCTGCTGGTTGGAGACGCCGACCCCGGCCGCCGGGCGACGCGGATCGGAGACATCGATGTAAGCGGCACCCTGCGAGGTGGCGTTCTGGAGCACAGCGACGGCAGCATTCCACTTGAGAGCGAGCTCGGCGGTCTCGCCAAAGTAGATCTGAGGGCCGCCGCGCAACTGCAGGATCACCCCATGTAAAGCAGACCAGGTCGCACTCTGAATGTGCGCCAGCAGACGGTAGGGAGCCGCCGCCAGCACAGCCACCGCGGCACGCGCACCTGGCGCGCTGATGACCGAGGCTGGTGGAGCCGCCCGCAGCAGAAGCCGTGGCAGCGAGCTGTGGGCAAGCGGACTGCGTGCCAGAACCTGCTCGCTGGCATCAACCAACTCGGTTTTCCCGCCCTCCTCGATCTGCGCTACCGGCACCTGCTCAACGACCCTGATGGTCAGACTGTGGGCGCCGTGCGCCTGCAGCGAAACGGCTTGCACGACAGGATATGCCGCCACCGCGGCCTTCAAACGTGCTGCGCTCATGTTCAGAGTTGTCATCGCAAGCGCCGCGCTGGTCAGTTGGGAGCGAATGCGTACAACGTCCGGTCCGCTCAACCCGACAACGGTCACGTGCCTGACGCGCACAAAGGCGGAGTTCTGAAACCAAAGCCAGCCCAACCAACCGAGCAGGCCCGCACTGACCACAGCGATCAAGACCCTGGTGGCGCGCCGATGGCGGTTTGGAACATGAAACTCGACGCTTGACACGCGCCGCCTGAGCCACCAGCGCCGCGCCGGCCCGCTGCCGGTACTCACAGCGACCACCAGTCGTCCGGAAATCCGACCTGGCCCAGCGTCTGTACCTCCGGCTGCAGGCTCACGCCGAATAGCTCGCGCACACGGCGGTGTCCTTCAGACATCACCGCAACCACCTCAGCAGTCGTTGCGTCCCCGAAGTTCTGGATGAAGTTGGCGTGTTTCTCGCTGAAACCCGCGTTTCCGATCCGCAATCCGCGACAGCCGGCGGCGTCCAGCAACTGTCCAGCGGTACGGCCCTCGGCTCGCGGATCACTGGGGTTGCGAAATGTCGATCCAAACGTTCTGATGCCAGCGGGTTGCGCCGCACGGCGGCGACGGCGCAACTGCGCAAGCGTCACCTTGACCAGCTCCGGCTCGGCCCGGCTGAGACTAAACCCCGCGCTGACGACGATCTCACCGTCCGCCAGGTTCGAGCGTCGGTAAGCAAACCCTAGTTCAGTGGGTCTCCGGCGCTGCGTGCCGACACCGGAGGTTACGTCCACCCACTCAAGCACGGCCGCCAGCGAACCCCCATAAGCGTTGGCGTTCATGCGGACCGCTCCACCAACCGTCCCGGGGATGCTGATACCAAACTCGATACCGCTCAGCCCGGCGGTTGCCGCTGCCGCGGCAACCGCCGGCAGCCTAGCGCCAGCCCCGCAGCGCAGACGTCCTTCGTCTCCAGGACTGGTATCGATCTCTGTGAATGCTCCGTCCAATTTGATCACCAGACCCGGTACACCCGCGTCCGCTACCAGCAGATTCGACCCCGAGCCAACGACCCCTACCTCCACAGCCACGGATTTTGCCCAGGCGAGCAGCTCCTCCAGCTGCTCGGCGCTCCCTGGGCGTGCGAAGAACTCAGCGACACCGCCGGTGCGGATCGTCGTCAGACGCCTCAGGGGAAAGTCACGCTGGACACCGGCAGGCAGCCACGACAGCGAGCGTGCAGTCCGGACGCTGGGCCCGGTCACGGCCCGCATCAGCTTTGCGCTCCCACGAGCGCGCGTCCGAGCGAGTCGATATTGCCGGCGCCCATAACCACACAAAGGTCGCCTTCACGCAGCGTGCCATCCAGCCAACGCGCAGCGTCATCCAGCCGTGGCATCCAGGCCACAGCGCCGCCTGCGTCAGCGGCAGCCGCGGCGACCAGCCGCCCGTCAACGCCTGGAAAATCAGCATGGTTCTCGCGTGCGGGGTACACGTCTGTAACACAGCACAGGTCTGCTGGCGCCAACGCCCGGCCGAACTCAGAGGCAAGCGCCTTGGTGCGCGAGAAAAGATGTGGTTGAAAGACGACCACCAGCCGTGCTGGCTGCAACGTCCGAGCCGCCGCCAGCGCAGCCTGAACCTTCATGGGATGGTGGGCGTAGTCATCGTAGATCTGAGCGCCGCTGGCGTGACGGCCAAGCAACTGCATCCGCCGCTTGACCCCGTGGAAATCAGCCAGTGCCGCAGCGGCCGCGGCCGGCTCCGCACCGGCCGCCACGCTGGCGGTCAGTGCGCCAGCGGCGTTGAGCGCATTGTGGTGTCCAGGCATCGGCACCCACACGTCAATGCCGTGCCACTGGAAGCTCGCACCCGTGCGGTCAAGGCGCGGCTGCTGGATGTCATAGGCAGTCGCTTCGGCTGCCCCCCGCGCAAGTTCCAGCAGGCCGGGACGGTCCCAGACGACCGCCACCTTAGCCCGCGCCAAAAAGGTCGCGAATGTCGCTTCCAAGTCCAGTCGTGAGCGATAGGTGCTGTGATGATCAAGCTCACTGTTGGTCAGCACAGCGATCTCCGGTACATAGTTGAGCAGTGAACGATCCGACTCATCCGCCTCAACGACAATCCAGTCCCCAGTCCCCCAGCCAGCGTTACGTCCGGTGTCGACCAGCTCGCCGCCCACCACATAGGCCGGATCCATACCGCAGCTTTGCAGGATGTGGACGATCATCGCTGAAGTGGTGGTCTTACCAGCAGCGCCGCTGACCGCCAGACAGCGTTTGCGCCCTGCAATCTCGGCCAGCAGTTCAGAGCGATGCAGAACGCCGCCGCCGCCATGCTCCGGCAGACCCGCGGTCCGTTCTGGGTTAGCCGGATCGATCGCCGTTGAGTACACGACCTGGGCTCCAGGCGGCACGTTCGCGGCCGCATGGCCGAGCGCCGGCACCACACCGGCATCTCTGAGCGGCTGCAGGTAGGGCGAGTCGCTGCGATCAGAGCCGCTGACGGATGCGCCCAGGGCAACAGCGATCAGCGCCAGACCGCTCATCCCTGCCCCGCCAACACCGACGAAGTGAAGCCGCCTGCCAGCCCACGGTCCCCGCCCTCTCTCAGCTCCCATCTCGACCCCTTGCCGCGACACCCTGCTCAAGCTCAGCAACGTGCTCGCCGGGCGCGACCAGCGAGCCAAGACCTGCGGCGGTCAGAATCTCGGATGCCACCACAGCGGCCGCATGCGGCCGCGCCAACCCAAGCGCTGCGCGCTGCATCGACGCAAGACGTTCACGGTCGGCAAGTAGGCCATCAACTTCAAACCGCAGCCGCCGCGCATCCAACTCAGCGTCCCGGATGATCACGCTAGCTCCAGCGTTGGCCAAATACTCCGCATTGACTGTCTGGTGATCTGCCGTGGCATGCGGATACGGGATCAGGATCGAAGGCCGACCAGCAGCAGCGATCTCCCAGATCGAACCGCCCGAGCGAGCCACCACCAGATCAGCGGCGACGATAGCGTCCATGAAACCCGACACGTAGCCTCTCAAGTCGTACCCTGCGCGTGGCGAGCGCAGCGCCGCAAGGTCACGCTCACCAGCCGCATGCAACACGCGAAAGTCACTGTCGGCAAAAGCCTCCAGAGCGGCATTGTTGATCGAGCGTGCGCCCAATGAGCCACCAAAGATCAGCACCAGCGTCTCCCCCGCAGAAACCCCAAACCGTGCCCGTGCGGCACCTCGATCGGCGGGCATCGGCGGGATCGGCCGTCCAGTGATCACAAAACGGGGGCTCTCGACGCCGAGCGGCAGCGCTGTACACACACGCCGGGACAACGGCGCAAGCATCCGGTTGGTGAGTCCGAGATGGCCGTCCAGCTCGGCGATCACCAACGGCACACGCAACATCGCAGCGGCAACCCCAACCGGTCCCGAGGCGTAGCCGCCACCACCAAAGACAGCGCGTGGACGGACGCGTGTGAGAAGCCTGGCGGCCGCCGCGACCGCCAGCGCGTCGACCACAACGGCGCTCGTAGCGCGCAACGGTGACCGGCGTGACAGCGATGCCACTCGCAGCTGGTGGAACTCGTAGCCGGCCTCCGGCACCATCTGCGCCTCCGCCCGGCCGCCGCCGGCGAAGATCACCTCGGCGCCGCTATCTCTCAAACGCCCGGCGACTGCCAACGCCGGAACGATGTGCCCCGCCGTACCGCCGGTGGCGATCAGGATCCTCGGCACTGTCATAAGCCACCGCCCTGCTCACGCGGATATCGCCCGTATCGACCAGTCGCAACTCGCGCGCGGCCGGCTTGGCGATTGCCAGCAGCAGCCCCACGCACATCAACATCACGATCAGGCTCGTGGGCGCATAGGAGATAAACGGTAGGGGCACGCCGGTCAGCGGCGCGATCCCCAATACAACGAAGATGTTCAGAATGCCCTGGCACAGAATCAGTGAGGTCAGACCGGCTGCGAGCAGCTTGGTGTAGCGTGTCGCCGCACGCCTTGCGGTTCTCAGCCCAGCGTAGGCGATCATCCCATACAAGGTGACCACGGCCAGGATGCCGATGAGTCCCAGCTCCTCGCCGACAACCGCCAGGATGAAATCGGTTTGCGCCTCCGGAAGCCACTGAACCTTGGCCACCGACTGACCCAGCCCGACACCGGATAACCCCCCGGAGCCGACCGCCATCTGCCCCTGTACCGCCTGCCACCCGGAGCTGGACGCCACTGAGAACGGGTGCAAAAACGATGTCAGACGACCGAGCTGATAGGGGCGCAGCACCGCCATGACAGCTACCAGCCCGATTACCACCAGCACGATCCGGGCGAGGTGACCGAACGGGATCCCCGCCGCTACCAGCAGTGAAACGATCGTGAAAACCACCAGCAGGGTGGTGCCAAGGTCCGGCTCCAGCACCATCAGCCCGCACGCCGGTGCTAGGACCACCGCGATGGGCGCAAGCGCCGCACGGAAAGGCAGGTTCAAGCGTTTTGGATGGTCCGCAAGGTAGCGTGACACGTAGAGCACCAGTGACAGTTTCATCAGTTCGGACGGCTGAAACTCCAGAGGCCCGAACGCAAACCAGCGGCGCGCGCCGTTGACATCCCGGCCGATGCCAGGCACCAGTACTGCCAGCATGAGACCAAAGGTGACGTACAGCAGCAGCCGCACGTTGGTCTCGTTAAACCAGCTCAGGCCGTACTGCTCAAAGAGACGCATCGCGGTCAAGCCGAGCACCGCCGCCACCAGGTAGTGGACGAAGTCCGTGATTCCATAGCCGCCACCGTTGATCACCCCGTCTGGTGAGGAGGCGCTGTAGACCATCACAGCCCCAAAGGCGATCAGACACAGCGTGGCGGTCAGCAGGATGCGGTGCTCCAGCGGCGGCGCCACCCTTCTGGTGGTTCGGCGGCGAGCTGAGCGTGCCTGCATCGCTGATTAGTTCGACGTGCGCTCGGGAATGCCTTTTGAGCTTGGCGTGCCGTGTCCGTGGACCACGTGGGCAGCCGGTGTGACTCGGCCAGCGGGCCGAGTCAACGGCTTCTCGCCAGAGATCTGGAAGAGCGTGAAGCCAACCGCACCACAGGCGGCGGCCACAATCCAGAATCGCAGTGTGATCTTGGTTTCCGACCAGGCTTCCAGCTCGAAGTGATGGTGGATCGGCGCCATTTTAAAGACCCGCTTGTGCCAGACCCGGAACGAGAACACCTGGATCAGCACAGACAGTGCCTCGATCACGAAGATGCCGCCGATCACCACCAGCAGCAGCTCTGTGTCGGTCATCACCGCCAGAGCGGCGATCGCTCCCCCGATCGCCAGCGAACCGGTGTCCCCCATGAACACGCTTGCCGGAAAACTGTTAAACCAAAGAAAGCCCACCGCCGCCCCCGACATGCAGCCGGCCGCCAGCTCCAGGTCGTGGGCGCGCGGGCCGCTGACAAACGCGATCCCGACATAGACAAGCAGAGCGATTGCACCGCTGCCGGCCGCCAAGCCATCAACGCCGTCAGTCAGGTTCACCGCATTGGTCGTGCCGGCAAACACCAGCCAGATGAACGGCACGAAGAACGGTCCCAGATCGACGCTTGAGCCAATCGGATGCAGCGAGATGGAGTCCGACACACCAGCCTTGTACCTTGCAATCCACCACAGCCCGATGGAGATCAGCGCCAGAGCGATCATCTTGGTGCGGCCGCGCAGCCCCAGCGATCTGCGTTTGACGATCTTGATGTAATCGTCGGCGAACCCCAGCAGCGCCGAGGCGACCGTGGCGCCGAACACACCAAGCGACGCCCAGTCGCGAGTGGACAGAAGCAGGTACGGCACACCAAACGCGATGACGATGATGATGCCGCCCATCGTTGGTGTCCCGGCTTTGACCTTGTGGCCTTCCGGCCCTTCCTCGCGGATGTTCTGCCCCATGCGCCGTTCCCTCAGGAAACGGATGAAGCGCGGGCTCAAAAACAGGCACATCAGCAACGCGGTGGAGCTTGAGATCAGCACCCGTCCGGCCTCAGACTGGTCGCTGAAACCGTGGCTGAGAACCGCTTGCAGCATCAACTTCACGCTCTCACTCAGCGCTGCATCCGCAGCGCTTGACGTGCCACCACAACGTCGTCAAAGGGAACTTTCCGGCCGGCCTCAAACTCTTGGCCCCGCTCATGCCCCTTGCCGGCAATCACCACCACGTCGCCTTTGCGTGCCCGGCCGATCGCCGCGGTGATCGCCTTCTGACGGTCCACCTGGTGGTCAACTTTTCTGCTGGCACCGGCGAGAATCTCAGCGATGATTGCCTGCGGATCCTCTGATCGCGGGTTGTCGGAGGTGATGATCACCTCGTCAGCCAGACGACTGGCGATCTCTCCCATCAACGGCCGTTTGCCGCGGTCCCGGTCGCCGCCGCAGCCAAACACGACAATCACCCGTCCAGCGTCCAGGTTCCGGGCGGCGCGCAGCACGTTCTCAAGCGAATCCGGAGTATGAGCGTAGTCAACCACCACAGCAAAGGGCTGACCCTCATCAACCGTCTGAAAGCGTCCCGGGACCTGCCCGGCATCTGCCAGCGCCTTGACCGCTTCGGCCAGCGTCACACCGAGCGCTCGGGCCGCGCCGATCGCGCCAAGCGCGTTATAAACGTTGAACCGGCCGCGCAACGGTGAGTGAACATCCACCGTGCCTTCGGGCGTGGCGAGCGTGAAGTCGGTCCCATGACGCGAGGCGCGCAGGTTGCTTGCACTGTAGTCAGCTGCATGACGCCCAAGCCCAAACCGGATGACGTTGCTGATCGCCGGATCGGCGGCAAGTCTCGCGCCGTAAGGATCGTCGACATTGGCCAACGTAACGGAGCTTGCGCCGTCTAGAAAAAGCCGGCGCTTGGCAAGGAAGTAGTCCTCCATGGTGGGGTGGAAATCAAGGTGGTCCTGGGTCAGGTTCGTAAAGATGCCGACATCGAAGTGGCACCCCTCGACCCGACCCAGAGCGAGCGCATGAGATGAGACCTCCATCACACACGCACGGTCGCCGCCGTCCACCATCGCCCGCAACGACCTCTGCAGATCGATCCCCTCCGGCGTGGTCCGCTGCACGTCAGACTCGACTCGGGCTATCACGCTCTTGACCGTACCGAGCATGCCGGTCTGACGTCCGGCTGCCTCCAACATCGCCCGGATCAGGTAGGCAGTGGTGGTCTTGCCGTTGGTGCCGGTCACCCCGGCAAGCTGCAGCAACGCCGTCGGATCCCCAAAGAACGCGGCAGCAGCCGGCCCCATGGAACGCCGCACATCAGCCACCACAACCTGCGGCACATCGATCTTGAGTGGATGGTCGGCAACTAGGGCAACGGCGCCAGCCGCCACCGCCGCCGCTGCAAAGTCATGGCCGTCACGCGTGAAACCGGGCACACAGAAGAACAGGTCCCCGGCTCGTACCGAGCGGTTGTCGTAGGCCAGGCCGGTAACAGTGACACCGGGTGGCGCGCCCGGGAACAGAGCATTCAGTTCCATCGGCGCCAGAGCGTAGCTGCAGCAGCCCGGCCACGGGGCTCGCGCCCCCGGCTTTGCCCACGCCACCCTTCAGGTCCAACACATACAGACGCTTCGGTGTCGTGAGCGGCAAGGTGCGGCGAGTGCATCGCTGTGCTCTGCACCTACAGGCTGTTGGGCGCGGCAGATGAAAAGGCGGACGCGGGGCACGGCGCCGGACACGGGTCGATCCCGAAGTGCGGGACGGCCCAGCCAACTATCTGCTGAAACGCTGGGGCTGCGACCGAGCCGCCGTAAATGACCCCCTGAGGATCGTTGACCACCACCGCCACGACAAGTTTCGGATCGCTGGCCGGAACCATGCCGATGAAGGAGGCGATGAACTCGGTGGCTGAGTACTTGCCGTCGACGGCGACCTGTGCCGTACCGGTCTTGCCGGCCATGTCATAACCGGGAATTGCGGCACCGGAGGCGGTCCCACCATCGGTGAGCACGCCTCGCAACATCCCACGCAGCTGCCGGGCCACGCGTGCGGAGACGATCCTTCTGCCGTGAGGCGCTCGCACCCGCCGGCCGCCGATCGATTCGATGATCTGCGGTGTGCGCAGGATGCCGCCGTCAGCGACCGCGTCATAGGCCTGGACCATTTGCATGGGCGTCACTGACACGCCCTGACCAAACGGCATGTTGTACATCGACAGGCCGTTGTACTTGCTCTCTGGCAAAACGATGCCGATCTGCTCACCGGGGAGATCCACGCCGGTCGCCCGGCCAAAACCAAACCTCTTGACCCACCTGGCGAAACTCACCGGTCCGAGGCGGCGAGCGATCAGATCCGCACCGATGTTGCTGGACACTTTCAGGATCTGGGCGACGGTGAGCGTCTCGGTACCGTGCATCTCCGCGTCGTAGATCTGTTTCCCGTACGCCGACAGGTACGGTGGGATCGTGAAAGGCGAACTGGGTGTGACCAGCCCCTCCTGCAGCGCGCCGCCGACGGTCACCACCTTGAACGTTGATCCGGGTTCGTAGGACATGTCCACGGCCTGGTCTTCAGCGGCGGGAACATGGCCGTTGACCGACTGGAACGCGGTTGCTGCCGGATCGCTGGCGTTCACCTGCGGCCAGTTGGCCACCGCCAAAAGCTGGTCGGTCTGCGGGTCGGAAACGATCGCTGTGACACCCTGGGCGTGATACTTGTTGCCAACAGCGTCGATCACCTGTTCGACCTCAGCCTGCAGCGGGCCGGAGAGCGTCAGTTGGATGTTTTCCCCGGGAATCATCGGCTTGGTGCTCGTCACCGATATGGGCTTGCCCTGCCCGTCCAGCACGGTGCGGCGAATACCGCTGACGCCGGCTAGCTGTGGGTTGAAGAGACCCTCGATACCTGTCAGACCGTTGTCGTGATCACCTGCCCAGCCGACCACCTGAGCTGCCTCGGTCCCTCCCGGGTAAAGCCGACGCTCGGTCGGGTAGTCGTTGATGCCGTTGATGCCCAGCGCCATGATCTTGGCCGCTGACGCCGCCGGCACATACTCACCCAGCTTGACGTACCCGGTACGCGGTTTGGTGATCGCTGCCAGCGTCGCAGTCGGCGGCATGCCAATCAGTGGCGCCAGCGCGGCGGCGATCTTTTGCGGGTTTTTGTAGGTCGACCTGATCAGGTAGGGGTCGACGGTGACCAGATCAGTAGGCTCGCTGAGCGCGAGCGGAGTTCCGCTCCGATCGGTGATCTCGCCGCGCTGTGCGGGTATAACGGTGGTCTGGACCTGTTCGCTGACAGCGGCGGCGCGCAAGGCGCTGCCCCGCAGCAGGCCCAGGTAGCCGGCACGCAGGATCCCAGCCAGCAACAGCAGGACGAACAGGCCGAACAGCAAACCGATCCGGCGGTCAATCACATCGATTGTCCTGCGTGGGGCGCTAGCAGCCATACTCACCCGCCCAGCGACGTGCCACCCGTCGTGGATCCTGCCACCTGGGCTGCGCTGCTCCCGGCCACACCCGACGGCGAGGCGTTCACAGGGGCGCTGGTGGTCTGGTTCCCGGGACCCGGGCCTGAGGCGCTCGCAGCTGCCGTTGTGCCTGCCGCAGCCTGCACGGAGCCGGCGCCATTCACACTGGACCCAGAACTGGTCGCAGCGCCAGACCCTTGAACCGCGCCGGACGAGCTGGCGCCCCCAACCTGGCTGCCGGAGGCAGCGCTAACAGACCCAGCACTTGCTGAGGGACTGACGGGCGCAGTGGATGCGCCGCTGGCCGCGGTGGCGCTGGGGCTGGAGGCAGGAGAGGCTGCGGTTGTGCCGGCAGCGGCAGAGGTTTGTGAACCAACCGGGCCGGTGCTGACCGTGCTGGTCGCCAGGATGCCAACCGCACTGTGGCCCACGGCGGCTATGACACTCAAGCCGTCCGCGGCACGCTCGCTTGCCAGACCACGCAGAAACGTGCTCGGGGCAGGCGACCGGATGTTCTTGATGGCGGCCAGAACATGGTTACCGCTGGTTGCCGACACGAAGTGAACGTCCATCGGGCCTGGCATCACCATGCCGAGCCGCTGCGCAAGCAGTTCGATCCGCTGGTTGCCGGACAGTTGGGTGACAGTGGAGCGCAGAATCGCGTTGCTGCTCTCCAGGGCGGCTGCTTGCTGCACCTGTAGACCAGTGCGTGAGGACAGCTTCAGAATCTCCACGCGCATGCCTACCACCGCTACCAGCATCGCGCCAAATAGGGGTATCCAAGCCCGGCCGCGTACAAAGCGGTCCAGCAGTGTGGCCCTGCGACCGGCCGGCCTGTCAACTCTGGGCAGCGTGTCGGCTGACCGGCGGTGACGCGGCAATCGGACATGCTCGCCGCCGCCTGGAGCGTCAGGACGGTGCGGATGTCGAGGGTCGGGACGAAACGGTCGCCGAGGAACCGGACGTCCCGGCGCCGCAGGCCCAATGGGAAATGCGGGCACGCCAGCGAGAACCGACCCACGCGGGTAAGCAACCGGTGACGGCATGGGCACCGGCATCGCCTCAAAGGCAACCGCGGCCGAACCGACCTGGCGAGACGGGCGAGCTAGGACAGCTGGGGTCGTACGGGCCATGGGACGTGGCCTCGCAGGCGCGGATGCAGACGCCGCCGTACGGGCCATAGGACGTGGCTTCGGAGGTGCGGCGGGGGCTCGGCGGGCGCGGGCGGCGGCTGTTGCGGCAGCGGGAGGCATGCTCTCACAGCACCTTCCGAGCGACCCTGAGGCGACCCGACTTGCAGCGAGGGTTGGCGGCGATCTCGCCAGCCGTGGGAGTCACAACCCGCTTGGTGAGAAGCTCGGCATCAGCCTCATGGCCGCACACACAGATCGGCAGTCCTGGCGGGCACACACAGCCGCGCGCTCGCTCCGCCAGGAAGCGCTTGACAAGACGGTCCTCCAGGGAATGGAAGGAGATCACACCAAGACGCCCGCCTTTGACAAGGATCTCCCATGCAACCGGGAGCGCCTGCTGGATCTGCCCGAGCTCATCGTTGACGGCGATCCGCAGAGCCTGGAAGCTCCGCTTGGCCGGGTGTCCAGAAGCGAACCGGGCCGGAACCGGCACCGCTGATTTGATGACTTCAACAAGTTGCTGGGTCGAGTCCAGCGGCTCACGGCTCCTGGCACGGACGATCGCATGGGCGATTTGACGGGCGTAGCGTTCCTCTCCGTAGTCGCGCAATACGCTCGCCAAGCGCCGTTCGTCCCAGGAATTAACGATCTCAGCAGCGGTGAGATCCTGTGCCACGTCCATGCGCATGTCCAGCGGCGCGTCGTAGGCGTAGGAAAAGCCGCGCTCCCAGGTATCGATCTGCATCGACGACACGCCGAGATCCATGTAGACCAGGTCGGCACGGACGCCTTCGCTGCGAAGTTGCTTTAGGCCGGTGACAAAGTCCGCTGCAACAAATCGCGTATGGCAGACACCATCCTGTGCGAGATCGGCGAAACGCTCCCGCGCAAGAGAGTCGCGGTCGATGCCGATCATCGTCCCCTGCCCGCCGATACGACCAGCGATCAGACGCGCGTGGCCAGCGCCTCCAACCGTACAGTCGACCGCGACCGATCCCGGCGCAGGGTCGAGCAACTCGATCAGCTCACCCGCCAGCACGGGGACGTGTGGGGTCGTCATGTCAATCAGCGTGGTCAAAGCGGTTGCCGATCGCCGGGAAACGGGCCAGCACACGTGCACTGTGACTGGTGTAAGCGGCACGGTCCCAAATCCGCAGACAGGAACCAGCGCCAGTCACCACAACATCCTTCTCCAGACCAGCAAACTGCTTGGCGAAACCGGGGATCATCAACCGGTTTGCGGAGTCCATCTCCGTATCCCAAGCGTTGGCGTTTAGCCACTCGCTCAGGTCCTGCGCGATCGGGGAGAGCGGATTCATGTCTTTGAGCGCCGCTTCCACAAACTCCTCGTAGCCGGACGCCGTCCAGATCGACAGGGACCGCGAGCCGTCCTCGATGAACACCGGCGTCAGGGCCAGGATGACCTTCCCGGCCAGCGCATCGCGGTACTTCGCCGGAACGGTGAGCCGGTTCTTCACATCGAGTGTGTGTTCGAAGGTGCCGCGAAAGGTGGGGGACATTCATCTGCCTGACTGAAGCTGGAGGACCCGGGTGGCCGGGTGGGAGGAGCCCTGCCACCCGGGTCCCTGCATGCATGCCCCACATTAACCCATTCCTTCCCACTTTGCAACGCGCTCGTGAGCCATCCTCCCACCGGTGCCAGATTTGCTCCGGCGCTGGGCGCCGCACAGCAGCGAAGACAGACCCAGGGGTGCCCGGCAGACCGCAAGATGCAGACGCCAGCGCAGCACTCCCTGCCGGCCTGCAAAACCTCAGTTGACTTTAGGCAGCCATCACTTGCCGCAAGCCCACGCCAACGCGGCTATCCGGCGCCAGCACGAGGCGGTTTTTGGCGGCTGCCACGCAAGCCCACGCCAACGCGGCTATCTGAACCTCGCCCGCGCTCACCGCAGGTCTCCGCACACCGCTGGGAGTGCAAACGCGCCGAACCCGGACTCAGCTGACCTGCGCCAGCGTTCCGACCGCACCCGTCTGCGTCATGTCCAGCAAGCGGTAGCCAACCCCCCAGACGTTGACCACAAAGCTGACCCCGTGCACGGCGAGTTTGCGCCGCAGTCGTGACGCATGCTGGTCAAGCGTGCGCGTCCGATAGCCCGCTCGGCCTGAGCCCGCCCAACCCCAGACGGCCACCATCAACTCCTCCCGGCTGAAGACCCTGGTGGGCTCACGAGCGAGCGTCTGCAGCAAACTGAATTCCTTGCCGGAAAGCGCCAGTGCACGACCGTCCACCCATGCCTGGCGCGCCAGGGCGTTCACCTCAAGCGGCCCGACCCGAAGCCTCGCACCGACAGCCATCCGCACCCGCCGCCTCAGTAGCGCGACCAGACGCGCGTGCAGCTCAGGGTATGGAAACGGGCTGGCTAGATAGTCATCACAGCCGCGCTCCAGACCTCGGACACGGTCAAGCCAGGATGCACCGGCCGACGTCATGATGATCGGCAAATCCACGTCGAGCCGTGCGGCCACCGTGCCGGCTCCACGGATAGCGGTCAGAAGTCCAAGGCCATCACCGTCGGCAAGCGCACGGTCAATCACGGCCGCATCGACAAACTGGCTCTCCAAGAGCTTGAGGGCGCTGCCGCCGGCGCCTGCCTCGAGCACGTTGTACCCGTCTGCACACAGCTGCTCGGCGAGGCTGCCCCGAGCGACGCGGTTACCGTCAACAAGGAGAATGGTGCTGGCCAGGTCAGACATCTGCGCAATAGAGGCCTGGGCGACGCAAAACCACCCCCCCTCACCTCGCGTTCTGGTCGCTACTTGCGACAAAAACCGCAAATACCGGTGTTCTCTGCAAAATCACGTTCAGAGGCTGCGCCAGTAAAGGACTCAGCCATAAGATCCCGACGGTATGTATCGGCGGGACAACTACGCGTCGGGCGAGGACTTCGTTCTGGAGTACGGGGATCTCCGCTTCACGTTCAATGAGCGTGACTTTCAAGAGCGCTGCGAGCAGGCCGCCCGCCGCGTGGGCTTCATCGACAGCACCGTCACCGACGACGAGGCCGAGGACCTGATCAACCTGGTTGTCAACGGTGAAGTGACCGATCCGGCCTCTGCCCTAGGTGAACACGTCAATGAATGCTGGACCGAGCTGGTCGGATCGTCGGATCGCTCGCTGGTGCATTGGCTCCGTCGGTTGATCTTCCGCAGCGCCTGGCTGGACCAGCGCGTCAAGGAAGGCGAACTCAATGTCACCTTCGACGACAAGACTGCCACCTTCATCTACATCCAGCCGACACGCGGCGGCGAGCCGATTGAACTCGCACCGGAACCCAGCTGGGGCAGAGTCGCGTATATCCGGCGGTGACGGCTGCCAGCATTTAACCCCTGCTTAGGGCCAAGACTGATAACTTAGGCGGCTAGGATGGTGATCGTTTTGTCGGGCGGTTTGGTTGGCTGGGGCCAGTCGCGGTGTTCGGGGCGCTTGACCGGCCATTTGCTCATCTTGCGTTTGATGACCCTTGGCTGGGCGCGTTGCCGGCGTTCGGGGAGTGGCTGGGCGAGGATTTCAGCGACCGCTTGCTGGTGGGCTGTGGCGATGCTGTGGGGGAAAAAATCCCGGGTGCGAGCGGGTTGAGCGGCGTGCGGCGCGGAGGCTTCTGGTGAACGACAATCGGTCAGGGTCGAGATCTGCGGTGAGCGCAGCGTCGTGCATCAGCCGGCGGATCGCGTAGTGCGTGCACAGGTACCCGTACGCTTCCTGGTAGACACCGTCGGGGTGTTTTGAGCGCAGCACCGCGCGCGGGCCACGCTGATGGGTTTTGAGCTCGTCGAGCGTGCCCTCAAGCTCCCAGCGCTCGGAGTAGAGGTTCGCGAGCTCAGAGCCGGGCGCGGCGTCCGGGTCAAGGACCGTTGTCAGCAGCCGGTAGCGCTGCTCGGCCTGAGGCACGCCGGGATCATCGATCCCGTACTCCACGACCCTCATCACGACACCATCGCGCTTAGCGCCCCGATCGTCCTGAGAGCTGTAGATGCGTGTCAGGTACGACCCGTCCTGGAGCTGCTGCTCGCGCGGCAGGAGCATGTTCGATTTCACCCGCCACAGCAGCTGCGCCCCGGTGCGACGGGCGTTCTCGAACCGTTCAAAGCTGTAGAAGCCACGGTCGGCCAGACACAACATGCCGTCTTTCAGCGCCCCGAGAAGCTCATCAGCGAGCGCGTTCTCCGAACTGCGGTACGGCCCGAGCGCCGCGTCCGTGATCGCGTGCGTCCCGGTCTCTGACAGCGCGACTATACGCAACTGTGGGAACGCGCCGCCACCCACACGACGCGACGAGCCCGGCCTCCCGAACTCCGCATCGTTCTCCGGTGTGTCAGCCAAATCCAGGCACGTCCCGTCGACGCTCATCAGCCTCAGCCCGCGGTAGAACGCCCCGCGCGTGGCCTGCCCCGCCAGCGGTGAGGCGACCGCCGCGAACAGCAGCTCAAGCGGCTCGCGTCCCAGCCGCTGACGTGCCTTCGCGATCGCTACCCGGCTCGGCACCTCCCACGTCCGCTGCCAATCAGACGTCCACGAGAGCCCCTCCACCAGCTGACGCATCACCTCCTCATACGACGAGTCCGCGAACAACGCCATCGCCAACACGTAGTACACGACCACCCGCGCCGGCAACAACCGCGACCGGCGCTCAACACGCCCCGCCTCCAAGATCACCGCGTCGACCAGCTCCGACGGGAACACCCGTGTCAGAACACCAATCGAGATGTGATCCGACAAACGCTGATCACTGACCGGCTTGACCCAACCAGACCGAGGCACGCGACAACCATAACCCAAGCCTCGGACACTAAGTTATCAGTATTGTGCTTAGGGCGCACGTCCTTCGCTAAGCAGCCGTTCACATTTCGGTTTACGCTGGTCGCCAATGAGCGCACGGATCTGGGTTGTTATTCCGACCTACAACGAGGCTGAGAACATTGAGCCGATCGTAGACGCGGTCAGCACAGAGATGGCCGCGATCACCGGCAGCGACTACCGGATCCTGATCGTCGATGACAACTCTACGGACGGCACGCGCAAGCTGGCCAATCAGCTCGCTGCCACCAATGAGCACGTCGAGATTCTCAACCGGCCGGACAAACAGGGACTCGGACGCGCCTACATTGCAGGTTTCCAGCAAGCACTCGCCAACGGTGCGGAGATGGTCATCCAAATGGATGCGGACTTCTCCCATCACCCAGGCTATCTCAAGGACCTGGTCGCCGCTGCGCAAGAAGCAGACCTAGTGCTCGGATCACGCTACGTTCGCGGTGGTGCGGTACAGAACTGGGGTCTCATGCGACGGCTTATCAGCCGCGGAGGAAGCACCTACGCAAGGACCGTGCTGCGCGTCCCAGTCCGGGATCTCACCGGCGGATTCAAGTGCATCCACAGCAGCGTCCTGGAGACGATCAATCTTAACTCTCTCCGCGCGGACGGCTACGTGTTTCAAATCGAGCTGACCTACCGCGCTCTGCAGGCCGGATTCAAAGTCCGGGAGGTCCCGATCGTCTTTGCTGACCGCACCGCCGGCCAAAGCAAAATGTCCTTCATGATCGCCCTGGAAGCGCTGGCGCTGGTCCTCAGATTGCGCCGGACGAAGGCCCGACAGCTGGCACGCTCATGACAGCGCCCGCAAAGCCAGCCAAAGAGACGAAAGGCTCGTAGAGGTGAGCGTCGAGGCCTCGGTCGGAGCTGGCGCCGAAGGCGGTGCGCTGGAACTCACTGACAGGTCAGGCTCGCCACGACGCGGCAGAAGAACCGCGTCCCGCATGCTCGTGTGGCGCCAGTCAGCGGTGGTCGCAACAGTCCCGCTGCTGACCCTCGTGCTGTGCGTCGTAGCCGCACGGACGATCGACCTGGTCCCACAATCAATCCGCCCGCTGAACACCGTCGGCATGGGCGGCATCTTCAACCTGATCAGCTTCCGGCTGCTTACCTTTGAGGTGCTGCCGATCATCGGACTGCTGCCGGTCGTGTATCTGATCGCTGTCGGCTACAGCGATCGAGTCTCCAGGCGCACGTTGATCTGGTCCGTGGCGATAGTCACGGTGGCCGCAACACTTGCGCCCCCGCTGTTCTCCACGGACATGTTCAGCTACGAGGCCTACGCACGGATGTTCGTGATCTATCACGTCAATCCGTACACACACGGGCCGTTTGCCATTTCACTGGACCCCGTGTACCAGTTCATAGGGGCATCCTGGATTCAGACGCCAACCGACTACGGGCCGTTGTTCACGTTACTCACCGGACCGATGGCCTGGCTGTCGGTGCCGATCAGTGAGCTGACTTTCAAGCTGGTCGGAGGGTTGTGCATCGTCGGCACGCTCTGGCTGGTATGGAAAAGCGCCGCACTGCGAGGTGTAAGCCAGACCCGGGCGCTGGCGCTAGTTGGCCTCAACCCACTGGTGATCATCTCAGGCGTCGGTGGCGGGCACAACGACAGCCTGATGCTCTGGTTCATGGTGGCTGGCGTCTACGCGGTGCTGGTCGGACGTGACCGGCCGGCCGGCGCGCTCATGGCAACCAGCATGGCGATCAAGCTCACGGGCGGCGTGGTCATGCCGTTTGCCGTTCTCTCAGACCTGGGATCCCGGACACCGGAACGCCGCAAGCGTTTAATCGCCGGGATCGCAGCCGCCAGCATGCTCTCCCTTGTCGCCAGTATGGTTTTCTTTGGGTTCGGCGCCTTCCAGATGTTCAACACGCTGAGCATCACCCAGGCGGAAGGCTCCTGGCAAAGCGTCCCCGGCTTTTTCTTCACGATTTTTTTGGGCTATACCCCACTGGCGGCCAGATACGGCCTGGACGTGGTCACCCTCGGAATCATCTTGTGGTTGATGTGGCGCGTCTGGACACAGCGGCTGGACTGGATTGAGGCGGCAGCTTGGGCAAGCCTCACGGTGCTGGCAACTGCCTGGACACTCCTGCCCTGGTACATGATGCTGACGATGCCGCTGGTCGCGCTGTCAAAGGATCACAGGCTTTGGAAGGCTGCGGCGATCATGACTTTGATCGGTGGCATCATACTGGTCGGCGAATCCGTTCCCGGCGGCGTCTCGATCTTCCGCATCTGAAGCGATGACTGGCGACCAGCCGGAACTGCTCTCCACCGCAAGGTTGCAGAGCCCTGCCACACGCGCCTGACACCAAGAGAGATTTGCGGGCGGTCGGGAGTCCAAGGGTTTCTGCTGGCGCCGCTCAGATCCAGCCGCGCTGGGTCGCGATGAGCACCGCCTGGGCGCGATCCATCGCACCCGACTTCCCGTACACGTTGTGAAGATGCGTGCGCACAGTGCTTGTGGAGAGACCGAGCTCAGAGGCGATCTGCTTGTAGACCATGCCCTTGGCAAGACGTTTGAGCACGTCCAGCTCGCGAGCGGAGAGCGGACAGGGATCAACCTGGCGGGACCGGCCGACAGCCGGAGACTGTGGCATCTCATACATGATCTCGCGCAGTTGCGCGGGCTGCAGATGAACCGCACGCGCCGCCCTTGAGAGATCCGGCGGGGACACCGGCTCGCCCACGGTGTAGTGCGCAAGCATGTCGGCGAGCCGCAGGATCGCCGCCTCCCCGTCCGCTTCACTGTTGTGATGTGCCTCAAGCGCGTGAGCAAGCTGTGCCGGCAGGCCCCAGCGTCGCGCGATGACCCCGCCCACGAGCGCGTGGTCCACGCCCAACTCGCGCCGCTCTCGCTGCAGGCGCTCCTCCGGTGTGCGAGCATCCTCATGGATGTCGCGGAGATAACCGGGGTAGGCGTGCATCAGCACCAGCTTGCCGACATCGTGAAGCAACGCTGAGACCATCAGCCTGTCGCGCGCCTCAAAGTCGATCTCCGCGGCGACCCGAGCGGCCGCCCGCTGCGTGGCCACACCATGCAGGCGGAACCGGTCCGGAACCGTCTGCCAGCCCTCGGTCCGCTCAAAGAAATCGTAGGTCCGGGCGCGGTTGGCGACCGCCAGGACACCCATGGGGGTCAGGATGCCCACCGCCCGCACCACGTTGTCCACATGGCCGCGTGTCAAGCCGTCGACCTGGTTGGCAAGCCGCAGCACCGTGATGGTCAGCGACACATCCCCCTCCACGGCGCTGACCAGATCTGACACCTGCGGCGCCCCATCGTCAAACAGGGACGCCACACGAACTCGGGCCTGGGCCAGGACCGGATACGCGTCCAGCGCCTCAAACGCCGCGGTCAGACGCCGACCCTGGCCTTCATTGTGCCCAGAGCCCCTGCGGACGCGAGCGTCTGTTGGCCGGCTGATGGGGGCAGTAGTGGTCGGCACTTGAACCTTTGACCTGGGATTGGCATGCGACAGACACGGTCGCTTGTGTCCTATCGGCAACTCTGCGACGGATGTTTAGCCTCGCCGGCGCCTGCTCATACGCACGCTCACGCCTGCCGGAACGGACTCGGCGGCCAGCCAGAGTCACCCCCACCAGGGCCGCATCGAAACTAGCCAGCGCAGCGAGCCAGAGCCGCGTCTATCAGTTCGAGCGTGCGCTGTTTGCCCAAAAGTGCGACGGTCTCAAAGATCCCCGGTGACACGGTGGTGCCTGCGATAGCCACCCGCACAGGCTGAAAGACCTGTCCGGACCGACGACCGGTCTGCTGCACCAGCCCTCGTAGTGCCGCCTCGATCTCGGCCACCGTGAACGGATCAACTCCGGCGAGCACCTCACGTGCTTGGCGCAGCGCGGTCTGTCCGTCACCGGTGCCGATCACCTTGGCAAAAGCTTTGGGATCATCAGCGGGGCCATCAAACAAAAAGCCCGCCAGCGGCCAGAAGTCGGCAAGCGTCTGGATCTTCTCGCGTGAGATCTCAACTGCGACGCGCAACCCGGCCCGACCGGTGAACCGCTCCAGACGGTCAGTCAACTCCTCGACGCTCAGAGCCCGCAGATGCAACCCGTTGATGTGGCGCAGCTTCTGTTCGTCAAAGACGGCGGGGCTGCGCGACACGCGGTCCAGACGGAAGCGCGCAGCCATCTCATCCATGGTGAAAAACTCCTCATCAGCAGCAAAGCCGGTACCGAGCAACGCGATGTAGTTGTTCACAGCTTCCGGCAGGTAGCCGCGATCCCGCAGTTCCTGGACGGATGCCGCGCCATGCCGTTTTGAGAGCTTCCGGCCGTCCGGTCCGTGCAACAGCGGCAGATGCGCGTAACGCGGCGGTGCCACGCCCAGCGCGGCGAACACCAAAAGCTGCTTGGGCGTGTTGGAGATGTGGTCCTCGCCGCGCACCACGTGCGTAATCCGCTCGTCCAGATCATCGATCGCAACGGCGAAGTTGTAGAGCACCGATCCATCGGCACGGGCGATCACGGGATCGTCCAGGTTGGCGTTCAGGAAACTGACCTCGCCGCGAACCAGATCCACAAACGATGTGCGCCCCTCGTCGGGGACGCGTAGACGCACCGCCCCGTCAGCTTCCGGCTCGCCCCTGAAACCGCGCTCGGCGCCATGTTTGAGCTTATAAGCCTTGACATCCTCCGCAGTGGCGTTTGAGTGATAGGCATGGCCGTCAGCAAGCAGCCCTGCCAGCACCTGATGGTGGCGCCCACTGTTGCCAACCTGCGAGATGGGACCCTCGTCCCAGTCCAAGCGCAGCCAGCGAAGCGCATCCAGGATCTGGTCGATGTTCTGTTCGGTGGAGCGCTCGCGGTCAGTATCTTCGATCCGTAGGATAAACGCACCCGGTGAGCCGTCACCACCCTCACCTGGCCCGCGAGCAAGCAACCAGTTGTACAGCGCCGCGCGCGCTCCACCGATGTGGAGCGCACCCGTGGGAGAAGGAGCAAAACGAACACGCATGGTTAGAGCAGCCCATCCTAGACACCAGACGCCCGCCGGTGCACCCAGATGCTGATCGGCGCGCATGTCTCACCCGCGGGAGGCCTGCACAAGGCGATCGCGCGCGGCGCCGAGATAGGCGCACAGTCGATACAGATCTTCAATCAGTCGCCACGAATGTGGCGACCCACGCAGTACAGCGAAGAGGATTTTGCGGCGTTCCGCGAGGCCCGCGACAACAGTCAGATCCGAGCGGTCCTGATCCACGCCGTTTACCTTCTGAACTGTGCCTCCGACGATCCCGACATTCGTCAGAAGTCGCTGGCATCGCTGACGCATTCGCTGCGCGTCGGCGATGCGATCGGAGCCGACGGCGTGGTACTGCACCCGGGCTCCGCGAAGACCGGCGATGTCGGGGCGGCGATCGCACGGGCAGGCGAGGTGATCAGAGCAGCGCTTGACCAAACAGAAAGCTGCGGACTGCACCTGGAAAACACTGCCGGGGCGGGTGGCACGCTGGGACGCTCTTTTGAGGAGCTCGCCGCGCTCATCGAGGCGTCCGGGGGAAGCGATCGTCTCGGCATGTGCCTGGACTCCTGTCATCTGCTGGCATCCGGTTATGACATCCGCACCGTCGCGAGCCTGGATGCAACCCTGGCCGCCTGCGACCGTGCGGTTGGGCTCACGCGACTACATTCAATCCATCTCAACGACTCCTTGACCGCGCTCGGCTCAAACCGCGACCGCCATGCCGCCCCTGGAACAGGCGAGCTAGGCGAGACGGGCTTGGGCGTGTTTCTTTCCGAACCGCGGTTTGAGGACATGCCCGTGGTCATTGAAACCGGTAGTGGACAGGGCGGCCTGGTCACGGCTGCCGACATCAGCTTCGTGCGAGCCCTCCGTGAACGGTGGCAAATGATACGAGCCAGCAGCTAGGGTTGATGACCGTGACTTCAACAGATCCACACGAAGCCGACGCCCTGGTGATCTTTGGAATCACCGGCGATTTGGCAGAGAAGATGACGTTCCGCTCGCTGTACCGGCTCGAAGCGCGCGGGCTGCTGAACCAGCCGATCTTTGGCGTGGCCATTCAGGATTGGAGCGTTGCTCAACTCGTCCAGCACGCGCGAGCGTCAATCCAGGAGGCTGGAGAGAAGCTCGACGAAGCCATTTTTGATCGTTTTGCCGACCGTCTGCACTACATAGGCGGCGACTTTGGCGCCAGGTCAACCTACACGGCACTGAAGCGCGCGCTCGGCGCAAACAGCCACCCGACCTTCTACCTGGAGATCCCGCCGTCACTGTTTGAAGGGGTGGTTTCCGGGCTCCATGCCGCCGGCCTGCTGGCCGGCGGCAACCGTGTGGCGGTTGAAAAGCCGTTTGGCCACGATCTGGCGTCGGCCCGCAAACTGGCAGCCGCCCTGCACCAGTATCTGGATGAGTCTCAGCTTTACCGCATCGATCACTTCCTGGGCAAAATGGCAATCCAGGAGATTCTCTACCTGCGCTTTGCCAACACGACGATCGAGCCGATCTGGAACCGCAACTACGTCTCCTCGGTACAGATCACAATGGCGGAATCAGTTGGCGTCGAGGACCGTGGCAGTTTTTACGACCCGGTCGGCGCTCTGCGTGACGTCGTGGTCAACCACCTGTTACAGGTTGTCTGCGCGGTTGCGATGGAACCGCCGGCAGGCGGCGACGCGGAGACGCTAAAAGACGCGAAGTTCGCGGTGTTGCGTTCGATGAGCGACGCAGATCCTCACCACTATGTCCGCGGGCAGTACGAGGGCTACCACAATGTACCCGGCGTGAACCCGCAGTCACATACCGAAACCTATGCAGCACTGCGCTTGGAGATTGACAATTGGCGATGGGCGGGTGTGCCGTTCTTCATTCGCACCGGTAAACGCATGCCTTTCAAACAGACCGAGGTACGGCTCGTCTTCAAGCACCCACCGAAGGTCGCGTTTTTGCCAACCGGCTCCCGTCGCCCAGAGCCCGGCCAGATCGTCGTCAAGATCGATCCCAACCCCGGCTTTCAGTTCGTCCTGGACGCGATGCGAGCCGACCGCAAACACGCATCGGACATCCACCTTGACATGGAGTTCCGCGAAGAGGGCGGCGAGGGCGCGACGCCCTACGAGGTGCTTCTGCGGGCAGCGATCCAAGGTCATTCAACAGCGTTCACCCGCCAGGACAGCGTCGAGGAGAGCTGGCGGGTACTGGCCCCCCTGCTTGAAAATCCATCCCCGGTACTGCCCTACGCGCCAGGCACGTGGGGACCTGATCACGCTGAGCGGCTTCTCGTCGGCTACGGCGGCTGGAAGCAACCCCGGGTCCAAGGCTGAACGCTGACTCAGGTCACCCGCCTACGCCGGCGCGCAAAGTACTGCTCCACGGCGTGGGCGATACCAGCCGCAATGACGTGCTGCCCGACTGCGCTGGCAGCGATAGAGCCCTCGAACGGATCGGTCAAAAACAGCGGCTCGATCACCGCGCCAGGCATTCTGCTCGGCGTCGAGAAAAACCCCGGATCGGCCGGGCCAAGCAGCATCAGATGATCGTAGGCCGCGGCCTTTGACGCCAGACTGGTCCCCACTACGCTAACCGAGCCAAGCCCGCTGTCAGTTTGCACGCCGCCGTCAGGGATCTGCCAGCCTCGCGCGTTCATCGCAGCCAGCACGTCACGCTCCAGCAGGGTGGCCAAACGGAAATTGGCGCGAGCAAACGACCGGTCCGGATCGTAGCCGGCGACAGCACCCGCCTCGTAGCTGCCACCCGCGTCCATGTAGATGCCGACCAGGATGCTGGCACGTGCGAGATTGGCGCAGATGTCGCGAGCAGCAACATCGTTGTGAACGCCCTCGGCACTCAGCGTGCCGTCAAATACATCCTGTTTGGTCAGCCGCACCACCGACTCATTGCGAGTGCGGGAGACGACCACCCGAAACCCGTCGGCGGTCAGCAGCCGCATGACGTCAAGCTCCACGTCAAGGTTCACCGGCGCCTCTGTGATCACGCGCCCGCTAGCTGTCACGCCGGTGCCGCCCGGGTCAATACCGCCGTGACCAGCATCAACAAACACAGTTTTGTCGCGCGCCCTGTGCGTAGGCGGGTAAGCGACGCACGCTCCAGGACTGAACGCAGACCGGTTAATCGCCTCTGGGAGCGAGTGAGCGCCGCGGTCACGCGTGCCCAGCTGATTGACCAAAACTAAAAAAGCTGCGAGAGCAGCTCCAGCCGACAGCACAAGCAGGAGCCGTCGCCGCTGATATCTGTCGTGCCTCATACGACCACTGAGGCTGACGGAAGCGCTCTAAGCGCAGCTAAGCGCCCTGTCGCGCCTGACGCTGCGACAGACACGGCGACAGGCAGCTAGGCCGTGACGCTTTCCGTGCCCGATGCAGCGGCCGCCGGCAGCAGCGCTGAGCCGAGCAGCTGGCTGAGCTCCGCGTAAAGCCCTGCGCTGCGCTGCACCCTAAAGGTGTCACCCAGTTTCAGGTGCCGCGGTCCTGCAGCGCCGGCAAGCTCAACAACCACCCCAGCGTCACCGGGGAAGCTCACCAGCAAATCACGCAGATCCTCGATGACATCGGGCTGCACCGCTGCCGCGTCCAAGCGGATACGGACCAGTTCCGGTGGCGGTTGCACCGTCTGCTGCTCGGCTCGCGCCAACTCCTCATCGCTTGGCTCGAAACGTTCGATAGACGAGACCACCACAGAAGTCCGGGACGCGTCCTTGTGGTCAACCTTGCCCTTGACCAGCACGACAGCATCCTGCTGGGCCGCATCGCCAGCCTCCTCCAGCACCTCCGCGAAGATCACCAGCTCGGCGGAACCGCTGAGATCTTCCAGGGAGGCGAACGCCATCGGGTTGCCCTTCTTGGTGCGCAACCGCTTGATCTGGCCAAGCATCCCTCCGACGGTGACCCGGTCACCGTCACGACACTGCGCAAGCTGCGCGAGACCAAGGTCGGTCCGTGCGCTCATCGCAGCGCCAAGCTCTCTGAGCGGATGTGTTGAGATGTAGAGTCCGATCGACTCCTTCTCCATCGCCAAGAGCTCCTTCTGCTCAAACTCACCGGCAGGGATCGGAGCATGACTGGGCCGCGCCGGCGCACCGGGAGCACCCCCGCTACCCAGATCCACGCCAAGATCAAATATCGAGCCCTGTCCTGAAACGGCGTCCGCTTGAGCCTTCTGTCCGGCAGTCTGAGCCTGCTCAAGCACAGCCAGCATCCCCATGCGCGTATCGCCCGTTGAACCAAACGCCCCACACTTGACCAGCGCCTCAATTGCCTTACGGTTCACGGACCGGCTGTCAATCCGTTCACAGAAGTCAAAGAGATCGATGAACGGTCCCTTCTCGCGCGCCACCTTGATCGCCTCCACCGCCGCGTAACCGACCCCTTTGACGGCATCCAAACCGAAGCGGATGTTGCCGTCCACCACAACGAAACGGTGGTCTGAGAGGTTCACGTCCGGTGGCAGTACCTCAATACCCATCTGCTCGGCCTGAGCGACAAAAAACGGCACCTTGTCTTTGGTGTCCATCACCGAGGAGACCAGTGCCGCCATGTACTCAGCCGGATAGTTGGCGCGCAGCCAGGCCGTCCGATATGAGATCAACGCGTAACACGCCGCGTGGGATTTGTTGAACGAATAGTCAGCGGACTTTTCGTTGGTCGTCCAGAGAAAGTCGATCACGCTCTGGCTGGTACCGGACGCTCTGCAGCCCTCCACAAACTCGGGCTTGAGCTTGGCCATGGCCTGACGATTCTTTTTACCGATCGCCTTACGCAAATCATCCGCCTTGGCGCCACTGAACCCCGCCAGCTGACGAGCGATCATCATCGCCTGTTCCTGATAGAGGATCACGCCCTTGGTGGACTGAAGAATCGGGCGTAGCCGCTCGTCCTTGTAGTCGATCGAGTCCGGATCCTGCTTACCGCGTGCGTAGGCACCGATCTGGGCCATCGCCCCAGGCCGATACAACGCGACGAGCGCTACAAGGTCATCAAACTCGCTGGGCCGAACCAGCTTAAGCGCGTCCCGCATCCCCTCAGACTCAAACTGGAACACCCCGACCGACTCACCACTGGCAAGCATCTCGTAGGTTTTTGTGTCGTCCAGCGGCAGCGTCGTGATGTCCGGGCGCACACCAGTGGAGCGCTCGACGATGTCGAGCGCGTCCTCAATGACATCCAGGTTGCGAAGCCCCAGGAAGTCCATCTTCAAAAGGCCCATCTCCTCAACTGGCTTCATTGAGAACTGGGTGACGGTCCGGTAGACCTTGTTGCCGTGCTCGTCCGTCTTGCGCGCGTCCGCCAGCTGCACCGGGACAAGCTCGGTCAGCGGCTGTGGCGCGATCACCACCGCCGCGGCATGGATCGATGAGTTGCGTACGATGCCCTCAAGGCCACGCGCTGTCTCGATGATCCGCGCGGAGTCGGCATCCCGGGCCACTTCAGCTGCGAGTGGCTGCCCGGGCGCCAGACAGTCAGCGAACTTCGGAGCGCGCCCCTGCTCCGGATCGGGGATCAGCTTGGAGAGCTTGTCGCCAAGCGCATACGGATATCCGAGCACGCGAGCCGCGTCACGTGTGGCAGCACGCGGGAACATTTTGCCGAACGTGATGATCTGCGCCACCGAGTCCTTCCCGTACTTGTCGGTCACGTACTGGATCACCTGTTCACGGCCGCGCACTGAGAAATCAACATCAATGTCCGGCATCGACACGCGCTCCGGGTTGAGGAAGCGCTCGAACAGCAGGTCATAACGCAGCGGATCAAGGTCAGTGATGCGCAGCGCATAGGCAACCAGCGAACCCGCCGCCGAGCCGCGGCCCGGACCAACCGGGATGCCATGGTCACGCGCGTATTTGATGAAATCCCAAACGATCAGGAAGTATCCGCTGTACCCCATCCGTTCAATAACGTCAAGCTCATACTCCGCGCGCTGGATGGCCTGGCCGGGTACCGGGTCGCCAAACCGCCAGCTCAAGCCATCCATGACCAGGCGTCTGAGGTAGGCGCGCTCCGGGATGCCGTCCGGGCACTCAAAGCGCGGGATCAGCTGCTTACCGAGTTCGATCTCAACGTTGCAGCGCTCCGCGACCTCCAGCGTGGAGGCGAGCGCTTCCGGCCAGCGCGCGAACTTCTCAGCCATCTCCTCGCTGGAACGCAGATAGAACTCGTTGGTGGCAAAGCTCATGCGTCTTGGATCAGACAGCTGTGAGCCGGTTTGCACACACAACAGCGCCTCATGGCTGTCGTAATCCTCACGACGCAGGTAGTGGACATCACCGGTGGCAACCAGGGGCCGGCCGTACTCGTGCGCCAGGCGAACGATCCCCTCGTTGGCGCGGTCCTGTTCGGGAATACCGTTGTTCTGGATCTCGAAGTAGACGTTGTCGGCACCGTAGATCTGGATTAGCTCGTCCGCGCCGGCTCGCGCATCCTGCTCACGTCCCTCCGCCAAGGCCGATGTGACCCGTGACGCCAGGCACCCAGTGAAGGCGATGATTCCCTGGCTGTAACGGGACATCAGTTCGGCATCGACCGTCGGATAACCGCGTTGCAACCCTTCCAGAAAGCCTGCGGAGCAGAGCTTCACAAGGTTGCGGTAGCCAGCCGGGGTCTCAGCCAGCAGCGTCAGGTGATGCCGCTTGGAACGCTTGGCATGGTCGTCTGTGACGTAGACCTCACATCCTTGGATCGGCTTGATCCCGTGTTTCTGAGCCGCCTTGTACAGCTCAACGGCACCGTTCATCACCCCGTGGTCGGTCAACGCCAGCGCACCCTGGCCAAAGGCCGCCGCCTGCTCGGCGAGCTTGTCGATCTTCGCTTGGCCGTCCAGCAGCGAGTACTCGGAGTGGACGTGAAGGTGTGCGCAGCCTCGGCTCATGCACCGTGCACTCTAAGCAGTCAACCGGATGTTTTCGAGGACCCGTCTTCGTCCGGAGCGGAATGCTCGGCGCGCAGTCGCTCCAGCGCCTGGTCAAGCCGCTGCAGCGAGATCACGGCCGGTCCGGTGGGGCGCGAGCCGTGACTGTCCGCCAGCGGCGCTTCGCCGGCCAGCGGCGCCTCCCCAGCCGACGGCGCCTCACCGCTGAGCTGACGTTCATCGGCCAGCGTATCCTCACACGTTTGCTGCACGTCTGCCGCCGGCTTCACCGCCACACCAGGCCTGGGCGGGCTAAGGACAAGCCCAGGCCTCCGCTCAAGGCCAGCGCGCGCAAAGAGCGCACGCATCAAGGCTCTAATCACCTGCGATCCCGTACGCGCCAGGCCATCCGCGACTGCAGCGACCACAGCTCTATGAAGCCCGGTGACGCCTCCTGGCTGAACAGTCCTCCCGACTCTGAGAAGCTGGCAAGCTGTGCATCGTAGACGGCATAAGGCGACTCACGTGTGACGACCTTCGCCGAACCTTTGAACAGTTTCACGCCGATCTTCCCGGTCACGTAAGTGTTGGTGGCATCCATGTAGGCATCGATGTCAGTACGCAGCGGCTCCCACCACAGACCGGCGTACACCAGGTAGGCCCACTTCTGGTCGAGCATCGACTTGAATTGGTTCTGATGAATGGTGCTGACCAGGCGCTCTAGCTCAGCGTGCGCAGGCAACAGGATCGCCGCAGCCGGCACTTCGTAGATGTCGCGCACCTTCAACCCGACGATGCGATCCTCAATGTGGTCGACGATCCCGACGCCATGGCGGCAGCCTGCCTCGGCGACACGCTCAAGCAGCTCCACCAGGCCAAGCCGCTCGCCGTTGAGACCGACCGGAACACCCGCTTCAAACTCGATCTCAAGCGTCTCGGACTGGTCTGGGGCCTCCTCCGGCCGGGTCACGAGCTGAAAGACATCGTCTTTGGGCGCCGTGCCAAGCTCCTCAATCCAGCGACCTTCACTGGAACGGCCCCAAAGGTTGTCATCAATTGAGTACGGTGCGCCCTCGCTACCACCCTTGACCGGGATGCCGTGCTCCCGCGCGTAGGCAGCCTCCGCGTCGCGCCCCATCTTCCACGTGCGCACCGGCGCAACCACCTTCAGCTCGGGCGCAACCGTAGCGATCGTCGATTCGATCCGGACCTGGTCGTTACCCTTGCCGGTGGCACCGTGAGCGATCGTGTCGCAACCGGATCGCCGGGCGATTTCCACCGCCAGCTTGGCGATCAGCGGACGCCCCAGCGCGGTGAAGAGCGGGTAACCAAGGCCATAAACCGCGTTTGCCTTAATCGCAGGCGTGATGTAGTCGCGGGCAAACTCCTCACGCGCATCCACAACCTGGGCGTCAACCGCACCAAGTTTGAGCGCCTTGTCCTTGACAACGCCGTAGTCCTCGCCAGGTTGGCCCACATTCACCGTCAACGCCACCACTTCAGCGCTGTAGTGATCCTGGATCCATTTCAACATCACGCTTGTGTCCAGGCCGCCGCTGTAAAGCAGCAACACCCGATGGACATCGTCAGGATTGGCTAGGTAGCTGGCGGTCACCGGCTCAGTGACCTGGCTCTGGTTGAAAGTGCTCACTCCGGCAAGGCTACGCCACGCGCCAGCGATGCGAAGTGCTCGCCGCGCTGCTCAAAGTCACGGTAGGCGTTGAAACTCGGTGCGGCAGGAGAAAGCAGCACAACCGCGCCTGGGTCCGCGACCCGTCTGGCTAGCTCGACGGCCTCCCGCAACCCGCCGGCTGCCAGCATGCGGTCTTGTGCGAAACCCCGCGCCCCTGCAGCCGCAACGATCCGGGCACCCGTGTCTGGCAGACTGACCAGCCTCGTTGGCTCCACGCGTGCGGCCAGCACAGCGGCCAGTCGCGAATGGTCCTGGCGGCGGTCTTGGCCGCCCGCGATCAGGACCAGCGACCGGCCCGGGAACGCCTCAATGGCAGCGATCGTGGACTCGGGCGTGGTGGAGATGCTGTCATCCACCCATTCCAGGCCATCCACCTCAATGTGAACGGTCTGAAGCCGATGGGGCAGCGGCTGCAAACCCGCTAAACCCTCTGGAAGATGTGGGCGGGCCAGCCCGGCAGCTTCGATCGCAGCCAGCGCCGTGGCGACGTTCTGGGCGTTGTGGCGACCACGCAACGGGATCTGTCCGGCTGCAAGTACGCGCTCCTGCGCGTGGCAGACAGCACCGGCGCCATCCACATACCAGCTGTCACTGCCGTCAGGCGGACGAACCCCGACCCGCACCCCCGGCAAATCAAAAATCCGCAGCTTGTCCGCGCGGTAACGTTGCTCGCTGCGATGCCAGTCGGTGTGCTCGCGGGAGAGGTTGGTGAGCACCGCGACCTCCGGGCCAACCGGTAGGTCCGCAATCTGGTAACTGGAGAGCTCAAGCACCACCCACCCAGCCGGATCAAAGTCCAGTAGGTCGATGACCGGCCGACCGATGTTGCCTGCCAGCTCGGTCCGCACCAGCGGGGAGATCAGATGGGCGATAACCGTGGCGGTTGTGCTCTTGCCTTTGGTACCGGTCACACCGATCACGTGGCGGCCCTGGCGCTCGGCCAGCCACAGGCCGGTGGCGGTGGTCACGGTCTTGTGGTCAGCGAGCGCCTCCTGAATCAGTGGCTTGTAGATCGAGACGCCGGGCGAGCGGACCAGCACCTCAGCGGCTTGCAGGTCGGCACGCACCTGCGCCGGCGGCGTGCTGTCGTCAATGACCGCGGTGATCCGGGCTGACGGAAGCCGCCGCTCTAGCTGGGCGGTAAAAGCAGCGGTCTCGCGGCCAAGACCCCAGAGAACCACCCGTGCGCCGTCAAGTTCCGAGAACTTCATGAACCGCCGGCATCAGCATTTCAGGTATGTCATGGTCGTCGTCAAACTCGAACTGAGCATCAACGCGCTCCTGGCTGAACGGCTTCTCGCCGAGGACCACTTCGGCGAGGCGTCGCACGACGGTGCGATCACGCCACTGGGGCGCAGCCGCAAGCAGATAGATCGCGGCGAGACTGTCATCAACCTCTCCCACACATTCAAACGGCTTGCTGCCACCGGTGGCGGTCAGCCGTGCAAAGCCGTCGTATTGCGATGGGTCGTCAAGCAGGTCCTTGCCGAAAATCGAGATCAGTTGCTCCGGCGGCATGAACGGAGCGAGGATCAGATAGACAAAGCGGCACTTATCGCAGTTGCAGCACCATGATCGGTTGCGGGTTGCCGGGTCCAGCCGAAAAACCGTGTTACAGGAGGTGAAACTGCTGTGATAGGCGGTCAGCTTGCCGGCAAAAGCGCGGGCGATCGCAAGTTCGGAAGCGGGCCGTAAGATCGAGAAGATCCGCGGAGCGCCAGGTATCTCAGCGACGGCCGCCGCCAGCAGCCGCTCCGCCTGCCGGCTTTTGGCGAACTGGTGGTTGACCTCGATGCCATTCCAGAACAGGCTGCCAGCCGACGCGGAGCGCTCGTTGGCAAGCAGAACCGCGTCCAGGCCCTGGGTATCGGCAACCAGCAGCGCAATGGCGCTGATGATCGCCGTGACCGGCACGTGGCCGTTGCGCGCCCCGGCCCGGTTCAGCTCAAGCAGAGTCTGATCGAGCGTCCGCGTGGCCAGGTGCCGCGGCAGCCGCGCAACCTCCGCAGTCGCTCTGATCGGCGTCGCGTCACCCACTGAAAACAGGGTCGTCTCCAAGCCGCTTGTGCGCGCGATCTCGATCGCCACGGCGCTGTCCTTGCCGCCGCCAACCGGTACCAGCAGACGACGCAGGGACCCGGGATCATCTCGCCGGTCTAGAACGGCGTCCGGATCGGCGCGCAGAAACTGCGGATGGGGCAGGTGCGGTAGACCGTTGACCACCGCGAACTCCCCGAGCCCCTCCGAATAGAGCGCCGTGAGCAAATCCCCCGCTGCCGCCGGAGGCGCGCCCGTCTCACATACCAGCCGGTCAGGCGCCGCCGCCTTGTAGTAGCTGATGCCCGCCGTCCAGTGCAGCAGATCGAGCAAACGATCGGCGGCCTCGTTGTGGCGGTTCGGCGCCGGGATCCGGATGACCTCTTCAAAGTCGATGTCATCCAGCGCGTAGCCGAGCCGTATCGTGCCGTCGGCCTCAAGCTGCCGATAGGTGAACTGAAAGGATTTGACAGAGCTGGGGTCAAACCGCTGCTGGTCAGAGATAGATGTTGCTGGCACAGACCTAGCGTAGTGCCCGCGCTCAGCCGGACAGCCGTCGACGTTGACCACCGGGTGTGGCGTCACGTGAGCACACCCAGGTAGCTCAGCGAGAGAGCGCGACGCTGAGGGTCGCCAGGTTGAGCGTGCCCGCCTGGCCGTTTGCGGTCACAAACCGCAGCGTCGTGTCGAAGGCGAGAGCCTCACTTAATGGGTTTGGCGGCCGCAGCAGCGTCACCGTTCCGGACCCGGCGAGCGTGAACGTCCGGTGACGTTCACGCTCGCCGGCGGCCGGGGTGAAGAAAACGACCAGCACGCCGACCCGCGGGTCGGCTTTCAGCGACCCTGCGGCGACCCTGATACGCCGACCCTCGCCGGTTGCGCTCCAGCCGTTGACAAACACGTCCCCCCGCCCCAGCCCACGAGTGGTTGTCAGGCTGCCGAAGGCAACGTGCGGCCGCGCACCGGGCTGACCGCGTAGCCCGGCCAGCAGGCTGGCGCCGACCACCACGACCACCAAGACCCCCATCATCACCCATGCGCGGTTGCGGATCAGCGTCTCGTCTGAGAGCCGCGGCAGCATCCTCAAACTCCTACTCCAGCCGCCGCAGGATATCCCGCCACAGCGCCCTGTAGGCCAGCGCTGCGGGGCCGGCCGGAGCAAAGACCTCTACCGGATTGCGCTCCTCACCCATCATCTCGATCTCGTCAGCCGCAGGGATCGCAGGCCCCAGCACCGTCAGTTCCGGGAGCGCGCGCACGCGCCGGATCAGATCGATGTGCAGAGGTTTACCGACGTTGACCATGGACAAAAACGCAAGGATCATCGTGTCACGGGTCTGGGCGCTGTTGCGCGCGCTCTTGCGCTCGCCGCCGTGGCGTGCGCCGAACCTGCCAAGCCGTGAAAGGTGCTCCAAACGCTCATAGGTTCGCGCTGACAACGTCGCCGGGATAACCGGCACAAGCAGCGCGTCGGCGGTCTCAAACACGCTCTCAGAGACCAGCGAAATTGACGGCGGGCAGTCCAGAAAGATGAAATCGTACTCATCTCTGAGCGGCTCGAGCACCTTGCCAAGCCTCCCGGCGGGCCGTTTGAACTGGTCAAGCGCCAGATCCAGGTGGCGATAGGAGAAGTCGGCGGGCAGAAGGTCCAGGTTCTCATGATCGGTCGCTTTGACATGGTCGGCAGCGGAGGTGCGCAAACGCAACAGGCCATTACCACCGCCCTTCACCCTCGGACGGACCCGGCAGAGATAGGTGGCTGCCGCCTGCGGGTCCAGATCCCAGATGAGCGTCCTATGCCCGGCCTGGGACGCCAGGTACGCGAGGTTGACGGCCGCGGAAGTCTTGCCGACGCCGCCCTTGATGTTGTAGGTGGCAAGCACCCAGCTGCGCTCGCTGATAGTCATCTCACACACCGCCCGCTAACCGAACGTTCCGCGCATCACGGCGCGCTGACGTGTGCTGGAGAACTGCGTAAAGCTCTCGGCAAACCGCAGCCGGGCGCTTGCCGCGTCAGCCTGCAACCGTCCGATCAACGCTCCAATCGCCAGCAGCGTCCCCGCCGCATCAGGGCGCGTAGAGATCTCCCTGGCAAAGTCTGTGAGCATGGCAACCTGCACCTCCCGGTCTTGATGGCGCCCGAGCACATCCTGAAGGCCCTTCAGCGCTCTCAACAGCGGTCGGACCACTTCCGGGTCAAACAGCTGCCCGGCGAAGAGTTCCAGCAGGTAGCGAAGCTCCTTGCCGCGCTTGCGCAACTCGTGGTAGGTCTCTGGCGACGAGTCAGCGTCAATCCGCTCCCCCATCTTCACCATCCGGCGGTAAACGCGGCGGACACGCTCGCCGGTCAGCTCGCCGATCTGGCGATGCGCGTCCGGGCGCTGCGCCGCGTCCGCGTCCACCAGACGCTCAAGCACCCCCTCCCACTCCAGCCGCAGCGTCCGGGCACGCTGGCTGACAAGCTCGCGCTCCATTTTGAGTCTGGCCGCGTCGCGGCGCGCGTTCAGGGACAGCAACAGCTGCTCCAGGCCGTTACGCATCTGCGCAGGGATGACGCCGCCCATCTGCGGGAACTCCGCCGCGTAAACGTCCAGGTCCCGCACCGGACCAGTCACGCTCTGTAGCCACCGGAACCCTGAGCGCATAGGAGCAAGATCCGCTGGCAAAAAGACCCTGCCGAGCTCACGTTGGACTGACCGTGTCCGCCGGATCGACACACGCAAATCATGCAAAAACTCGCTGTCCAGGTCGGCAAGCGCGCCCGGCAGGTTCACATCCTGAACGTCCAGCAGCCTGCGCAGCACACGCTGAACCACTACGTCAGCGTGCTCGTAGGCGTGCATCGGCACGTCAACGGCAGCGCTGGCCCCGGCAAGGTTGAAGCCAGCCGCGACCAGCAACCGTTGGACCCGGTCGTATTCCGTCTGGTAGCCGCGCATGAGGGTGAGTTCGAGGCGCGCGTGGCGCGCCTCGAACTCACCCTCCCAGGCTCCGCGCAGCACGCCTGGCGTGGTTAGCCTCAACCGTGCGACCGTCTTCTGTCGTCGGTCCAGCACGTTGACACGCGTGACCGTGCTGCGATTCTGGCTGGCCACGTCTGCCGCCACAACGTCAAACCTATCGTCAAGCGCAGCCCGGAGCGCCGCCAGCAGCCGGTCCGCCTGCGACACGGCCGTAAAAGTCATTGCATCAAACGCGCGAGGCGCGCCACAGCCTCATCGACCTGGGTTTCGCTGACCACCAGCGGCGGCTCGAACCTGAGCGTTGACGGGCCGGTGGCGTTGATCACCAGGCGTTGCTCAAGCAGCGCCCGCCGCGTGATCTCGACCGCGTCGATGCCGGAAGCAAGCTGCGCACCAAGCAGCAGGCCACGCCCTCTGACAGACACCACAAACGGAAGGTCGGCGAGCGCTGCTGCAAACCGTTCCCCGACCTGCAGAACGTGCGCGAGCAGCTCCGGGTCGGAGCAGAGCGCCAGCGCCTCCATCGCCGCAGCGCAGACCACCGGCCCGCCGGCAAAGGTGGAAGCGTGGTCTCCCAGCTTGAGAGTGTCGGCAAGGCGCGCACCGGTGACCAGCGCCCCGATCGGCAATCCTCCGCCGAGCGCCTTGGCGACGGTGATGGCGTCGGGTATCACCGGCGTCTGCTGGTAGGCCCAGAGCGTCCCTGTGCGCCCCATTCCGGTCTGGACTTCGTCGAAGATCAACGCTGCGCCCTCACGGTCGCAAGCCAGGCGCGCGACCGTCAGCAGTTCATCGGAGAGTGGTAATACTCCACCCTCACCCTGGATCGGCTCAACCAGCAGTGCCGCAGTCTGTGGTCCGACCACGGCGTCAAGTGCCTCAGGATCCTTGTCAACCACCACAAACCCCGGTACCAGAGGCGCAAATGGCGCCTGCTTGGCCTCCTGTGGCGTGGCCGACAAGGCACCGTAGGTACGCCCGTGGAACGCGTCACGCAACACCACGATCTCACCGGCCGGCCGCCAGCGACGGGCCAGCTTGATCGCTGCCTCGTTGGCTTCGGCCCCGGAGTTGCAGAGAAACACCTTGCCGTCCAGCGAGCTGCGAGCCAGCGCATCTGAGAGCCGCATCGCCTGCTCTGTGTAGTACAGGTTGGAGACGTGCGTCAGGCGTTCGGCCTGCTCGCGGATCGCACTTATGACCCTGGGGTGACTGTGCCCGACGTTCAGCACGGAGATCCCTGCGAGGAAGTCGAGGTACTCGTTGCCGTCGGCGTCCCAGAGCAACACCCCTTCTCCGCGAACGAACTGCACCGGATTGCGCGCGTAGGTGCCGATCACGTGTTGGCGTTCAAGCTCCTGCAGCTCTTCAAGGCTCATCGGCTGCGCCTCAGCGGTTACCGTGACAACGGTAAGCGATCTCAGCGGGTTTCAAACCGCTGCCAGAGAACCTGCCACGCTCACTCATCTGACGCCCCATCAGGCAGGATCATCGTGCCTTGGCCGTCATTGGTGAACAGCTCCAGAAGCAAGGAGTGAGGAAGGCGCCCGTCCACGATCACGGCACTGGCCACACCGCCCTGGACCGCCTCCAGACAGGCGCTCAACTTGGGCCGCATCCCTCCAAAGACGCCCGGCAAGGCGGCGCTCAGCTCTGAGGCGCTGGCCTCCGCAACCAGGCTCTGCGGGTCTGACGCATCCCGCAGCCAGCCCGCCACATCGGTCAAAAACATCACCTTGTAGGCGCCCAGTGCCCGCGCCACCGCTGCCGCCGCGTCGTCAGCGTTGATGTTGTAGGAGTTGCCCTGCTCGTCGGCGCCGACGCTCGCCACAACCGGAATGTAATCAGCGCCGATGTGGCGCAGAACTCCGGTGTTGACACGGTCGATGTGGCCGACAAAGCCGATGTCCTGACCGCTTGGCGCGCTCATGCGGCTGCACCGGAAAAGCAGGCCGTCATCCCCGCAAAGACCCACGGCCGGCTGGCCGTGGCGGTTGATCAACAGCACAATGTCCTTATTGACCTTGCCGACCAACACCATTTTGGCGAGCTCGACGGTCTGAGCGTCGGAAACCCTCAGTCCGTCGACGAACTGGACCTGCATGTCAAGCCTTTGCATGTAACTGGTGATCTCGGGTCCGCCGCCATGGACGATAACCGGGTTGATGCCGACATATTTCAGCAGGGCGACATCACGCGCAAACTCTTCCTTCAGCACCGGGTCCGTCATTGCCGCACCGCCGTATTTGATCACCACCGTGCGACCATGAAACTCCCTGATGTAGGGGAGCGCCTCCAGCAGTGTGACGACGTCACGCTGCGTCCTGACCGGTGGTTCCCCGCTCATGTCATGTAGTCGGCGTTGATGGTCACGTATTCATGCCCAAGGTCAGAGAAGTAGCGGACCGCCTCCACCCCGTCGCCGGGCAGCACCACCTCATACTCCACCTCGTCGCGTTTGACAGCGTCGGCCAGTAACGCCGCATCATGCTCTATGTAGGAGCCGTTCACGCACACCACGATCCCCTCGATCGAGATGTCAACCGCCAACGGCGCACTGTCGGGTAGCGCCATGCCCACTGCTTGGATGATCCGCCCCCAGTTCGGGTCCCCCCCGTAGAGCGACGTCTTTACCAGCGCAGAGTCGGCTACCGCGTGCGCGACCCGCGGCACCCCGAGCTCATCGCCGCCGCGCACGACGATCCGTCCCACCCGCCGAGCGCCCTCGCCGTCACGGGCCACCAGCAGCGCGATCTGCAACAGTGCGGCATCAAGCGCCTCGCCGAAGGTTCGCTCGTCATCGGTGCGCGGCCCGATCCGCACCCCAGATCCACCAGAGGCCTGTAACACGATCGTGTCCGAAGTGGACAGCTGGCCATCAACGCTGATGCGGTCAAACGACCGCTGTGTGCACACCGAGAGCAGCAGGGCCGCCTCATCACTGTCCATCTGCGCATCCGTCTGAACAAACACCAGCAACGTGGCAAAACGCGGCGAGATCATCCCGGCGCCCTTGGCCTGAACGCTGAGCATCACCGTGCCAGCCTCCAGCGCAACCTCGAGTGTCACCTGTTTGGGGAATGCATCGGTGGTGCGGATCGCCTCCGCGAACCGCCCGGCCCCATCGGCTCGCAGTTCCGGCCCGATCGTTGCGACGGCGTCAGTGATCAGATCGACCGGCAGCGGCACACCGATCACACCAGTAGAGGCGACCGCCACAAACTCTGGCTCCACACCGGCGATCTGAGCCGCAGCGGCGCGCATCGCCGTGGCGTCATCCAGCCCCTTCGCACCGGTGGCCGCGTTGGCGTTACCCGAGTTGACCACAACCGCGCGCAGCGCGTCGAGACGGCCACTGGCCCGGTTCAGCAGCACCGGCGCTGACTGAGCGCCAGAGCGGCTGAAGCGCGCCGCGCTCGTGGTGCCCTCAAGGTCTGAGACGATCAGACCAAGATCAAGCCTGCCGGCTGATTTCAGCCCGCAGGCAACCCCTGCCGCTCTGAAGCCGATCGGGAGCAGATCGTCATTGACCTCCGAGACGCCAGCAGGGGTATGGACCCAACGCGAGTTGAAAAACGGCTCGGCGCCCATCAGCTCACACCTCGATTCCGGTCTGCTCCGGCAGGCTGAACATCAGATTCAGGTTCTGGACCGCCTGTGACGCCGTGCCCTTCCAGAGGTTGTCGATGGCACCAAAGACGATCACACGTCCGGTTCGCTCGTCACGGTGCACCGAGATTCGGCAGATGTTGGTTTCCCTTACGGCCCTGACCCCTGCGGGCACGTCGCTGAGCTCGATGAAACGCTCGCCGTCATAAAGCTCGTGGTAGAGACCCCAGATCTCCTCGGTGGCGACGTCAGGGTCGGTGAGCGTGACATAACAGGAAACCAGCTCGCCCTGGTCCAACGGCAGCAGATGCGGCGTGAACGTCACCGTCACCGCGCTGCCGAGCGCCGCCAGCTCCTGCTCGATCTCAGGGGTATGCCTGTGACGCGGCACACCGTAGGCGTTGACGTTCTCGTCAACGGTGACGAAGTGGGTCGCGTCGCCGCCGCCACGACCTGCACCAGACACCCCTGACTTGGCGTCAATCACAACGTCGGCAAGCAGGCCGGCGCGGGCTATCGGCGCGAGCGCAAGGATCGTGGCGGTGGGATAGCAGCCCGGGTTAGCGACCAGGTCGGCGCCGCGAACCTGCTGGCGATACAGCTCCGGCAGCCCGTAGACAGCCTGCGCCAACAGCTGCGGCTCGGCGTGCGCGCCGTACCACTGCTCATAGGTTGCGACGTTCCGCAGACGGAAGTCGGCACTGAGGTCGACAACTTTCACGCCACGGCTCCGCAGCTGTGCGACCAACGGCGCAGAGGCACCGTGCGGGTAGGCGACGATTGCCGCCTGCACGTCAGCATGCCTGTCAAGATCAAGCTCCTCCAGGACCATCGGCACACGATGCTGCGGGTAGACGTGATCCAGACGCCGTCCGACATCACCGCGAGCGGTCAACCACCGGAGATCGAAACCCGGATGACGCATCAGCAGGCGCGCCGTCAGCGAGCCTGCATACCCGGCGGCGCCGAACACCGCGACCGTGTGGCGCTCAGTCACCGGTGCGGATCCTTCCCTGCAGCTCACTGGCAATGGCGTTGACGATGAACTGTCGCTGACGGGCGACCTCCTCGTCGGTCAGGGTGCGATCCTGCGTCCGGTAGGTAAGACGCAGGGCGATTGACACGTTGCCCGCCCCCAGACGCCGTTCATCCCGGTAGACATCGAACACGGCCGCATCAGCAAGCAGCGGCCTGCCCGCGCGACGAATGACCTCAAGCAGCTGCCTGGCGGCAACCTTCTCACCGATCACAACAGCCAGGTCCTCATGAACGTCGGGGAAGCTGACCAGGTCGCGGAACTGGGCTGGTGCCGCCGGTTGGATCGCCGACAGGTCGAGCTCAAACCCAGCGACCGGCTCGTCAATCTCCCACTCGGCGGTGACTGCAGGATGGACTTCACCGAGCCAGCCGATCACTTCTCCGGCCACGCGCACCTCTGCTGCCCGTCCTGGATGCAGTGGCCCCGGCGCAGCGGCCACGCCCAGATCCCAGTCCAAACCAAGCGTTTTGACCAGCCCGTCCAGCACGCCCTTGGCCGCAAAGAAGTCGGCGGCCGGCGGACGGGGATCACGCCATGTCGGGGCGCGCACCGGCCCGCACAGAACAGCCGCCAGGTGATGGCGCTCGCGCACGGGCGTGGAGTCCGGACGTGATCGGTCCTGGCCTTTAGCCGGCAGCCCACCCAGGTACACCGCACCCGACTCAAACAACCTGATCTGGGTGGCACCGCGGGCACGGTTCCGGGCGGCAACATCAAGCAACGAGCCCAGCAGCGTGGTGCGCAGCTGGGACTGCTCCGACGACATCGGATTGGCGAGCGTCAACGGACTCGGCGCGTCTCCATGACGCAACCGTCTGGTGATCGCTGGACCCGTGAAACTCCAGCCGACAACCTCGTGCAGACCCTGGCCGCAGAGCGCATCCTCGGCGCGACGGCGCAGCGTCTGACGATCCGTCAGAGAGCCGATCGCCTCGCGTCTGGCGGGCAACGTGGCCGGAAGGTTCTCAACACCACCAAGTCGCGCTACCTCCTCGATCAGGTCCGCCTCGCGTGTTATGTCGCCCCGGCGGAACACCGGCACGGTCACGTCCAGCCCGTCGCCAGCCGAGACGACGCTAAAGCCCAGCGTGGCGAGCAGGCGGGCAGACCGTTCCCGCGGCACCGCCACACCGAGCAGACCATCAACACGCGCGTCGCGCAGATGGATTTCAAGCGGTTTGGGCCCATCGCCGCCAATGTCCAGGGTGCCCGGTCGTACGCTCGCGCCACACACCTCAATGAACAGTTTGGTTGCCACAGCCTGCGCCCAGAGCGCCTGCTCGGGCTGCAACTGCTTCTCATAGCGATTTGACGCTTCACTGCGCAGCCCCAGCTTGAGGCTCGTGTCGTGGATGTTTGGTCCGCTCCAGGTCGCAGCCTCACTGATGACTGAAGTGGTGGTATCAGCCACTTCAGAGCGTGCGCCACCCATCACGCCTGCGATCGAAGTCGGACCCTGCGCATCCTCGATGATCACCACGTCCGGGTCCAGCGCGCGTAGCTGGCCGTCCAGGGTCGTGATCTGCTCGCCGGCGCGTGCCCTGCGGATGTTCAGACGCGCGCCTGCAACTCGCGCCTGATCAAAGGCGTGCATGGGCTGGCCGGTCAGCAACATCACATAGTTGGTCACGTCAACGACGTTTGAGATCGGGCGCTGACCGCATGCCATCAGGCGCGCCTTCATCCACAGCGGACTCGGTCCGACCTTGACACCGTCAAAGCTGCGCGCGGTGAAACGCGGACAGAGTTCCATACCAGCCTCGTTGGTGATCTGGATGCCGACAAGCTCACCGAAGCTGCCAGGGTCTGACTTCCATGGTGGCGCCTTGAGCTGTGCGCCGGTGATTGCCGCGACCTCACGAGCCACCCCGTAGATGCCCAGACAGTCGGGACGGTTCGGTGTGATCTCCAAAACCAGGACATCTGTTGAGATCGGCAGGACCTCCGCCAGCGGCGTCCCGGGTGCGATTCCGTGCGCAAGCTCCATGATCCCGGTGTGCTCGTCACTGATCAGAAGCTCCCGCTCAGAGACGATCATGCCGTGCGAGTCGACGCCCCGTAACCTGGCGGTGCCAAGCTGCTTCCCGTCTGGCATCACGGCGCCAGGCCGGGCCACACCCACCGTCAGACCGGCCGCCACGTTGGGGGCGCCGCAGATGATCTGCGCCGGGGTGGAGCCACCAACGTCCACCATGCACACCGACAGACGGTCTGCGTCCGGGTGCTTGTGGCGTTCAAGCACATGTCCGACCACGAAGTTCTCGCTGGCAAGCACGCCATGGTGCTCGATCCGCTCAACCGCGGTGCCAGCCAACGCCAGCCGTTGCGCGAGCGTTTGCACGTCAAGGTGCGGCGCGCAGTACTCGTGCAGCCACTCGACCGGCACTCTCATGCGAACTGCTCCAGGAAACGGATGTCGTTGTCATAGAAGAGCCGCAGGTCTGAGACGCCGTGTTTGAGCATCGCAATCCGCTCGATGCCCATCCCAAACGCGAACCCCTGCACACGTTCCGGGTCATAGCCGTACTCGCTCACATGGCCAAGCACGTTTGGGTCAACCATGCCGGCCCCAAGAATCTCAAGCCACGCCGTGCCCTTGCAGATGCCGCAGCGCTCACCCCTGGCGGTCACGCCCGCAACACAGTTAAAGCAGGAAACGTCCACCTCGACGCTGGGCTCTGTGAAGGGAAAGAAGTGGGGACGCAGCCGGATCTGGCGTTCCGGACCAAAGATCGCACGGGCGAAAGTCAGAAGCGTCCCCTTGAGGTCCGCAAGGGTTATCCCTTCGTCCACGGCGAGCCCTTCGATCTGGTGAAACTGGGGCGTGTGTGTCAGATCCGAGTCACGCCTGTACACGCGACCGGGAACGATCGTGTAGATCGGTGGTGGCTGTTGCTGCATCGCCCGGATCTGCATGGGACTGGTGTGCGTGCGCAACAGCACCTCGTCGGACAGGTAGAACGTGTCTGTCCATGCCCGGGCAGGGTGCGTGAGGTCATGGTTGAGCGCGTCGAAGTTGTAGTAGACGGTCTCCACCTCCGGCCCCTCCGAGACGGTGTAGCCAAGACCGATGAAAACATCCTCGATCTCGCGTCTGGTCCGTGAGATCAGATGCAGCCGCCCGGTCGCCGGCAGCGGGTCGGCTGGCAGGGTGACATCGACTCGATCCTGCGCCAGGCGCACATCCAGCTCAGCCGCCGCCAGTGCACCAGCCCGCTCGTCAATGAGCGTCTCAAGACGCTTGCGGGCCTCGTTGGCAGCCTTGCCCACCGCTCCGCGCTGCTCAGGAGGGAGCGCAGCCACGCCGCGCAGCAGGTTCGGCAGCTGGGCCTTGCGCCCCAGGTACTGGACGCGCACGTCCTCAAGTGCAGCAGCGCTTTCACACGCAACCACGGCAGCCCGGGCCGTACGCTCAATCTGGTCGATCTGTTCCTGAAAGCTCATCGGCAACTGTGATGCTACGTGTTGAGCCTGGAGCGCGTGAACTCGTACAGCGCAATCGCTGCCGCGGTCGCGGCGTTTAGTGAATCGGTGAGGATCGGGATGGTGGCGACGTGATCGGCCGCGGCCAGGATCTCCTGTGGCAATCCCTGCCGTTCTGCGCCCACCAGCAGTGAGACCGGTGCGCTCTCACCAAGTGCGGCGGCAATAGATGCAAGCGACGCGGGTCCGTGGGCATCGAGCGCGACTGTCACCCCAGGGAGAGTCTGTGGGGTGGCGCGTAGCACCGGCACGGTGAAAACCGCCCCCATGCTGGCCCGCACCGCCTTGGGGCCGAACGGATCAGCGGTGTCAGGTCCAAAGGCCACGCAACCTGCACCAAAGGCCGCAGCCGAGCGCAGGACAGCGCCCACGTTGCCCGGATCGCTGATCCCGTGCAGGTACACCCACAAGCCAGCCCGTCCCGACCGGGGCAAAGGCAACTGCGCTGGGCCACTCCACCGCTGCTGATAAACGGCAATGGTGCGACTTCCGGAGCCAAGTTCGCTTACACCGGCCAGGATCTCCGGAGCAACCTCCGTCCCAGGCAGGCCGCTGCCCGCTGCGCAGAAGCGTTCCAGCGCAGTCCAGCCAGCCGCATCGGCGGCCACCAGCAGATCCTCACCCTCCGCGACAAAGCGACCGGACAGTTCGCGGTCCCGCCGGCGCTGGCGCAGCCTGCGAAGTTCCTTGAGCTTCTCATTGTGTGGGCTGGTGATCGGCATCGGTTCCATTGCAGAAATGAGAAGGGCGCCGTCTCCTGTGGAGCGGCGCCCTTGGCGTTGCTGGTGTACGGCGAGTGCTCAGCCGACAGCCAGCGCCTCACGAGCGCGCTCTGCGACGCGTCGGAACGTATCAGCATCATGCACGGCGATGTCGGCCAGAATCTTGCGATCCAGTTCTATTCCGGCCAGACCGACACCGCGAATGAACTGCGAGTAGGACATGCCGTTCAAACGGGCGGCAGCGTTGATCCGCGTGATCCACAGCCGACGGAAGTCACGCTTGCGGTTGCGGCGGTCACGGTAGCGGTACTGGTCCGCTTTGAGAACCGCCTCCTTGGCCTTGCGGTAACGGCGGGAGGCGTCACCCCGGAAGCCCTTGGCCATCTCCAGTGTTTCACGGCGCTTCTTGCGCGCGTGCACGGAACGCTTGACACGGCTCATGAGTGTTTGGCCCCCAGAAGGGTTTTGACCCTCGGCGCGTCGTGATCAGAGAGCATCACGGGATGGGCAAGGTTGCGCTTGTACTTAGGCGACTTCTTTTCCAGGATGTGACTTGAGAAAGCGTGACGTGCCTTGACCTTGCCGGTCGCAGTCAGCTTGAAGCGCTTCTTGGCGCCAGAATGGGTCTTCATCTTCGGCATAACTGCTGGAGCAGTAAAGCAGATCGCTGATCGCTGTGACATGCGGTGCTGCCACCGGGGAGCGCGAGGCGTATGGAAGCAACCCTTAGCCCGCACGCCACCTGGACTCGTTATGGGGAGGGGTGGCAAAGAAGCGCAGCTCGTGCTTCCAGGTAAAGACGATCCGTGAGCTGTAGCCCGAAGCGATCTCAAACGCGAGGCTTGCGTAGCCGTGCAGGATCGCCCGGCCGCCACCGCCCAGCAGGTTCGCGCCTTGCATCAGGATGATGTCGCGGTGGCCCCAGCAACCTGATGAGCCAGGCTCGGTGCAAGCCACATTCTTAAACGGCCCTCCGGGGCCGTACCCGTCCGCATACATCCATCCATAGTCTGCCAGCAGCACGCTGCCGGCACTGGACCAGATTGACCCGGCTCGACTGAACGTCCTGGGGGGTTGTGGATCGTCGTCAGTGCGCGCGCCCGCCTCCGCAAGCCGATCAAGACCGGACGCCAGCGCCACAATGGGCGGCAACCCTCGGTTTACCCGCTCAAGATTGATCACCACGAACATCTGCCGTACGGGAGACAGAGTGCCCCAGTTCCTGGGCAGCATCAGCTGTCCCACGCCCTCCCGAGCTCGGCAGACGTCGATGTCGTGGAGCGCACGCGAAGCGTACCCGGCTCCGGCCGGCACGCAGTTGGTCTGCGGGTTGCGTGGTTCCCCACGCGCCTGATGCGCCAGGGCACGTGACCGCTGGGTCGCGCCTGCGACCAAAACAAAAGCGGCTACGGTTGCCGCGACCAGATGCAAGCGTGAAAGAGATACGACGCTGGTAAAGGTAGCCAGGAGCCAACCGTCCACGGCCGCCCGGCAAGCACCATCAGCGTCCGAGCCCGCCTTTCGGTGGACACCGTGGCGCGGGGCTCAGCAGACGCCCCAGCCTCAACGACCGTTATTCGGTGGGCACCGTGGCGCCGGGCTCAGCAGACGCCCCAGCCTCAACGACCGGCGACGGCTGCGCGACAGGCGCGGGTTCGCCTGCGTCCAACGCGGACGGACCCGGTGCCGCAGCGGCTTTTGCCGCAGCGGTTCGTGCCGAGGCCGGCCTGCTAGTGCGGGCCTTGGTGGAGGTGGTCTTGGAGGCCGCATGGTTGGTGGATGCGGGCGCATCGGCCACCGACTTGGCTGACGCAGAGCCGGACGCAGCCGCTTTGACCGATGCGGAACGCACGGCTGTTGGTTTGACGGACGCGAACTTTGCACCGTCAGTTTTGCTGACCCGAGCCCGGCCACGGCCCGGGGCGGCGACAGTCTCGAGCAGCAGCGGCGCACCAACGGTCGCCTCAACGGCCTCGACTGGCGGCGCACCGACGGCCGCCGGGGCAGCCTCCACTGGCGACGTGCCCGTGGCCAGCTCGTCGAGCGCAGCCAACTCCTCACGCTGCTGGCGACGCGGCTTCTTCTCAGCATCGACGCCGGGCTGATCGCTCTCCACGCTGAGCACGTTCTTTGAAGGCGCGAGCATCATCGTCATGTTGCGACCGTCCTGAACCGGCGTCTGTTCCACAACACCGATCTCAGCCAGCTCGCCAGCCACCCTCTCAAGCAATGCCAAGCCACGTTCGGGGTGGGTCACCTCACGGCCACGGAACATGATCGTGACCTTGACCTTGTCCTTGGCCTTCAGGAACCGCTCGATGTGACCCTTCTTGGTGTCGTAGTCAGCCTGCGCGATCTTGGGCCGGAGCTTGATCTCACGGATCGTGATCTGCTGCTGATGCTTGCGGGCGGCCTTTTGCTTCTGCGCCTGCTCATACTTGTACTTCGAATAGTCCAGGACGCGGCACACCGGCGGACGGGATTCAGGAGCAACCTCGACCAGATCAAGGTCACGCTCCTGCGCGTAGGCGAGAGCCTCAGACGTCTTGATGACGCCGATCTGCTTGCCGTCCTCGCCGACAAGCCTCACCTCGGGTACACGAATGCGATCGTTGATCCTGGTCTGGTCGCGTTCCGGCGGCCGCCGGTCAAACCTGCGTGGTACCGGCACTAGCTCTGATGAATGCCGTGCTTCAAGCGGCGACGGGCAGGGATGAATAAAGCTTCTGGATCAACGTGCAGCAGTATAGCCGTGATCTTGGCGGTAATGAGTAATCGTTGCGCTGAGGTGGTGTCAGGGATCCGGTTGTGGGGAATGGTTTGGTTGCACTGGCCGTGAAAGAGGTCCGGTTTGAGGTTGTTTACGGCGAGTTGGCTGCCGGAGACCTCGATGCCACGCTCGGAGATCTCCCCATCAGGCTCGGTGTAGAGCTCCACGCCTCTGGTCAAGGCCATGGCGGCAGCCGCAAGAGAGTTCAAATGCACAAACTGGCACCGCCCGGAGCCAGTTTGCTCCCAGGCGTGCGATCTCTGGTACCAGATGCACAGACTGGCTTTTGGGCCTGCAGTTTGTGCATTCTGACTCCCCCAGGCGCCGCCCCGGAACTCATCAGCGGCACAGCAGGCCCCCGCCAGCAGCAGCCGGGCAGGAATGTGACGGTGCTGGCCGGGCGGTTCAGTTCCACGCCCAACCCACCCTGCACCTACATTGTTTCCCGAGGCTTCCCAAGCGCACGTGTGGCCGTCAGATCCAGAATCCGGCGCATGAACTCCGCCACCGGGACCGCCCCGACATCGCCCGCTCGATGCTCGCGCACACCAACCTCACCGGACTCCTGCTCGCGGTCCCCGACGACCAGCATGTACGGGATCCTGCGCACCTCCGCGTCACGGATCTTGCGTGCCACGGACTCGGTGCGGTCATCCAGTTCCACGCGGAGATCAGCGGCCGCCAGACGAGCGCGCACGGACTGCGCATAATCGTTGTGGCGGTCGCTGATGGGCAGCACGATCGCCTGCACTGGCGCCAGCCAAACCGGCAGTTCCCCGCGGAAATGCTCAAGCAGGATGCCGATGAAGCGCTCATATGAGCCCATCAGCGCACGGTGGATCATCACCGGCTGGTGCTCAGTGTTGTCGGCGCCGATGTAACGCAGGCCGAAGCGCTCAGGCATGTTGTAGTCAAGCTGGCAGGTGCCGAGCTGCCACGAGCGTCCCAGCGAGTCGGTCATGTGCATATCGATTTTCGGACCGTAGAAAGCGCCGTCACCCTCGTTGAGCGCGTAGGGCAGGTCAAGGCTTTCCAGCGCCCGCTGCAGGGCGGCCTCGCTGCGGTCCCACAGCTCATCGGAGCCGATCCGGTTCTCAGGCCGGGTGGACAGCTCAAAGCGCAGATCCAGATCAAACAGGCGGTATGTGTCAAACGCGAACTGCAGAACCCCTGCGACCTCTTCCTGAATCTGGTCCTCCCTGCAGTAGATGTGAGAGTCGTCCTGTGCAAAGTGACGGACCCGCAGCAGGCCGTGCAGGGTGCCGCTCGGCTCGCGCCGGTGAAGCAACCCCGGCTCCCAGAGCCGCAGCGGCAGGTCCCGGTAGGAGTGGGGCTGCATCGCATACAACTGACAGTGGCCAGGGCAGTTCATGGGCTTGACCGCCATCTGCCGCTCCTCATATGTGGTGACGAACATGTTGGCGTCGTACTTGTCCCAGTGGCCGCTGGTCTTCCACAGCGCGCTGTCAAAGATCTGTGGGGTCTTGACCTCCTGGTAGCCGCGCTCGCGTCCCATCTCCCGGCTCAGTTTGACCAGCTCGTTGAACACCGCTGTCCCGCCCGGCAGCCAGAACGCTGAGCCGGGTGAGACCTCTGAGAAGGCGAACATGCCCAGCTCCCGCCCCAGCTTGCGATGATCGTTCTGGCGCGCCAGCTCAAGCCGCTGGAGGTGCTCGTCCAGCTCTCGTTTGGAGAAGAACGCCGTGCCATAGACCCGTGTGAGCATCTGCCGGCTTGAGTCCCCCCGCCAGTAGGCGCCAGCCACCGACTGCAGCTTAAAGGCTTTGATCCGCTTGGTGGTGGGGGCGTGCGGCCCGCGGCACAGGTCCGTGAACGCGCCGTTGGTGTAGAGGCTCACGGTGGTTAGCGGCACGTCAGCGGGGGCGTTGGCGACCAGATCCTCAATCAGCTCCACCTTGTAACGCTGGCCTGCGGACCGGTAGCGGTCGAGCGCGACCGCTACCGGCACATCCTCGCGCACGAAGGGTTCCCCAACCTGAATGTGCTCGCGCATACGGGCCTCAATGACCGGGAAGTCAGCCTCAGTGATGACGGTGCCCGCTGGGAGCTCGATGTCGTAGTAGAAGCCGTTGTCAATGGCCGGGCCGATCGAGATCTGCACGCCCGGGTAAAGCTCCGTCACTGACTCGGCAAACACATGGGCGGCGTCGTGGCGGATCAGCTCGAGCGCCGGCGTGCCGCTGCGCTCGGTGATGATCTCGATCTGGCCGGCGCCGTACCCAGGCAGGGGGCGCGACAGGTCATACACAACGCCATCAACCTTGATGGCCAACGCTGCGCGCGCGAGGCCACCGCCGATCGCGGCGGCCGCGTCAGCACCGGTCGCACCGTCAGGGAGGGTGAGCTTGTCACCGTTGGGAAGTACGTAATCCATAGGGCCACTGATCGTAGGGATCAGTGAAAGCTTTTGGCGTTTGGCGGACCGCCCACCCGACCAACCTGGAGCCGGATCACGCGCCAACCAGCGCCATCCACGCGCCCTCGCCCCTTCTTGCTGCAACCGGCGGCCACGCTCGCTACATTTGTGCCTCCCAGGGCGATTAGCTCAGCTGGGAGAGCGCCACCTTGACATGGTGGAGGTCACTGGTTCGAGCCCAGTATCGCCCACTGGCGAAATGCCTGCATATGAAGCGGTTTTGCGCTTCATATGCAGCTTCGAGAGGCCAAAATAGGCCCCATGGCTACCACTCATGGCTACCAAACGCTTCGCGAATCGGGTGGCCGGCGACGCTCCTGGGAGGCTTGCTCGGCACCGAGCCTGCGTAGCTCTCGGAGCCACTTCACGCGCGAGTAGCCGACCATCCAGTCACGGACCGGCTCTCGTCGAAGCCCGCGCATCTCAGCCACGGTCGCAGCTCACCCACCTTGTACGGCTCGCGCTCACGTAGCGCAACGATGCGCGCGGCGTAACCTACGTGCCCAGCGAGCAGCGGTTTGCTTCCATGCCCTACAGCACACGACCCCTTGACGACGCGACATGGGAGGCGTTTGAGGAGCTGGTCGTGCGCAACAACGGGGTGTTCGGTGGTTGCTGGTGCATGGGCGGCTATCCCGAGGGTCTCTCGCCTACCGATCCCGAGGTGAACCGTGCCAACAAGTACCGCCGCGTCCATGAGGGCGGCGCCCACGCCGCTCTGGTCTTCGATGAGCAGGGACGCGCTCAAGGGTGGTGCCAGTACGGCGACCCGGAGGAGCTTGAGCGTGTCACGCACCGCCGCGCCTACGACACGGAGCCGCCACCACGCCCGTACTGGCGGATTCAGTGCTTCTATGTCGACCCGCGCCACCGCGGCCAGGGGATCGCTCGTGCTGCGCTCGAGGGCGCGCTCGAGCAGATCGCGGGGCTTGGCGGTGGCCTCGTTGAGGCGATCTCTGAGGTAACGACCGGCCCCCGGGCGCACGGCAGGTTCCTCTTCAGCGCGACCGTGGAGCTGTTTGAGCAGTACGGCTTCACTCGCGGCCGCCAGCTCGGCAAGCACGCCTACCTGGTCAGCAGGATCATCGAGCCGCAGACAGCCGGATAACCCAAAGCCTCAAGCGGCGACCGCTTGGCCCCGGCGTTCGCCGAGGCGACGCACCTGCATCCGTGTCGGCGCACGCATCCAGGACCCCGAGCCGAGCGCCCTGCCACGCGCAGGAAGAAGGCGAGTCGCTGACTATCGCCTGCGTACGCGCGACGACGGGATGCTTTTGGCGAGGACAGACTCGTGCGAGCAGCCTTGCTCATGGCGACATTGATGGTCAGGTCTTCCTCGGACGACATGGTCGTTGCCGCCGAGCGCAGCACGACCCCCTACACCCGAGGCGCCGGCAAACGGACGGCAAAGCTCGCAAGCCGTGACCAGGATCTGGCGGATTTCCAGGTTCGGCTGGAGCGTCTGGGAGCCGGCCGGAGTGAGCGAAGCATGAATTTCGCTGGTCTTCGTGGTGTGGGCAAGACGGTGTTGTTGCTCGAGTTCGACATCAATGCCGCGGAGGCGAAATGGGTGTCGACCGGTGTTCAGGAGGTTGGCAGCAGCGCAGACTTCCGGAACACGATGGCTCGCATCGCGCCGCGGCTTCTGCGGTCAATGAGTCTGCGTCAAAAGATGAAGGACCGTGCCAGGGCTGCGTTCTCTCTCGTCAAGTCGTTCTCGCTCGCAGGGCCTGGCGGGATCAAGATCCAGCTCGATGTCGATGCTGCTGCTGGCACGGCGGATTGCGGTGACACCGAGCAGGACCTGGCGGACCTGTTGGTCGAGATTGGCGAGGTCGCCCGCGCCGGCAACACCGGTGGGCTGTTCGCGCTCGACGAAATGCAGAACCTCGATGCCGCGTCCCTTGCCGCGATCTGCATGGCTTATCACCGCATCAGCCAGCGCGAGCTGCCGGTCGCGTTGGTCGCAGCGGGGTTGCCGACCTTGCCGATGATGTTGCGCGGCGCCAAGCCGTACGCGTCGCGATTGTTCTCGCACTCAAATCTCGCGCGTCTGTCACCGGCGACGTCACGATCTCTGCTCGTCGGTCCGGCTGCTCTGCAGCACGTGACCTTTGACGAGGACGCGCTTGAGTCGATCATCGACGAAGCACAACTCCGAGGCATTGAATTCTTGGCGGGTCGCGGGTCCGATTTTGCCCTGAGCCGGACGGCCAAGGTGCTGCTCGATAGAGGCCTCGAACTGCTCGTCGTAGCCGGCACAAGCGACATTCTCATGCTTGTGCCGCACCCCGACGGCCGGTACCGCTCAGCGTCGGGCGCACCTACCAAGGCGCTCCTCAACGGGCAACCCGTCGGCTCATCCGCATCGCTCATATTCGGCCTTGCGGTCGATCGCATTCAATTACAGTCCGTCAGCTTGCAGGATGGGTCCACTGTCGAGGTCCCGGTCAGGCGCAACGTGTACGCCGTAGACGATCCGACCTGGAAGCCCCCAACTTTTTCGAAGTGATCGGGCGGTCCGGGCGGTCATCACCGTCCTTACGCTTCGGCCGATAGCAATTGCGCTCAGGCTGCTCGGCTCTATTATCGGATTGCCGCGGAAACGAAGCGTTGCCTGATGCTTCCTACGGCCGGCGGAAGATCGAGTGCGTCCCGATCCGTCGCCAGATGACGCGCGGCTCGCCGGGATGTAATTCCGGTCCGTACTCGAACGTCGCTCGACCATCTGGCGCCCAGGTCATCTCCCAGATACGTGGATGTCCTTGGACGCGCTTAACCCGAAGCGCGGGTTGGAACCGTTGCTCACCGCGGCCGAGGCCGGTGACGAACTGTGCGACCGCGTTGCGGAACGCCCGCTGTTGTTGGGGTGTGAGCCCGTCCCAGTCGCGCCAGAACGACGCCAACGCCTCACGCGTCGGCATCGAGCGGCTTGGTTCGCTCGTCCAGCGCCGCTAGGAACTGCTCGTCACCCTCGTAGCCGCTCGCGCGGCCCGCAAGACGGTCAGCGTCAGCCTCGCGTTCCATCTTCTGCCACTCACGCGTCCAGAACCAAGCCTGATCGGGGTCGATCCGCCCATCACTGATCTCACCCAGAAGGATCGCGGCACCATCAACCGCGCCGTCCGGAAGACGCTCAACCATCTCATGCAGCTCAGCCTTCGTCATACCTGGATTGTGACACGCACCGGTGTCTGCTCCCCGCCGGAACTCGACCGGGCGACGGCACCCTTCCGTGCGTCAGCCAACCGCAGCACCGGCGACTGCCGCAGCCTCACCGGATACCCGCGCCGACGCAAAAGCAAGGCACCTGGGTTTCGCCAAAACCAAGATCGACTCGACGCGCGTTTGGTCGCCAAGGCAGTCGTCGCCGCCAGGCCGGCGATACGGTGGAAGCGATCGCCGA